>DASUMX010000120.1:0-25082 GCA_036277455.1 Thermoleophilia bacterium
CGGCTGCCGACCCGTTGACCGCGCCGGGAACGGAGACGACCCCGGGAGCGGCGGTGACCCCGCCCCCGGAGGAGGCCCCGCAGACGGCAGCTCAGAGCCTCGCCGAGCAGCTCGACCGCTTCGCCGTCGTGGTGCTCGCCAAGGCTCGTCAGGCGACCGGAGTGTTGCAGCGCTTCGCCGTCCTCAAGATCTTCAAGGGTGACGCTCCGCAAGTGGTCGAACTCGAGGTCGACGATCGGCCGGCCGATGCGGGCAGGCTTCATCTGCTCATGCTCGACCCCACGACGTCCGGCGACGAGGCGTTCCGCTCTCCGGAGCCCATCCCCTCGCTCACGAGGGCGGAGGGTGACATCGCCTTCGGCCGGGCGCTCGCCGTGACGTACACGTACCACGGAGAGCCCACGATGGTGCGCGAGTACGCCGCCGGCACCGACCCGGACCTGGTCAGCCTGCCGATCCCCTGATCCGCCGCGGGACGCTCGCGGTATGATGCGGCGATGGACGTGCCCTCCCGCTACTTCCGCGACGCCAAGCCCGCCTTCCTGCAGCTGATCGACCCGCGCGGCCTCCGCGTGCTCGACCTCGGCTGCGGTGGCGGCCACAACGGCGCGATGCTCAAGAAGGCCGGCGCGCGCGAGGTCGTAGGGGTCGAGCGCGACCCCGGCGCGGCGCAGGAGGCGCGCAAGCGCCTCGACCGGGTCGTCGAGTGCGACCTCGGCGAGCTGGACCCGGCGGAACTGGGCGGCCGGCCGTTCGACGCCATCCTCGCCAGCGACGTGCTCGAGCACCTCGCGGACGCGGAGGACGTGCTCGCCCGGGCGGTCACGCTGCTGCGCCCCGGCGGCGCCGTCGTGCTCTCGCTGCCCAACGTCGCCAACGTGTACGTCTTCTCGCAGCTCCTGCTCAAGACGTGGCCGCGGCGCGGCTCCGGCATCTTCGACCGCACGCACGTGCGCTGGTTCGCGAAACGCGACATGGTCCGGCTGCTGCAGGGCGCAGGGCTCGAGGTGCTCCGCGTGGAGCCCTACTTCACCCGCTACCGCGCGATCAGGGCGACGTCGCTGGTCCTGTCGCTGTACGTCTTCC
This sequence comes from Thermoleophilia bacterium, assembly GCA_036277455.1. Taxonomy (GTDB): domain Bacteria; phylum Actinomycetota; class Thermoleophilia; order UBA2241; family UBA2241; genus CAIXSE01. The sequence goes on from DASUMX010000120.1 coordinate 1,087, forward strand.
GCGACTACTGGGCGAGGCAGTTCCTGCTGCTCGCCGTGAAGCCCGACCGACCCGGGGAGGGACGATGACGGACCTGCTGGAGGGCAAGAGCTTCCTCGTCACGGGCGCCGCCAACCCGCGCTCGATCGCCTGGGCGGTGGCCAAGGCGGTCAAGCGCCACGGCGGCGCCGTCGCGCTCACGTACCAGGCGGAGCGGCTCAAGCGGCGCGTCGGGCAGCTCGCGGAGGAGCTCGACGGCGCGCCGATGATCGAGCTCGACGTCGGCAGCGACGCGGCCGTGAGGCGCGCCGTGGACGAGCTCCAGGAGCAGATGCCGGTGCTCGACGGCATGGTGCACAGCATCGCCTGGGCGCCGGCGGAGGACCTGCAGGGCAGCTTCGTCCAGACCAGCCGCGACGGGTTCGCGCAGGCCAACGACATCAGCTCGTACTCGCTCATCGCCACCGCGCGCGAGGCGCGGCGCCTGATGACGAGGGGCGGCGCGATCGTCACCATGACGTACGCCGGTTCGTGGCGGGTCGTGCCCAACTACAACGTCATGGGGCCCGCCAAGGCGTCGCTGGAGAGCGCCGTGCGCTATCTCGCGGCGGACCTGGGGCCGGAGGGGATCCGCGTGAACGCGGTGTCCGCAGGCCCCATCGCCACCGTAGCGGCGCGCACGATCAAGGACTTCAGCGGCATGCTCGAGCTCCTGGAGAGCCACACGCCGCTGCGCCGCAACGTCACCAGCGACGAGGTCGCGGACGCGACGGTGTTCCTGCTCAGCGACCTCAGCCGCGCCATCACCGGCGAGGTCGTGCACGTGGACGCCGGGGCGCACGCGACGATCTGACCCGAGACGCTCCCGGCGCGGTCTGTCCGCCACTCGCGGTCGTGGGGCCGCCTCCACGCGGCGCCGGTCAGGCTCGAGCGGCCGGCCGGATGCCCAGGCCGGGCTCGTCGGACGCGGTCAGCAGGTCGCCCTCCGCCTCGATCCCCTCGAACGGATCCTGGCCCAGGAGCAGCGCTCCGTCGAGGTCCACGAAGTCGGCCAGGCCGGCCAGCTGCAGGCCGGCGGCGATGCCCAGGCTGGACTCGACCATGCAGCCGAGCATCACGCGAAGCCCGAGCTGCGTACACGCGGAGATGAGGGCGAAGGCGGCGGCGAGGCCTCCCGCCTTCGCCAGCTTGATCACCACGCCGTCGCAGGCGTCGCCCACGGCGTCGAGGTCGTCCAGGGTCAGCACCGCCTCGTCGGCGAGCAGCGGCAGGCGCGTGCGCTCCTTGAGCCACGCCATACCTTCGGTGTCGGTGGCGGGCAGCGGCTGCTCGACGAGCTCGGCGTCGAGGTCCTCGAGGACCGCGAGAGCGGCGGCGGCTCGCTCGCGGTCCCATCCCTCGTTGACGTCGTAGCGGAACGTCGTCTCCGGCAGCGCGAGCTTGAGCCGGCGCGCCACCTCGAGGTCGCCGGCGAAGCCGAGTTTGACCTTGAGCGTGCCGAACGCGGAGGCGGCGCGCGCCTGCGCCAGCATCTCCTCAGGCGCGCCGAGGGCGATCGTGTACGACGTTCGCACGGAGGGACGAGCGAGCCCCAGCATGCGCCACACGGGCTCGCCCGCCTGCTTGCCGGCGAGGTCCCAGGCGGCGGCGCTCAGGCCCGCCCGCAGGGCCGGCACACCCTGCGCCGCCAGCGCCTCGCAATACGCCTCGACGGCGGCCGGCCCCTCGAGGTCGGCGATCTCCGGCGCGAGCTCGGCGAGGAGGTCCATGTCCCGCTGCCGCTCCTCGCCGAAGCGCGCGTTCGGAGCACTCTCGCCCAGGCCGACAAGGTCCCCCTGCCGCATCTCGATCACGAAGCGCTCGAACTCGCGGTGGGTCCCGCGGGAGATGCCGAACGGAGCGGCCGTGCGCAGATCGAAGGGCCGTGCGACGACGTGTGCCATGAGGTCATCCCTTCCCGGAGACGCAGAGGACGGCCCTCATGCTTACCAGCCCGCCGGGCCTGGGTCAAAGGACGGCGCCAGGCGGCGGCCCTCACGTCCGAGGGCGTGCGGTAGACTGACGAGGCATGGGTGCTGTGGAAAACACGCTTCTGCGTCTCACCGATCTGACCGTCGACTTCGCGTCGCAGGAGGGCACGGTCCACGCGGTGGACCGGGTGAGCTTCGAGGTGGCTCCCGGCGAACTCGTCGGGCTCGTCGGCGAGAGCGGCTGCGGCAAGAGCGTCACCGCGAGCGCCATCATCGGCCTCACCGGCATGCTCCCCAACGCCACCGTGAGCGGCGGCATCGGGTTCCTGGGCAGGGACCTGCTCACGCTCCCGGAGGCCGAGGTGCGCGCCATCCGCGGCCGCGACATCAGCATGATCTTCCAGGACCCCGTCACCAGCCTGAACCCGGTGCTCAGCATCGAGCGGCTGATGACCGAGGGTCTCGAGGTGCACCTGGGCATGAGCCACGCCGAGGCGGTGCGTCGCTCCATCGAGTTGCTGGGCGAGGTGGGCATCCCCCAGGCCGCGGGCCGCATCAAGGACTACCCGCACCAGTTCAGCGGCGGCATGCGCCAGCGCGTCATGATCGCCATCGCGCTCAGCTGCAACCCCAGGCTCTTGCTCGCCGACGAGCCCACGACCGCGCTGGACGTGACCATCCAGGCGCAGATCCTGCGCCTGCTCAAGAAGCTCTCGCGCGAGCACGAGGCGGCCGTCATCGTCATCACCCACGACCTCGGCGTGGTGGCGGGCATGTGCCGGCGCATCCTCGTCATGTACGCCGGGCGCATCGTCGAGAGCGGCCCGGCAAAGCCGCTGTTCGCGCACCCGCACCACCCCTACACCGTCGGCCTGCTGAGGAGCGTGCCCCGGCTGGGCGAGCCGCGACGCGACACGCTGCAGACGATCGCAGGACTGCCGCCGGACCTCGCCAACCTGCCGCCCGGTTGCGCGTTCGCGCCGCGCTGCGATCTCCAGACCGACGCCTGCTGGGCGTCCGTGCCCGAGCTGGAGCCCACTGACTACGGCCGCCTCTCGGCGTGCCTCCACAGCGACCTGCTGCGCGAGACGGCGGCGGAGACGACGGCGTGAACAGCGCCGCGGCCACCGCGGGCGCCACGGCCGCCGAAGGCTCCACGCTGGTGCGCTGCGAGGACCTGCGCGTCCACTTCCCCATCACCAGCGGGGTGGTGCTGCAGCGGAAGGTCGGCGCCGTGCGCGCCGTGGACGGCCTCACCTTCGACATCAGGAGCGGAGAGACGCTCGGCCTCGTCGGCGAGAGCGGCTGCGGCAAGAGCACCACCGGGCGCGCCATCCTGCAGCTCATCCGCCCCACCACCGGACGCGTGCTGTACGAGGGAGGCGACCTCGCCGAGCTCAAGGGCGGCAGGCTGCGCGAGCAGCGCAAGCGCATGCAGATGATCTTCCAGGACCCGTTCGCGAGCCTGAACAGCCGCATGACCATCGGCGACATCATCGGCGAGCCCCTGCTGGTCCACAGGATGGGCGGCAAGGCGGAGCGCAAGGCGAAGGTGCGCGAGCTCCTGGAGACGGTGGGCATCAACCCGAACACGCTGAACCGCTACCCGCACGAGTTCAGCGGCGGCCAGCGCCAGCGCGTCGGCATCGCCCGGGCGCTGGCCGTGGAGCCCAACTTCATCGTCTGCGACGAGCCCATCAGCGCCCTCGACGTGTCGATCAGGGCGCAGATCATCAATCTGCTGCAGCACCTGCAGAGGGAGTTCGGGCTCACCTTCCTGTTCATCGCGCACGACCTCTCGGTGGTGCGGCACATCTGCGACCGGGTGGCCGTGATGTACCTCGGGCGCATCGTCGAGCTCGCCGAGAACGCAGCGCTCTACGGCGAGCCTCTGCACCCGTACACGCAGGCGCTCCTGAGCGCGGTGCCGATCCCCGACCCGGAGGCCGAGGAGCGGCGCCGGCCGGTGGTGCTCTCCGGCGACGTGCCCAGCCCGGTGGAGCCGCCCAGCGGTTGTCACTTCCACACGCGCTGCCCGGCGGCCCGGAACGGCCTCTGCGACGTGGACGACCCGCCGCTCCTGGAGGTGCGCCCCGGCCGCTGGGCCGCGTGTCACCTCATCACGGCGACCGACTACCCGCACATCCGCGCCGGCGAGGACGACCTCGCCGTCGTGGTCGAAGGCGGTGGCGCTGCGTGACCTACGTGCCGCCGGAGGGACCCGGTCACGACCGCAGGATCCAGGGCCTCGAGCCCGAGATCGAGGTCGACCTCGGGTTGAGCCACCCGTCGGGCGCGTCCGAGATCGGCACGGCCGTCGGCGCCGCCGGCATGTGGAGCCCCGACACCCTGCTGGTCGAGCACCGCTCGCTGTGGGGCGAGATCTGGCGGCGCTTCCGCCGCGACAAGTTCGCGATGATCGGTGTGGTCGTCATCGTCCTGATCGTCCTGATCGCCGTCCTGGCTCCCTGGATCGCGCCGCACGACCCCACCACGCAGTACGACGAGGGCATCACCATGGACGGCATGCCCGTCGGGTCGTCGGCGCAGTTCCCGCTCGGCACCGACACCCTCGGCCGCGACCTGCTCAGCCGGCTCATGTACGGCGCCCGCGTCAGCCTCGTCGTCGGCGTCTGCGCCAACGGCTTCGCGCTCGTCCTCGGCGTGATCTTCGGCCTCACCGCCGGCTACTTCCGCGGCTGGATCGAGACCCTGCTCATGCGCGTCACGGACGTGATGATGGCGTTCCCCATCATCCTGCTCGCCGTGGCGCTGGTGAGCGTCCTCAAACCGAGCATCTGGATCCTGATCCTCGTCATCGGCATCGTGTACTGGACGCCGATGACGCGGGTGATCCACGGCGAGGTGCTCAGCATCCGCGAGAAGGAGTTCGTCGACGCGGCGCGGCTCACCGGCTGCAGCAGCGCGCGCATCCTCTCGCGGCACATCCTGCCGCACCTCGTCGCCGTCATCCTCGTCTACACCAGCCTGGGCCTCGCCACCACGATCCTCTTCGAGGCGACGCTCAGCTACATCGGCCTCGGCGTACAGCCGCCGACGCCGTCCTGGGGCCAGATGATCAGCGAGGGCCAGAGCTACTATCTCTCGGCGCCGCACCTCGTCATCTATCCCGGCCTCGCCATCATGATCACCGTGCTCGCGTTCAACCTCGTGGGGGACGGGCTACGCGACGCGTTCGACCCGCAGCAGCGAAGAAGATGACCACACCACGTACCGTATGGGGACGTCCAAGGAGGAAGGTATGACTCGTCCGTCTATCAAGGGAGGCGCCGTCGCGACGGCGGTGCTGGGGCTCGTCCTGGCGCTCGCGCTGGGGCTCGCCGCCTGTGGCGCCGACACCAGCGACGAGGGAGGCAGCAGCCCCACCGCGTCGACAGACCAGCCCAAGCAGGGCGGCACGCTCACGCTCTCGTATCTCTCCGAGCCCTCGAGCCTGGACCCGGCAGTGGCCTGGAACGTCATCGACTGGCAGATCGAGCACGACATCTACCAGGGGTTCCTGCAGTACGCACACGAGTCCGGCCAGGCCGGCACCGAGCTCATCCCCTGCCTGGCCACGGAAGTACCGAGCGTGGAGAACGGCGGCATCTCGGCCGACGGCACCGTGTACACGTTCCACCTGCGAGAGGGCGTCAACTTCCAGCCGCCGGTCAGCCGCGAGGTCACGGCGGCCGACTTCAAGTACAGCTTCGAGCGCATGATGCGCGAGCCGCGCGCCCCGGCCACATCGTTCTACATGGGCGTCGTCGGCGCCGACGAGTTCATGGACGGCAAGGCCGACGAGATCACCGGGTTCAAAGCGGTCGACGACTACACCGTCGAGATCACGCTCGAGAGCCCCGACCTCTCGTTCCTCAACGCCGTCACCATGGACTTCTGCGACGTGGTGCCCAAAGAGTGGGTCGAGAAGTGGGGCAAGCAGTTCAACCGCAACCCGCTCGGCACCGGCCCGTTCGTGTTCCAGGAGTGGACGCCCGGCCGCGAGATCGTGCTCACCCGCAATCCCGACTACTGGGAAGAGGGCAAGCCGTACCTCGACGGCGTCAACTACCAGCTCTCGTTCAACCCGCCGACGGCGCTGCTCAAGCTCGAGCGCGGCGAGGTGGACGTGCTCGGCGACGGCATCCCGGTCGCCGACCTGCCGCGGGTCAACGCCGACCCCAAGTGGAAGGAGCAGGTCTTCTCTCAGCCACTGGTGGCGATCAGCTACATGTTCATGAACGTCGAGATGAAGCCGTTCGACGACGTCAAGGTGCGCCAGGCGCTCAGCTGGGCGATCGACCGCGACAAGCTGGTCAAGCTCCAGGCGGGTCAGGCGATGAGCCTCTGGCAGTTCTATCCCGAGGGCATGCCGGGCTACGAGGAGGGCAAGGTCTACTACGGGTACGACCCCGCCAAGGCCAAGCAGCTGCTCGCGGAGGCCGGCTATCCCGACGGCTTCGAGACGATGCTCTACACCGACAACGTCGACCCGAACCCGAAGCTGTGGCAGTCGGTGCAGGCGGACCTCGCCGCCGTCGGCGTGCAGGCCGGCCTCAAGACCATGAGCAACAACACCTACTACGTGCAGCAGGGCACGCCCAACACGCTCACGGCCGGCAGCTTCGGCTGGTGGATGGACTTCCCCGACCCGAGCGACTGGATCGCCCCGCTGTTCAGCAAGGCGAGCGCGGTGGAGGGCGGCATGAACTCCAGCTTCTGGTGGAGCCCCGAGCTCGAGACGATGTTCGCCGATGCGCAGAAGATGACCGACCCCGAGGCGCGCATCGCCAAGTTCACGGAGATGCAGGCCTACATCGCGGAGCAGGCGCCCTACGTGCCCTGCTACCAGCCCATCCAGACGACGATGTGCTCCGAGACCACGGGCGGCTTCTACCTGCACCCCGTGTATCAGATCGACCCCACCCAGTACTGGAAGAAGTAGCACGATGACCGTGGCGCGACGCGAGGCGGGCAGGAGCGGCGATGGGTAAGTACGTCGTCCGCCGGCTGCTCTGGATGGTGGTGGTGCTCTTCTTCGTGAGCCTCATCACGTTCCTGCTCGCCTTCGCCGTGCCCGGCGACCCCGCCAAGAGCATCGCCGGCACCAAGGCGACCGCCGAGGTCCTCCAGAGGATCCGGCAGGATCTCGGCCTGGACGAGCCTCTGTGGAAGCAGTACGGCCTGTACCTGTGGCGGCTGCTGCACGGCAACATGGACTACAGCTACGAGACCCAGCTGCCCGTGGCGACGGCGATCCTGCAGCGCTTTCCCGCCACCGTGATGGTGGCCATGTTCGGCATCTTCTTCGAACTGCTCATCGGCATCCCCATCGGGATGACCAGCGCCCTGAGACAGTACGGCTTCCGCGACCGCGCGTTCACCGTGTTCAGCCTGCTGTTCCTGAGCTTGCCGGCGTTCTTCCTCGGCATGCTCCTCCTGTACATCTTCGCCTTCCAGTGGCCGATCTTCCCGCTGGGCGGCTACGAGGGATGGACGGCGCCGATCTACGGCATCCTGCCCGGGCTCACGATCGGCTTGGGCGGCGCCGCCTGGTACTCGAGGATGCTGCGCAGCAGCATGCTCGACATCCTGGGCGCCGACTACGTGAAGGCCGCTCGTGCCAAAGGGCTCCCCGAGCGCACGGTGGTCTGGCGGCACATCATGCGCAACGCCTGGAGCCCGATCGTGACGCTGCTCGGCATGGACGTGGGCTGGTTCCTCGGCGGCGTGCTCGTCATCGAGATCGTGTTCGGCATCCCGGGCATCGGCGGGCAGGCGTATGCGGCGATCCAGACGCAGGATCTGCCGATGATCATGGGTACAGTGCTCTTCGCCGCGCTGCTTGTCACCATCAGCAATTTCGTAGTAGACCTTGCCTACACGTGGCTCGACCCGCGCGTGAAGTACAGCTGATCTGACCCGGCGTTCCGGCGCCGGGACCACGACCCGTATGGCTGGCTCCCGACAGACAGACCCGTTCGGCCCGGTGAGATCACGGCTCCTCGCCGTGGCGGAGTACCTGCGCGCGCGTCCTGTCCAGGACTTCGTCGCAGGTGCGGCGCTCCTCATCATCGTGCTCTTCCCGTTCGCCTACATCGACCGCCGTGAGCAGCTGATCGGCGTCCCCGCCGCGATCGCCACGCTGATCATCATCGGCGGCGCGCTCGGCGGCGGTCCGCGCGTGGGCGCAGGCCTCGCCTTCGTCGGAGGCGTCGCCTACGACGTCCTCGTCATCACCGACCGCTGGCTGATCGCCGGCCCCACCACGATCGTGGTCGTGATCCTCTGGCTCGCGGCCGGGTTCGGCGTCGGGCTCCTGGGGGACCGGTACCGCGGCCAGGTGGCGCGCGCCCTCGACCAGGCGCACGACTCGCGTGACGCGCTCGACCGGGTGGTCGGGGCGACGCCGCTGTTCCACGCCCGCGGCGGCCCCGCGGCGGTGGCCCGGGCGATCTGTGACGTGGCCCTCGAGACCTTCGACTGCCAGCTCGCCGCGCTCTTCGCGATCGAGGGCGAACGGCTGCGACTGCTCGCCCGTTCGCCCTACCTCGCCAGGACCGCGGAGCGGCTGATCATGGAGCCGTCGTTCGAGCTGCAACAGGAGCTCGCCGAGAACCTGCTGCCCCAGTTCGTCCACGACGTCCGAGAACCGTTCGGCCCGCGCATGCCGCGCGCCGTCACCTCAGACCCCGACCAGGTCTCCGCGATCCGCGCGCCGGTGCTGCTCGACGACCAGCCCGTCGCGCTGCTCGCCCTCAGCTGGTCGCGCCGCATGCCCGAGCCGGAACGCGGCGACCTCGGCGTGGTGCAGCGCTTCGCCGAGCACGCCGCCGTCGCCCTCGCCCAGGCTCAGCGCGCCCAGGCCCAGCAGGACGTGGCCGCGCTCTACCGCCGGTTCCAGTCCAGCCTGTCCCCGGTGGTCAAAGTCGAGTCCGACCACATCAAGGTCGCCACCTACTATCGGCCGGGCGAAGCGCGCATGCTGCTCGGCGGCGACTTCATCGACGCCGTCACCCGGCCCAACGGGTCGGTGGCTGCGGTGATCGGGGACGTCACGGGGCATGGGCCGGACGCAGCAGCGCTGGGGGCCAGCCTCCGCGCGGCGTGGCGCGCCCTCGCCCTCCGAGGGGCGTCCCTGCAGGCGAACATGAAGACGCTCAACAGCCTGACGCTGGACGAGAGCGACCGCGCCGAAGAGGGCGAGTCGGGCCTCGGCCTCCTCGCCACCGTCTGCGCGGTCGAGATCGACGGAGCCGGCCGGCGCGCCCGCTTCGTCAACGCCGGCCACCCCATGCCGCTGCTGCTCGGCGCCGAGGTCGTCTCGCTCGAGCACACCCCGGGGATGATGCTCGGCGTGGAGCAGTACGGCGACTGGGCGCCGCACGAGGTCACGCTCCCCGAAGACTGGGGCCTGCTGCTGTACAGCGACGGCATCGTCGAGGCCCGTTTGGGTCCCGGCACGCGCTCCCGGCTCGGGCTCGACGGGTTGCGGGCGGCGCTCGCCGACCTGTGGTTGCGGCGGGCGATAACGGCGGCGGACCTGGAGCGACTGGTGGAGGGCGTGCAGGCCGACAGGCAACACGTGCTCGAGGACGACGTCACGCTGCTGCTGCTCTCACACGACGGCCAGCGGCACGCGCACGGTCACGTGATCTGACGGCCGGCGGCGGCGCGGCCGCCGGAGGCCGGCCATCCGGCCCGCCGCCGTCCCTCAGTCTGCGACGGCGGCCTCCGGGACGCCCGACTCGAGCAGGTCCGGCAGCGCGCGCTGCAGCATGAACTCCAGCACGGCGTAGGCGCGGCGCATGTCGAAGTCGTCGTCGATGGCCTCCTGGATGGCCAGGCCGTCGACGACCGCCGTCATGAGCTCGGCGACGCCGAGGAGCGCCTCCTCGTCCGGATGCTCGGGGCAGGCCGCCGCCGGCTCCCCCTCGTGGCGCAGCCAGTCTCGCTTGATCTGGCGGTACGACGCGTAGGCGCGAGCCATGCGGCTCCGGAAGCTCTCGTTGCGCAGGGCGTACGGGAGGATGTCGAAGAAGACCCGGAACGAGCGCGAGAGACTGATGGTCCGCAGCCCGTCCACGAACCGCGGCAGTCGGTCCTCGCTCGTGACCGTGCTCATCGCGGCTGCGGCGTCCTGCTGGTCGTCGCGGAACACGGAGTCGATCATCGCCTCGACGAGGCCCTCCTTGTTCCCGAAGTAGTACTGGACCATCGCCGAGTTCTCGCCTGACTCCTGGGCGATGGCGCGCAGCGTCAGGCCGGAGAAGCCCTTCTCGACGAGCACGCGCTGCGCAGCGGCCAGGATGTTGAGCGCCGGCGGCGACATGCCCTGCCGGGGGTCGCCGCCGGACGGCGCCTGACGGCTCGACGCGACGTGGCCGTTCGAGGCCGCCGGAGCGGCGGCGACGGGACGTCCGACGCTTGCGTCACGCTCGGCGCGGGCCATCCGTGGTATCCCTCGTGTAGTTGAAGTTAATCACTTGATTGATTAGACTCCTTCAAGCCGCACCAATCAACCGTGAAAATCAGCGAGAGGAACGACGATGGCGGAGACCAAGACTGAGGTCAAGACGCTCGGCTACATGGTCGACGGCGAGTGGCGCGAGTCCAAGAGCGACACGTGGGTCGAGATCACCAACTCCAACACCGGCGAGGTCATCGCGCGCACGCCGATGTGCACCGAGGCCGAGGTCACCGAGGCCATCGAGTCGGCCAATCGCGCGTACCCCGCCTGGGCCTCCATGCCCATCCAGAAGCGCACCGAGATCCTGTTCACGTGGCGCCCCAAGCTCATCGAGCGCATGGACGAGATCGCCACGCTGGTCAGCACCGAGCTCGGCAAGAACCTCGACGAGGCGCGCGGCGAGGTCATCAAGATCATCGAGGCCATCGACATCGCCGTCGGCGCCCCGATGCTGATGAAGGGCGAGAGCCTGATGAACGTGTCCACCGGGCACGACACGGTCAGCTACCGCGAGCCGCTCGGCGTGTTCGCCGGCATCGCGCCGTTCAACTTCCCGGCCATGATCCCGTTCGGCTGGATGCTGCCGATCTGCATCGCCTGCGGCAACACCTTCGTGCTCAAGAGCGCGAACTTCGTGCCGCTCACGAGCCACCTGCTGCTCGACATGCTCTACGAGGCCGGACTGCCCAAGGGCGTCGTCAACATGGTGACCGCCGAGAAGGAAGAGGCCGAAGTGCTGCTCAAGCACCCGGCCATCCGCGGCGTGAGCTTCGTCGGCAGCACGCCGGTCGGCAAGCACGTCTACTCCATCGCCGCCGCTCACGGCAAGCGCGTCCAGGCGCAGACGCAGGCCAAGAACCACGGCCTCGTGCTCGCCGACGCCTCGCTCGAGCGCACCGCCCGCGGCATCATCAACTCCACCTTCGGCTGCGCCGGTATGCGCTGCATGGCGCTCCCCGTGTGCGTCGTCGAGGAGTCGATCGCCGACGAGTTCGTCGCGCTCATGAAGAAGTTCGCCCTGGAGCGCTCGGTCGGCGACGCCACGCTGCCCGCGACCGAGCTCGGCCCGGTCGTGAGCAAGGCGCACCAGCAGTCGGTCCTGCGCTGGATCGAGACGGCGATCGAGGAAGGCGCCGAGCTGGTGCTCGACGGCCGCAACGTCACCGACGGCCTGCCGGACGAGCTCAAGGGTGGCCACTACGTCGGCCCGACGATCTTCGACCACGTGACCGAGGACATGCTCTGCGGCCGCGAGGAGTGCTTCGGCCCGATCCTCTTCGTCAAGCGCGTCAAGGACTTCGAAGAGGGCATCGAGCTCATGAACAACAACCCGTACGCCAACGGCTCGTGCATCTTCACCGAGAGCGGTTACCACTCTCGTGAGTTCGCGCGCCGCACGCACGCAGGCATGGTCGGCATCAACGTCGGCATCCCGGTGCCGGTCAGCTTCTTCCCGTTCGCGGGGCACAAGGACAGCTTCTTCGGCGACAACCACGTCTTCGGCAGGGACGGCTTCCAGTTCTTCACCGAGACCAAGTGCGTCACCACGCGCTGGTTCACCGAGGCCGACAAGAAGCAGAAGCAGGTCAGCACCTGGGAGGGCACCGTCAACCGCTGAGGCGGCTGACGCGCCGGCCGCGGATGCGGCCGGCGACCGCTTCCCGAAGCGCTCGGGGGCGGAGGGTGGGCGATCAGCCCACCCTCCGCCCCCTTTTTCGTGCGGGGCCCCTCAGCGCGGAGCCACCGCCGACCGCCGTCGTGGAATCGGCGGCGACCGGGTAGGAACGTCGGCGAGACGACCAAAGGAGAACGACGTGGCACACGCATTCCCGGAGATCACGGCGTACGGGCCCGCGCTGCGCTTCGCGCTCGAGGCGGAGCAGGCATGCGCCGACTTCGCCGCCGCGGCCGGCGTCCTGGCGCCGACGCAGGAGTGGCAGGACAAGCTGGAGGAGGTCGTCTGCACCCACGACGACCGCGTGCAGAAACTGATGGCCAAGCAGGGGCAGCTCGGCGACAAGGCGTCGGCGCCGGCAGGCACCCTCAAGCGCGAGCCCTACCTGGGTACGCTCGACGCGGAGCCGGCCATCAGCTGGCCGGCCGTCGTGGTGCAGCTCGCCCAGGCCGAGGAGGACTCCGCGCGTTACCACGAGGAGTTCGCGATGCAGTGTGCCGACACGCTGGAGCTGCAAGCGCGCCTGTTCGGCAAATCGGCGCAGCAGAACCGGGCATACGCCGCCGAGCTTCGGGAGCTGCTCGGCTAGCATCCGAGAACGGCGCGTGGACGAAGACGCGATGCGCGGCGCGGACGAGTTGCACCCGGCACGGAGTGGTCTGCCCTTCCGTCGCGCTGGGATCTCTCTGCGCAGCGGCAGGCGCATCCACCGGATCGAATTCCGTGGCGCGATCGCTCGAGAGGGCGGTGGGCCGGGGCGGGCGCCGGGAGGCGGCACCCGCCCCGGCCTGCTGGCGAGGGCGCTTGCGGTCGCCCTCGCGGAGCTCCCGGCGAGCACGCTTGCGGACACGCTCGCCAGAGCCGGACGGCGAGGCCGGGGAGGCCGTCGTCCGGCTGCCGGGGCGCGTACTTGGGGGACGCCCCGGGTGGTGCGGGGAGGCGGGGCGGGCGGCGCGTCACGCGTGACCGCCCGTCCCGTCTCCCCTACGTGGCCGCCTCCCCGGGCGGCGGGTCGCCACTGGCAGTCGGCGTGGGATCGTCGGCGGCGGCCGGCGCGGCCACACGGGCGGCGGCGGGACTGACGACCGGAGCTCGGCCGCCCGGCAGGCTCCGGCCGCGCACGGCGGCCAGCAGCGCCTCCTCGCCGGCGAAGAACTGGGCGCCGCCCTCGGCGAGGCCCGCGACGGCGCCGACGAAGTCGCTGGCGCGCACTCCTTCGTCGGCCCAGACGGGGATGCCGGCGGCGAGCGCGTCGCGCGCGGCCTCGAGGTTGCGCGCGTTACCGTGGCTCACGGGCACGGCGGTCACGACGACGAGGTCCGCCGCGCGCATGAGCTGCAGATTCTCCGCGTGCGCCTCTTCGCCCACCGGCGAGAACGGCGCCTCGACGGCCATGTGCAGGCCGAGCTCGCTGCCGGTCTCCTCGTCGGTGTCGAGTGCGTTGAGGACGCCGGCGGTGACTTCGTAGCCGGCGTCCACGAGCTCGCGCATCATGCCGGCGCCCGTCCCGCCGCCGCACACGAGGTGGACGCGGCCGCGGCGCTCGCCGCGCAGCCGCGGTGAGAACGTCAGGTACGTACGCCCGGCGTGCCGGTGCAGGTAGGCGCGCACGCCGTAGACGGCCTCCACCACCTCGGGCGCCAGCACCTCGTCCGGCGGCCCGAACGCCGCCACCTCGCCGTCACTCAGCACGAGCAGCTTGTCGAAGTAGTGCAGCGCCAGATTGAGGTCGTGCAGGATGCAGAGGACCGTGAGGCCGCCGGCGTTGAGCTCCTTGAGGAGGTCGAACAGGCGGAGCTGGTGAGAGACGTCCAGGGCCGAGGCCGGCTCGTCGAGCAGCAGGAGCGGCGCCTGCTGCATGAGCGCCTGGGCGAGCACCGCGAGCTGCTTCTCGCCGCCGGAGAGCTCCGAGAACCGGCGGCTCGCGAGCTCGGCGACCCCGAGACGCGCGAGCATCAGCTCGGGGTCGCCGCACGCCGCCGGGTCCTTGCCGCGGCAGTAGGCCCCCATCTCCACGACTTCGCGCACGGCGAGGTCGAAGTCGAGGTCGAAGTGCTGCGGTACGAGCGCGACCTCACGCGCCATGGCCTTACGCTTGTACCGGCGCGTAGCCAGGCCCTTGACCAGCACCTCGCCGGCGACCGGCTGATGGATGCCGTCGATGAGGTCCACCAGCGTCGACTTGCCGCTGCCGTTGGGGCCGACGATGCCGACGAAGTCGCCGGCCTCGAGCGTGAAACTGATGCGCCGCAGGACGGGCCGCTCGTCGTAGGCGAAGTCCACGTTCTTGAGCGCGACGAGCGGCGCGTGCCGAGTCTCCCGCTCCGGGCTGGGCTCGGGGACGGCGGGGTGGTCCGGGGGCGTCGCCATCAGGCGCGCCTCCCGCGCCGCAGGAGGTACACGAACAGCGGCGCGCCCACGAAGGTGGTGACCACGCCCACGGGGATCTCGTTGGGAGCGATGACCGTGCGCGAGAGCAGGTCGGCCACCACCATCATGGAGGCGCCGGCCAGCAGCGAGACCGGGAGCAGCCCGCGGTGTCCCGGTCCGACCAGCAGCCGCACGATGTGCGGCACGACGAGGCCGACGAACCCGATGATGCCGCTCACGGAGACGGCCAGCGCAGTCAGGACCCCGGCCGTCACCAGCAGCATCCGCTTGGTGCGCTCGACTTCCACGCCGAGCTCGAGCGCGCGTTTCTCCCCCTGCAGCATGATGTCCATCTCGCGCGTGAAGAACAGCGGCAGGACCATGAACGGGATCGTCACCAAGGCGATGCGCACGTCCGGCCAGCCACGCCCGGAGAAGCTGCCCATGAGCCAGTAGATGATCGCCGTCATGTCCTGGTTGGCCTTGATCATGAGCACCGTGACGACGGCGCTGGCGAGGTAGGCGATGGTGACGCCGGCGAGCAGGAGGACGAACACGTCGATGCGGCCGCGCCGGCGCGCCGCCATCCACACGATGGCCAGCGTGCCGAGCCCGCCGACGATGGCCAGTACCGTGATCCACGACAGGTTGCTGAGGTGGAGGACGATGCCGATGGTCGCCCCGAGCGCGGCGCCCGACGAGACGCCGGTGACGTACGGGTCGGTCAGCGGGTTGAGGAAGAGGTCCTGGAGGATCACGCCGGACACTGCCAGCGCCGCGCCGACGAGCGCCGCGGTGAGGACGCGCGGCATGCGGATCTGCCAGAAGATGGCGTTGTCGAGGTCGCCCGGGACCGGCCCCGCGAAGAGCAGTTGCCAGATCCGTCCCACGGACAGCGGGGCCGGTCCCAGAGCGAGCGCCAGCACGAGGCACACCGCGAGCATGCCGGAGACCAGGAGGATCCCCGGCCACGTGCCTGTGCGGGCGAGCTTGCTCACTGCGCCGTCTCAGCCTCCGGATGGATGTAGCCGGCCAGCGCCCTGAGGCCTTCCGCCAGGCGCGGGCCGGGGCGGGCGATGATGCTGTCGTCGATGATGTAGACCTTGCCGTCCTTGACGGCGGTGAGCTCGCCGAAGCCGGCGCGCGCGTCGATCTCGCCGGGCTCGCTCATCGAGCCGGAATCGGCGATGTAGACCTGCGGGTCGGTCTGCACCAGCACCTCGGTGCTGAAGTTCGGGAACCCGCTCCCGGCCGTGGCGCCGATGTTCTCGCCGCCGGCGATGGTGATCATGTCGTCGATGAACGTGTCGGCGCCTGCCGTCATGAGCGGCTTGCCGTAGATCTCGAGGAAGGTCGTCGCCGCGGGCAGGTCGCCGACCGCGTCCTGGACTTCCTGCCGGGCGGCGGTCATCTCGGCGGTGACCGCGGCGGCGCCGTCCTCGGTGCCGGCGAGCTTGCCGACGTTCTCGATGGTGGCGATGACGCCGTCATAGGTCTTGGGGTCGACGACGTAGACCGTCATCCCGAGATCCTCGAGCTTGCCGCGCAGGTCGGCCTGGATCCCGCCGGCCGCGAGGACCAGGTCCGGCGCGAACGAGGCGATCTTCTCGACGTTGGGGTTGGCGAAGTCGCCGATCTTGGGCAGCGCCGTGGCCTCCTCGGGATAGTCGTCGTAGCTGGTGCCGGCGACCATCTTGTCGCCGGCGCCGACAGCGTAGGCGATCTCGGTGTTGGCGGGCGCGAGGCTGACGATCGCCTCCGCCGGCTGTTCGAGGGTGACCTCGACGCCGGAGTCGTCGGTGACGGTGATGGGGCCGGCGGCCGCGGCCGCGGACGGGGAGCTCGAGGCGGCGGTGTCGTCGCCCGAGCCGCAGGCGCTCAGGGCGGCGGCGCCCAGGGTGAGCACGGCGACGAGCAGGAGCGCCGCGGTGAGGCGGCCGAAACGGATGGTGGTCATGACGGTGGTGACTCCCTTCGATCTTTGACGAGACGAGAACGGACGATGTCGACGAGCTGGGGTGACGCTCCGGCCGGCGGGGCGGCGGGCGTCACGGTCGCCCCCAGCCGCATGTCGCGGAGGAGGTGGTGGCCGTCGCGCTCCTCGACGCCGTCCCAGACGAGCGGGACGGGGCGCGAGAAGAGCGGAGCGGCGGTGACCATGGTGTGGTACTCACCCTCCTCGCCGCAGGCGTCGGCGCCGGCGGCCTCGAGACGGGCGATGACGGCGTCATCCAGCACGAGGCCGAGGAACTCGGGGCTGAGCTTGGAGGAGTCGACGGCGACGATGGTGGCGCGGGAGTCGCCGGCGAGGAACTCGGCGAGCAGCCGGCGGCGCGGCTCCTGCCAGAGCGGCAGATGGCAGCCGAGGCCGGCGACCTCGCAGACACCCTCGACCCAATCACGGTGCGCCTGCAGGTCGATGTCGCCGAACACGCCGGCCTCGATGCCCTGCGCGCGCAGCTCGTGGAGGAGCGCGACGAAGGTGGACTCGTAGCCGTCCCACGTGGTGGCGCGGGTGACGAGCGGTACGCCGAGCGCGGCGGCCTGCTCTTCGAGCAGTGCGAGCGGCAGGCCGTGGCCGCGGCTCACGCCGCCATCCTCGTGCAGCATGCAGACGAGGGCGGCCGCCGCGCCGCCGCGCTCCACGGCGCGCTGCAGCGCGAGGTACGCGTCCTTGCCGCCGCTCCACGAGCAGAAGAAACGGGAAGCGGCGAGCGACGCGCCGGCGGACCTGCCGTTGGCGGACGGGACGTCGGTCCGCGGCGCGTCACTCGCCATGCTCGCCCTCCCTGGCGCTGCGACAGGAGGGGCAGATGCCGTACACCTCGAGGTGGTGGCCGTAGATGCTGAACCCGGTGGCCGCCGCCAGCCTGGCCTCGAGCTCGGCGACGTCGCCGTCGCCGTCGAAGCGGACCACCGTGCGGCAGACGCCGCAGATGAGCGGGTGGCTGTGGCCGATGGGCGGGGCGATGTAGCAGATCTCGCCGCGCCCGTCCTGCACGCGGGCCAGCAGTCCGAGATCGCTGAGGAGCTGGACGCTGCGGTACACGGTGGCCTGGCCGACGCCGTCGCTGCGCAGGGCGTCGGCCGCCTCGGTGATGGTGACCGCGCGGTCGGCGCCGGCGAAGAAGTGCCAGATCTGGCGCCGCTGCCGCGTGAAGGGAATGCCCTTCTGGCGGAAGACTGCCTCGATCTCGTGCGCCGGCTTCGGGTCGGTCAACGTTGTGCTCCCGGGGAATCCAGTTGAGAACCGTTCTCAACGGTGTTGAGAAAAGCTATCAACCACATGACGGCGCGTCAACCTCTTCGGCTCGACCGTCTCCGGTCGCTGCCGGACCCTACGCGAGACCAGAGACGCCGAGAGCGATATCGTGAGCGGATCAGGGTCGACGCCGGCCGGCGAGGTCGCATGCCATCCCGCCTTCGCGGTCGGCCTTCAACACGGCGCGAACGGAGGAGGGCGATGATCTGTCCGGAGTGTGGCGCGGAGTACGTGCCCGGATTCACCCGTTGCGCGGACTGCCTCGTCGACCTGGTCGAGCCGGGCTCGCAGGACGATGCACCCGAGCCGGCGCGCGGCGAGGCCCTCGCCGAGCCGGTCTGCGTCTACCGCGCCACCCAGCGTGGTCGTCTTCCGCTCGCCGAATCGGTCTTGCGGTCCGCCGGCATCCCCTTCGTCGCCTCAGGAGAGCACCTGCAGCAGCTCACGGGTCTCGACGTCTTCGGTCCTGCGGAGCTCTACGTGGCGGCCTGCGACGTAGACGACGCCCGCGCCGTGCTCGCCGGCCTCGACGGGGAGCAGTGAGCTCCCGCTGACAGGCCCGGCCGGCTAGGCGAGGATCTCGCGGACCTTGGCGGCCACGGCCACGCCGAGCAGCTCGTGCTGCGAGGCCTCGAGGTGCCAGCCGTCGAGCGCGCTGGTCGTGATGAGCTTCCCGGCGTCGAGCCAGGGGACCTGCAGGGCGGATGCGACGCGCGCGAACTCCCGCGGCAGCGCGCGCGACTTCTCATCCGCCCCCACCCAGAGCCCGGGACGCCAGTTGTTCTCGAAGGGACCAACCGGCGGCGGGCAGACCAGCAGGAGCCGCGGCGCCGCGCCTGCGGGGCCGAGCTCGCAGCGCTGTACGAGATGAGCCAGCTCGCCGGCGCCGTCGGCCGCCTCCGCCGCCGAGATGTGCGCGTAGCTGATGTCGTTGGTCGCCAGCATGAGGACGACGAGGTCGAGCGGCGCGTGGGACTCGAGCGCCGGAGCGAGGAGCTGCCTGCCGCTCCGGCGCGGCAGCAGAGGGTCGTCGTAGACCGTCGTCCGCCCGCCGAGCCCCTCCTCGATCACGTGATAGCCGCCGCCGAGCTCTCGCTGCAGCACGCCCGGCCAGCGGACGGGCCACTCGAAGCGGCGCGCGTCGTCGGCGGGGTCGGCGCCCCAGGTGTTCGAATCGCCGTAGCACAGGACCTGCCTCATCTTCACCTCCACTGCCCGCGATCGCCGAACTCAGGCCGCCTTGGGATCCGACTCCAGCAGACCCAGGAGGTTGCCGTCGGGATCCTTGACGTAGGCGAGCCAGCCCACCCCGGTCACCGCCATCCTGGGCAGGGCGACGACCGCGCCGAGCTCGTCGCCCTTCGCCAGTGTCGCATCCAGCGAGTCGACCGCGACCGTGCACGGGAACGCGTTGAGGACCGGTGCATCGGCCGGTCCCGGGATCGGCCGGCGTACCAGCCCGCCGTCGATCCCGGGCTCGTCGGCGGGCCCGGTCCCGATCAGCCAGTACTCGGTCCCCTGCGTGGGGGTGAACGTCCAGCCGAGCAGGCCGGAGTAGAACGCGATGAGCTGCTCCGGCTCAGTCGCATGGATCTCGAAGTGGACGACGCGTGCCATGGCACCTCCCTCGTCAGACGGCGGCCCCTGATCAGCCGCCGTGCTCGAGCTTGCGCGCAGAACATGACGGCGCCAGCGTCGCCGCCATGAGACCGTGTCCGGGAAGCGGCTGGAAACCGGCGCTGCGATACACCGCCTGCGCGGCGGTGTTGTCCACGCCGACCTCGACGCGCATGGCGCGCATCCCGAGGTCCTCGCAGGCCCGGCGAGCCGCGGCGAGGGCGGCCGTGCCGAGCCCCTCGCCGCGCGCCTCCGGGCGCACGTAGAAGTCGTCGACCACAGCCGTCATCCCCCCGAACTCCATCGCGTGGACGAAGGTCACGACGATGTAGCCGGCAGCGGGCTCGATCAGCCACACGCGTCCCAGCCGGGCGTCTGCCAGCAGCGACGCGAACCCGGCCGTCGCCCTCTCCTCGTCCAGCGTGAAGCCTGCCTCCGCGTAGAACGCGCGCATGAGGGCGACCAGCTCCGGCACGTCCGCTCGACCCGCTCTGCGCATCGCACCCCCGAGCGCTTCCTTACCAGTAGTCAGGACAGGAAGTCCTCGCGCAGCGGCGAGAAGACCTCGACCGCCACGGCGTCCTCCAGCACCTCGGCGCCGTGGGGCACGCCGCCGGGGATCGACCAGCTGTCCCCGGGCCCGACGTCGTGGGTCTCGGGGCCGATGGTGAGCAGCAGCCGGCCGCTGACGAGATAGCCCGTCTGTTCGTGCGGATGCTCGTGGACGGGCAGCGGGTAGCCCGCCTGCAGGCGGAACTCGGCCATCAGCGTCGCCGCGCCGTGGCTGAGTGTCCTGCGCCGGATGCCCGGCAGAGCGTCCAGATAGCCGTCGTCACTGGCCTTGAGGAACACCGCGGTCCTGCCCATCAGGCTTTCGCGCCAGCACGTACACGCGGGAGAAGAGAAGCTCCACGAGACCGTCGCCGCCCGCCCTGGAGCTGAGGTCGTCCAGGATGAGCTCCCGCGCCGCTTGCGCATAGCCGGCCGGCAGCGGCGCATCGTAGCACTCGGGATTGAGGTACCCCGCGGCGGCCCCCGACTCGAACATCTCCAGCGCCCGCTCGGGGGTCGCGTGCTCGCGAAGCTCCTCCATCTCGGCCGCCACCACGGAGAACCCGGCGGCTTCGAACAGCCGTCCGTACTCCTCGCCGGTCTCGTAGAAGGTCCACGGCGTGCGGAAGTGGGACCACGTCTCTGCGGTGCGAGGATCGCCGGCGAGCCTGGCCACGGCGTGCACGAACTGCGGGCAGTACTCCTGTCGGGCGGGCGCCTGCATGGCCATGCGCCCGCCCGGCCTGAGCGCCGCGAGACAGTTCCTGAGCGCGAGCTCGCCGTCCTTGAACCACTGGAAGGCCGAGTTGCTGAGGATGACGTCGAACGCCTCCGGCATGTCCAGGGCGTGGACGTCGCCGGTGACGAACTCGATCGTCGCCGGCGCCGCCTGGCGCGCCAGCGCGATCATCTCCGGCGAGAGATCGATGCCGACCACGCGGCCGTCCGTGAGCACGCGGATCTCCTGCGCGAGGTGGCCCGTGCCGCAGCCGAGGTCGAGCACGTCGTCGGTCCTCTCCACGCCCAGCATCCAGAACAGGCGCTCGGCGGCGGACTTCTGCGCCACGGCCGTCTGGCGGTAGATACGCGCGATGGACGAGAAATCGCTCAGCGAGACTCCCCGAGACGGGTTCCGTGCGTCATCATAGCCCGTTGAGCGGCCTCTCCGTCAGCCCCTGCGTGGGGGGCGGGGAACGAGCAGCGAGGTCCGGTGCTTGTAGGCTTCGTAGTCGAGCTGACCGCCCCACTTCTTGTCGGCGGACTTCTCGAGCAGCGGCACGCCGCTCACGCGCAGCAGCAGCAGAGCCACGAAGACGGGTGAGATCAGCGTGATCCACTGCCAGCCGCGCAGCACCGGAAGGGCGACGATCGCCACGCCGACCCACAGCAGGATCTCGCCGAAGTAGTTGGGATGGCGCGACCATGACCAGAGCCCGGTGTGGATGAACCGGCCTTTGTTGGCGGGGTCGGCGCGGAAGCGGCTCTTCTGGGCATCGGCGACGACCTCCACCCCGAAGCCGGCCACCCACACGAGCAGCCCGATGGCCGTCACCGTGCCGATGCCGACGCGCTCCGTCGTGGTGATGGCCGCCAGTGCGGCCGCGAGCGTCAGCGTCACCCAAAGCCCCTGGAGCGTCCACGTGTTGAGAAAGCGGGGGAACGACGGCTTGATGGCGTCGAAGCGCGTGTCGGCGCCGGCCCTGCGGATGCGCAGGAAGAGGTAAGAGGCCAGCCGCACGGCCCAGATGACGACCATCGCGAGCAGCAGGTACGAGCGGGCGTCCGGCGCGTCGGAGAACAGCACCGCGACGACCGCGACGGTGATGTACGTCAGGCCGCCGGTGAGGTCGAAGAACCGCTCGCTCTGGAGCACGTACGCGGGGACGAACGCGACCCACTGGATGGCGAACGCGACGATCACGCAGAGCGCGAACACCGGGAGGCTGCCGACGGTGGATCCGCCCTGGCTGCCGGCCAGTGCCACCAGGGCGGCGATGGCGAGGACGACGGGCAGGGCGACGAGAGCGTTGCGGTCCGGCTTCTTCATCGCGTCATCCTATCCTGTCGACCGCGTGTCGACGCGCGTGCTCCGGGGGAAGGCGCGGTCTTCTCGAGGTCCAGAAGCCAGTCGTTGCTGCGCATCACGACGCCCGATGGGTAGTCGACCTCGACCTCGCCGAGCAGCTCGAAGCCGAGCCTGCGGCAGAGGGCGTTGGAGGCGGCGTTGCCGACCGTTTGGATGGCGTGCAGATGGCGGTGACGGCCGCGGCGCCGGGCATCGTCGATCATGAGCGTCGCGGCCGCCGTGGCCACGCCGCGACCCTGCGCCTCCGGCAGGACGTTCCAGCCACACTCCCACACCAGCTCGCCGTGCCACTCCGACTCCCAGTAGCCGACCCAGCCGACCGCCTCCGCTGCAGGGCCGGCGGTGACGGCGAACAGCCCGTGCTTCTCCGGGTCGGCGGCCAGGTAGCGCTCGTGACGGGCGCGGATGGCCTCCTGCGACTCCGGGCCGCCGAGATGGCGCGTCATCTCCGGGTCGCCGAGCAGCCGCTGAAGCAGCCAGAGGTCGCCGGCCGCCCAGAGCCGCAGGGCGACGTCCGCCCTCCGGGAGTGGCCGCCCCCCGCCGCGGTCACCAGCCGCCTGCCGCCCCGGCGCCCAGGGTGACCTCGAGGTCGCGGAGCAGGCCGTCCTCCAGGTCGTAGATCCAGCCGTGGACGGCCAGGTCCGCGCCGCGCTCCCACGCGCTCTGGACGGCCTCGGACCGCGCGACCGCCAGGACCTGCGCGGCGACGTTCAGCTCGCAGAGCCGGTCCCACCGCGCGGCGTCGGAGGGCAACGCGTCGAGCTCATCGCGGTGCTCCCCGGCGAGGTTCCGCAGGGGCTGCAGCCAGAGGGCGACGGCGCCGGCCTGGTGTCCCTCGAGTGCGGCGCGCACCCCCCCGCAGCGGTAGTGCCCGCACACGATGACGTGACGCACGCCGAGCGACGATATCGCGTACTCGATCACCGCCATCGCGTTCAGGTCGGTGTCCGGCACCACGTTGGCGACGTTGCGGTGGACGAAGAGCTCGCCGGGCGCCAAGCCGACGATCTCGTTGGCGGGGACCCGGCTGTCGGAGCAGCCGATCCAGAGCAGGTCGGGACGCTGGAGGTGCGCCAGCCGCGCGAAGAACTCCGGGTCGGCGCCGGTTCGTTCCGCGGCCCACGCCCGATTCCGCGCGAAGAGGTCGGAGAGGTACTTCATGCGGCCGTCCTTCCCATCACGGTGACAGCTTAGCAGCGGTTTGTGGAGCAAGCGGCGTCGCGCTATGAATCACCCATGCACGAGACGCGCCTGCTGATCATCGGCGCCGGCGTCGCCGGACTCACCGCGGGATGCTACGCGGCGCGGTCCGGCTACCGGACGACCATCCTCGAGATGGGCCAGACGCCCGGCGGGCTCTGCACCTCGTGGCGCAGGAAGGGCTATCTGTTCGACGGCAGCGTCGCGGGTCTGGCGGGAACGTCACCGGAGGCGCCGATCCACCGCCTCTGGCGGGACATCGGCGTCGCCGACTACTGCCCGCTCTACGACCCTGTCGACTTCGGCACGGTCGTCGCCCCGGACGGCAGGGCGGTCACCGTCTCCACCGACATCGACCGGCTCGAGGCGCACCTGCGGGAGAACTTCCCGCGCGACGCCGCCGCCATCGGCGAGTTCGCGCGGGCGCTGCGCGCCTGCCTGCACCTGGACATCCCGTTTCGCGCCGAGACCGGCCTTGCGGGGATCGTCGCCGGCGCCCACACGGGCGTGGCCTCGCTGCGCAGCCTGCCGGCGCTGGTCAAGTACGGCCGCCTCACGCTGCGCCGGTTCAACGCCCGGCTGCGGGACCCGTTCTGCCGGCAGGTGTTCGACAACCTCGTCCACTTCGGCGGTCAGGACGTGCCCATGCTCACCGTCCTGCTCCCGATCGCCTACGCCCACCGCCGGATGACCGGGATCCCGCGCGACGGCTGGCTCGCCTTCGGCCGGGCGATCGAGCGGCGCTTCCTCGAGCTCGGCGGTGAGATCCGCTACGGCGCCAAGGTCGAGCACCTCGAGACCGGCGGCGGCGCGG
>DASUMX010000121.1:0-7574 GCA_036277455.1 Thermoleophilia bacterium
CGCCTCGATGGCGAGCGCGCCCTGGCCGACGGCCGGGAGCATTTCGTCGAAGGCGAAGGCGAAGCCGATGACCTCGGAGCGGCCCAGCCGGGCGAGACCCGCCGCCGCCAGGATCGTCCCCGCCATGTCCTCCTCCACCAGCTTGCGCAGGCGGGTCTCCACGTTGCCGCGGATGTCGACCACGTCCAGGTCCGGGCGCAGCGCCAGGAGCTGCGAGCGCCGCCGCAGGCTCGAGCTGCCCACGCGCGCTCCGCGCGGCACGTCGTCGAGCGTCAGCGCCCCCGCGTCCGGCCCGCGTGCCTCGAGCAGCGCAGGGTTCGGCACGAACGCGTCGCGGACGTCCTCGCGCTCTGTGAAGGCGATGAGCGCGAGCCCCTCCGGGATCGCCGTCGGCATGTCCTTGGCCGAGTGCACGGCGACGTCGATGCGCCCGTCCAGCAGCGCCGTCTCGAGCTCCTTGGTGAAGAGCCCCTTGTCGCCGATCTTGGCGAGCGGAGCGTCGAGGATCTTGTCGCCCTTGGTGTTGATGATCTCGATCTCCACCGTGAGGTGGGGATGATGCGCGGCCACGCGGTCGCGCACCCACTCTGCCTGCACAAGCGCGAGGCGGGAGCCACGGGAGCCGATGCGGACCACGTCGCGGAGCGGTGCGCGGCTGTTCACGCGTCCTCCGTCCCGGTGCCGCGCAGGTGGTGGACGGTGCCTCCGGGTGCGGGCGGCGTGGAAGAGGCCGGGGACTCGGCGGACTCGGCGTCCGACCTCTCGCCCGCGCCCTGATCGGCCTCGCTGCCGGCGCCGTCCGGAGCAACCTCGCCGGCCGGCCGCTCCTCCCCGCCCTCGTCGGTGTCGAGGTCGAAGAGCGTGCGCACCGCGTCGACGTACAGGTAGCACTGGTCGCGGCCGGCGACCTCCTTCATCTTCACGGTCGGCACGTGCAGGATCTTGTTGACGATGCTCGTGGTCAGCATGTCCACGCGAGCCCGCTGCTCGTCGGTGAGGTCGCTCAGGCGGTTGCTGAGGCGCTCGAGCTCGCCGCGGCGGATGTCCTCCACGGCCTCGCGCAGCGTCGCGATGGTCGGCACGACCTCGAGGCTGCGCAGCCAGTCGTTCACGCTCGCGAGCTCCTGCTCGACGATGCGCTCGGCGTGCTCCGCCTCCTTCTCGCGCTCGTGGCGGTTGTGCTCCACCACGTGCTGCAGGTCGTCGATGTCGTAGAGGTAGGCGTCGCGCACGCGGTTGATCTCCGGGTCCAGGTCGCGCGGCACGGCGATATCGATGAGGAACATGGGACGGTGCCGGCGGCGCTTGAAGGCACGCTCGACGGTCTCCCGGGTGACCACGTAGTGCGGCGCCGAGGTGGAACTGATGACGATGTCGGCCGCGGCGAGATGATGCTCGAGGTCCTCAAAGCGCACGGCCTCCCCGCCGACACGGCGGGCCAGGTCCATGGACGTGTCCAGCGTCCGGTTGGCGACCAGGATCTTCTCGATACCGTGCGCCTTGAGATGGGTCGCCGTGAGCTCGCTGGTCTCGCCGGCGCCGACGATGAGCACGGTGTGGTCGCGGAGCTTGCCGAACACCTGCAGGGCGAGCTCGACGGCGGCGGAGCTGACGCTCACGGGGCGCTCGCCGATGGCGGTCTCGGTGCGCACGCGCTTCCCCACTTCGAGCGCGTGCCGGAACAGCCGGTTGAAGACGACCGCAGTGCAGCCGCCGTCGCACGCCTGCTGGTAGGCGGCCTTGAGCTGGGCGACGATCTGCGCCTCGCCGACCACCATCGAGTCGAGGCTCGAGGTGACGCGGAAGAGGTGGGCGATGGCGCCGTCGCCGGAGTAGCTGTACAGCGACGGCTCGAGCTCGGACGGCGCGACGCCGGCGTGGCGCGCCAGGCGCGCCAGCGCCGCGTGGCGCGCCTCGAGCGAGTCGCGCCCGTACAGATACAGCTCGGTGCGGTTGCAGGTGCTCAGGGCGACGGCCTCGCAGGCGACGCCGTCGTCCAGGAGCTCCTGGCTCAGGCGCAGCGCTGCGGCCTCGTCGAGGGCGAGGCGCTCGCGCAACTCGAGCGAGGCGGTCTTGTGCGAGATGCCGGCGACGACGACGTGCATCCGCTCAGCCCCCGTAGGTGTGGAAGCCGCTGAGGTACGGTACCGCGGCGAACCGGATCACGAGCAGCAGGACGAGCCCCGCGACGGCCAGCCACGAGACGGAGCGGCCGGACCAGTCGCCGCGCACGCGCCCGGCGATGAGCGCGAGATACACGGCCCAGGCCGCGGCCGACAGCAGCACCATCGGGTCCGTCGGCCAGCCGGGGACCTTGAAGGTCTCGGCGCGGATGACCCCGGCCGCCATGCCCATGGTGAGGAACGGCAGGCCGAGCAGCGTGGCGTGGTAGATGAGCCGGTCGAGCGCGGCCAGCGAGGGCAGGCGGCCGAGCACGCCGCCGGGCTTGCGCCGCCGCAGCAGCGTCTCCTCGATGAGGTAGATGATCGCCGCGCCGCCGGCGACGTAGAGGCAGCCGATGGCCACGAGCATCACGGCCACGTGGACGATGACCACGTCGCTGCGCAGCGCCGGCACGAGACCCGCGGGGGGGTCGTACGAGACCAGCGCGACCGTCAGCAGCACGAGCACCACCGGCATCACGTACAGGCCCACGGCCTTGATCTTGGTGAACGCCTCGAGGACGTGCCACACGAGCACGATCGCCCAGGCCACGAGGACCATGGACTCGTAGAGGCCGGAGAACGGGAAGTGCCCGGCGCTGACGCCGCGGAGGACGAGGCCCAGGGTCTGGGCCACGAGACCGGCCGCGGCGACGACGATCCCGACCCGGTTCGTCCACGGGCGCTGCGTGAAGAACCCGATCAGGAACACGGCGAACGCGGCCGCGTACAGGAGGTACGCGAGCCAGATCAGGATGACCGAGGTCTGCTCCATCGGCTGGGCTCAGCCCGCCCGGCGCCGGCTGATCGGGGGGCGGGTCACTCCGCGCCGGCCTCGCCCGCGGGCGCCTTCAGGCGCTTCGCCTCGTCCTCCAGCAACTGCACGTCACGCTGCAGCGTCGCCACGCGACGCGCGCTCATGACGTAGTAGATCACCAGCACGGCGAGGATGATCGCGTACGCCGCGGCGACGTACTTGACGCCTTCTTCGATGGTCATGTGGTCAGCCTCCCAGCGAGGTCTTGAGGTCGGTGACACGGTCTCTGATCAGCTCGATCTCGTAGTCGCGGCGGATGATCGCCGCCATCAGCAGCAGCATGCCCACCATGCAGATGGCGAAGCTCACCGCGATGCTCCCCTCCATGCCGCCGCCGCCGGGGCCGACGACCACCGGGTGGAGCCCCTCGGGCAGAAACCGCGTGGCGAAGAACGTGATCGGCACGTCGATGAAGGCGATGATCGCGAACACCGCCGCGTAGGTCGCGCGACGATCCTCCTCGTCGACCACGGAGCGCAGCACCCAGTAGGCGGCGTAGAGGAAGCAGGCCAGCAGGTAGGTCGTGAGCCGCGGCTCCCAGGCCCACCACACACCCCAGGCCGCCTTGCCCCAGATCATGCCGGTGGCCATGACGAGGATGCTGAACAGCAGGCCGATGCGCACGCCCACGTAGCCGAGGCGGTCCCACTTGAGGTCCTGCGTGCGGAGGTAGGCGATGGCGGCGACGAAGGCGACGCCGAACGCCACGAAGGCCGCCGCGGCGATAGGAACGTGATAGTAGAAGATCTTCTGGCTGAACCCCATGCTCGAGGCGTCTGTCGGGGAGTACCAGAAGGCCAGCAGGAGCCCGATGATGAGAAGGACGCTGGCCCAGATGAACAAAGCCGGTGCGCTCAAGAGCTTCTTCACGCTCACTCTCCTATGGCGTAGTCGTAGGTACCCCAGGCGGCGACGAGGAACACGGCGTCGAAACCCAGGAGAAGCAGGAGCCGAGCGACCAGACTACCGAAACTCACGCCTTCTGCGAAGATGAGGGTGGTCGCGCCGGTCGCCGCGATGAGCACGGGGACGATCAGCGGCAGGAAGAGGATCGGCAGCAGCAGGTCGCGCGAGCGCGTGTTCATGGAGATGGTCGCGAGCAGCGTGCCGAGGGCGCAGATGCCGAGGTCGGCGAGCGCCAGCACGATGAGGAACGGCAGCAGGTCGCCGAGGAAGTTGCGCTCGATGAAGAAGAGCGCGAACACGGGCACGGCGACCGCCTGGATGATCAGCAGGAAGACCAGGTTGCCGGCCGTCTTGGCGAAGAAGATGGTCACGCGGTCGACCGGGCAGAGCAGCAGGCCGTCGAGGCAGTGCTCGTCCTTCTCCTGGGCGAACGAGCGGTTGAGGCCCAGCAGCATGGCGAAGATGAACGTCACCCACAGCATGCCGCCGGTGAAGTAGGTGAGGTCCGCCCCCTCCTTCACGGTGAACGCGTAGTGGAAGATGATCATCGCGAGCAGCACGAAGAGGATCATGCTGACGAGCATGTCCCGGGTGCGCAGCTCGCGGATGAGATCCTTGCGCAGGATGGCCTTGAACTGGCTCCAGCCGCTCATCCCTACAGCACCGACCCGTCGTGGACGTGCTCGCGGTAGACGGCGCTGAACGAGTCGTGGTCGACGCCGGCCGCGTGCTCGTAGGCGATGCGGCCGCCCTCGATGATCATCAGGTCGGTCCCCCACTCCAGGCCCTTGGCGATGTTGTGGGTGACCATGACGAACGTGTGCTCGTCGCGGATCTCGGTGAGCAGGCCGTCGAGGATGTCGACGGCCCGCGGGTCGAGCCCCGAGTGCGGCTCGTCGAGCAGCAGGACGCGCGGGCGGTGCAGCACGGCCCGCGCGATCGCCAGGCGCTGGCGCATGCCCTTGCTGAACGTGCGCACCACGTCGTAGCGGCGCGCGGAGAGCTCGAGGCGCTCGAGCAGCTCCGTGATGCGCGCCTCGCGGTCGTCGACGCCGTACATGTCGGCGTAGAAGCGCAGGTTCTCCTGCGCGGTGAGATCCGGATAGAGCATGGCGTTGTGCGAGATGAAGCCGATGGCCTTGCGCACAGGCATGGGGTCCTCGCGAACGTCGTGGCCGGCGACCTTGACGCTGCCGCCGCTCGACGCGAGCAGCGTCGCGAGCACGCGCAGCGTCGTCGTCTTGCCGGCCCCGTTGGGGCCGAAGATGCTGAGGAACCCGCCGCGGGGCACGCCGAACGAGAGCCCCTTGAGCACCTCGCGGCGGCCGAAGGTCTTGCGCAGCCCCTCGACCTCGATCTCGAGGGAAACCGCGCCGTCCTGCCGGTCGTGTTCGTCCGACATCGCGGCCTCCGTCAGGCGGTGGCGCCGTCCGCCTCGGCCGGTCTCACGGCGCGGGCCTCCTGCTCCTGCTTCTGACGCTTGGGCCACAGGGAGACGACGGCGCCGGCGCAGAGGAGGATCGAGCCGATCCACACCCAGCGGATGAGCGGGAAGATGACGATGCGCAACGCGATGGTCGTCGAGGTGCCGTCGAACGGCTCGTCGGCCACCACGAAGAGGTCCTCGAACGGACGGCCGAGGATCACGGCCCGCACGGCCGCGCCGCTCACGGGGTACACGTCGGTGTGCGGCCCGACCGTACCGAGCGCCTGCCCGTCCCTGGTCACCTCGAAGGTCGCCTCTGCCCGCGTCGAGTTCTGCGCGCCGGTGCTCTCCTCCATGCCCTTGTACGTGAGCGTGTAGCCGTTGAGACTGGCCGTCTCACCCGGCTCGACCTTGACGATGGTCGACTGCTCGACCTTGTACACGGTGGAGCCGAGCAGGCCGGCGACCACGAGCACCATGCCCATGTGGACGATGTAGGCGGCGGTGCGCGTACGGCTGCCCGTGAAGGCCTTGCCGAGGCCGGACCAGAGGCTGTTGCCGGGTCCGGCCGCCCGCCGCGCGGAACGCAGCACGAACTGGATGACCGCCCCGAAGGCGAAGCCGCAGACCAGGAGCCCGATGAAGCCCCAGATGCTGGACTGGAAGCCCAGGTACAGCCACAGCGGGATCGAGGCGAGCATCGTCACCGTCGGCAGCACCAGCGTCTTGCGCAGCTCCGCGCCCTCGGTCTTGCGCCAGGCGAGGAGTGGACAAACGGCGATCATGGCGAGGACGACGACGCCCAGAGGCTGGGCCACGGCGTCGTAGGTGCTCGCCCCGACCGTCCGCTCCATGAGGAGCGGCACGGCGACCGTGGCGAAGGCGATGGCGACGGCGAACAGCGTGAGCAGCAGATTGGTGACGTAGTAGAGGAAGTCGCGGGAGAGCCAGCTCTCCACGTCGTCGCGGCTCTCGAACCGGTTCCAGCGCCAGACGATGAGCGCCGCGCTGCCGACCGCCGTCACGACCAGGAGGGTCGAGAGGATCCAGATGAGCACCGGGTTGCGGCCGAACGCGTGCACCGAGCTGATGAGGCCGGTGCGCGTCGTCCAGGTGGCGAGGATGGTGAAGAAGAAGGTCGCGGCGGCCAGGCCGAGCGCCCAGCGCTTGAACAGGCCGCGTGCCTTGTAGAGCGTGAAGGCGTGGAGCAGGGCGGTCGCCGTCAGCCAGGGGACGAGCGAGGTGTTCTCGACCGGGTCCCAGGCCCAGTAGCCGCCGAAGCTGAGCACGACGTAGGCCCACCAGGCGCCGAGCCCGATGCCCAGGCTGAGGAAGAGCCAGCCGAACACGGCCCACTTCTGCGACCGCTGCACCCAGAGCTTGTCGCCGCGGCCGAGCAGCAGCGTACTGACGGCGAAGGCGAACGGCACCGCGAGGCCGACGTACCCGATGAACAGGGCCGGCGGGTGCAGCACCATACCCGGGTGGAGGAGCAGCGGGTTGAGGCCGAACGGCATGGCGCCCGCTTCGGCCGCGAGGAACGGATTGGAGCCGCTGTCGAAGATCATGAGCGCGGCGAACACGGCCGAGATGACGGCGAGCACGGCGACGGCGCCGCCGGTGAGCCGCTCCAGCCGGTTGAGGTCGATCACGGCGATCACGATGACCGCGATCGCCAGGCACAGCAGCCAGAGCAGGAACGAGCCCGACTGCCCGGCCCAGAAGCCGGCGATGCGGTAGAAGACGGAGAGAGAGGTGTCCGAGTTCTCGACCACGTAGGCGAAGCTGAAGTCGCCCTTGAGGAACGCCTGCAGCAGCACCGCCGAAGCGATGACCGTGGTCAGGAAGAAGCCGTAGACGGCGTAGTAGCCGTAGCGGATGAGGTCCTTGCGCTCAGACCAGCTGCCGAGGGCGAGCAGCCAGGCTGCGCCCAGGGCGAGGATGAGCGTGGCTACGAGTGAGTATGTCCCGAGATCTCGCAAGCGTCAGACCTCACTGCCCGGTCGACTGGGCAGCGGGTGACGCGGACCCTTCGTACTTGCTCGGGCACTTGGTCTGGAGCTGGTCGGCCGTGATCAGCGCGCCGGTGGAGGCGTACTTGCCGATCACCACGACGTCGACGCCCGCCTCGAAGGTGCCGGGCATCTGGCCGCTGTACAGCACGTTGACCGTCTCCGTCTTGCCGGTGAGGTCGGAGATGGTGAAGCGCACGCCGTTCGCGTCGCGCTCGATGGTGCCGTCCAGCACCCTGCCCCCGACCTTG
>DASUMX010000122.1:0-2555 GCA_036277455.1 Thermoleophilia bacterium
GACCGCCTCGAGGCCGTCGGGCTCACCAATCAGTACCTCGGGCTCGCCTGACGCGGACGAGAGGGCGCGCCATGAAGTACGGCATCCACACGCTGGACGACTTCGCGTGGGGCGGCAAGACCGTCCTCTGCCGCGTGGACATCAACGCGCCGCTCGACAGGGAGACCGGCGGGCTGCGCGACATCACGCGGCTCAAGGGCTGCGCGCCCACCGTCAGTGAGCTGGCGGAGGCGGGCGCCCGGGTCGTGCTGCTCGCGCACCAGGGCGGCGACCTCGAGTACCACAACTACGCCTCGACCGAGCCGCATGCGGCGGTGATGAGCGAGCTCACCGGCCGCGACGTGGGCTTCATCGACGACGTCTGCGGGCCGGCCGCGCGCGAGGCGGTCGGCCGGCTCGCGGACGGCGACGTCCTGCTGCTCGACAACGTGCGCTTCTGCGGCGAGGAGCTCACGCTGTTCGAGCGCAAGCTCGAGCTCTCGCCCGAGGACCAGGCGAAGACGCTCGTGGTGCGCAAGCTGGCGCCGCTCGCCGACCTCTACGTCTGCGACGCCTTCGCCGCCGCGCACCGCTCGCAGCCCACGCTGGTCGGGTTCGAGCAGCTCCTCCCGTCCGCCATGGGCCGCCTCTTCGAGCGCGAGTACGAGAACCTCGCCCGCCTGCGCGAGGAGCCGGCGCGGCCGTGCGTCTTCGTGCTCGGCGGCACCAAGATCCAGGAGGCGTTCCCGATGATGGCCGCCGCCCTGGCGGACGGCGTCGTCGACACCGTGCTCACCGCCGGCCTGGTCGCCAACGTGATGCTGGCGGCGAGCGGCGTCGACCTCGGCGAGCCGTCCCTGGAGTTCATCAGATCGAGCCAACTCGAGCCGTACATCGAGGAGTCGAAGGCGATCCTCGCCGCTCACGGCGACAAGGTCGTCCTGCCGGCGGACCTCGCCGTCGTGCGCGGCGGCGTGCGCGCTGAGGTCGCCGCCGCCGGCCTGCCCGTGGACCAGCCGGTCGTCGACATCGGGCACGCGGCCGTCGAGGAGTACCGCCGGCACATCGCCGCCGCCGGCACCGTGTTCGCCAACGGCCCGGCCGGGGTGTTCGAGCAGCCCGAGACCGAGTACGGCACGCGGGCGATCTGGGAGGCGATGGCGGACTCCGCCGCGTTCAGCGCGCTCGGCGGCGGCGACAGCGTCACGGCCATGAACCGCTTCGGCCTGGCCGAGCGGTTCGACTACGTGTGCACGGCCGGCGGCGCCATGGTCCAGTTCCTCTCCGGCAAGCCGATGCCGGTCGTCGAAGCGCTCAAGGCGTCGGCCGTGCGCTTCGGCTGACGGCCGGGACGGCGCGGCGTGAGACTCTCCATCCCGTACGGCGACGGCGCGCTCGAGGCAGCGCTGCCGGACGATGCCCGGGTGGACGTCATCAGCCCCGGCTGCGGCCTGGGCGAGGAGGTCGCGCCGCCCGCGGCCCCGACGGCGGCCGGCGAGCAGGCCGAGATCCGGCGTGCCCTGGCGCAGCCCATCGGCGCGCCGCGCCTCTCGGAGCTGGCGGCGTCGGCGCGCACCGCCGCGATCGTGGTCAGCGACGTCACCCGGCCCTGCCCGTCCTACCGCTTCCTGCCGGCCCTGCTCGAGGAGCTGGCGCCGCTGCGCCCGGAGGACGTCAGCATCCTGTTCGCCCTCGGCGGCCACCGGGCGCACACGCCCGAGGAGCAGCGCCGGCTGGTCGGGGAAGAGGTGGCCGGGAGCGGCGCGCGTCTGATCGATCTGGACGCCGCGCGCTGCGTGCCGGTCGGTACGACCTCGCGCGGCACGCGCCTCGAGGTCTTCGCGCCCTATCTCGAGGCCGACCTGCGCATCTGCACGGGCAACATCGAGTACCACTACTTCGCCGGGTTCAGCGGAGGGGCCAAGGCCGTCGTCCCCGGCCTCTGCTCGTACGCGGCCATCCGCGACAACCACAGCATGATGCTGGCGGCGACGGCGAGGGCCGGCATCCTCGACGGCAATCCCGTGCGCGAGGACATCGACGAGGCCGGCGCGCTCATCGGCGTCGACTTCATCTTCAACGTGCTGCTCGACGAGGACAAGCGGATCATCCGCGCCGTGGCCGGCCACTACCTCGAGGCGCATCGCGCCGGGGCTGAGGCCTACGACCGGCGCTGCGACCTGCGCGTGCCTCAGGCGGCCGACGTCGTGATCGCCTCACCCGGCGGCACGCCCAAGGACATCAACCTCTACCAGGCGCAGAAGACGCTGGACAACGTGGCCGGAGCCGTGCGCGACGGCGGCGTGATCGTCCTCGTGGCGCGCTGCCGCGAAGGGTTCGGGCAGAAGACGTTCGAGGAGTGGATGACGGGAATGGGCACGCCGCAGGTGCTGATCGACCGCATCCAGCGCGAATTCGTGCTCGGCGGGCACAAGGCGGCCGCGGTCGCGGGGCTCCTGGCGCGCGCCGACGTCTACCTGGTCTCGGAGTTCCCCGACGCCGTTGTGCGCAGCATGTGCATGACGCCGTTCGCGAGCGTCGACGGCGCGGTCCGCGCCGCCCTCGACCGCACCGGC
>DASUMX010000123.1:0-15829 GCA_036277455.1 Thermoleophilia bacterium
ACCAGGCGAAGTTGGAGAACTCCGGCTTGTCGCCGGGCTTGCCGAGCTTGACGGTGCCGAAGCGGCCGAACATCACGACGACCGCAGTGACCACGAGAGCGAACGCGGAGACCAGGTACAGCCAACCCCAGTCGACCGTTATCCAGGTGAACGCCTTGTCCACGGCGGCAGTGAAACCCTCTTCGTCGAGCGCCGCCCACAGCACGAACGCGATGGTCAGGAAGGCTGAGACCCCGAAGATGACCGGGTCCATCTTCTTCAGGCTGGCGAACGCCGAGGTCCGCCCGTTGGAGATGTCACTCATGTCAGATTCCTCCGCTACCGTGCCGGATCAGATGTGCGACTCGAGATAGGCGTCGAGCTGGGCCCGCGCTGTGGGGTCCATCTCGGGGTCCTCGTGCTCTGTGACCAGTTGCTGCCAGCGGGCGGCGGCCCGGTCCACGGCGTCCTTGCCGCCGTCGGCCACCCAAGCGGCCAGGCCACGACGGTCGCAGACCGCCGGCTTCCAGAACTCAGTGCGGCACCGCTTGAGCGTGTGCGGCTGCGAGAGGTAGTTGCCGCCGGGGCCGACCGCGGCGATGACGTCGTAGCCGAGTGCGGCCTCGTCCACCGGGAAGCCTCCGCGCACCCTGCGGGTGATGCCGCACATCTCATCGTCCAGCACGAACTTCTCGTAGGAGAAGGCGAGGTACGAGCTGAGGATGCCGGCCGAGTGCAGGATGTAGTCGACCCCGCTGTCGATGGTTGTCTTCAGACCAAGCATCGACTCGAAGCCCGCCTGGGCATCGGGGAAGCTGGCGTCGGTAAGCGCTCCGCCGGCGCGCGAGGGAATGCCATAGAAGCGCGCCAGCTGTGCGTGGGCGGCGATCACCATCGAGGTCTCCGGACTGCCGATGCTCAGCGAGCCCAGGCGCATGTCCACGTTCGAGGAAGTGGATCCGAAGAGGACCGGCGTGCCCGGACTGACGAGCTGGGTCAGCACGAGTCCCGCGAGCAACTCGGCGGTCTGCATGGCCAGCATCCCGGCTAGCGAGACCGGCGCCGTGGTACCGCCCATCGCCAGCGCGGCGATGATGACGGGCTGGCGAGCCTTGGCGTACACCAGCAGCACGTCGAGCATGTCGTTGGCGTAGCCCAACGGGCTGAGGCTGTTGACGAGAGATACGGTGACGGCGCGGTCGCCGAGATCTTCTCCGAAGGCGATGCGCGCCATCTCCAGCGTCTGCGTAGCTCCCTCCGCACCCGCCGTACTCCCCATGAACGGCTTGTCCGAATGGATGAGATGGGCGTGCAGCATGTGGAGGTGCGCCTGGTCGACGCCCTCCGGCTCGACGATCAGGTGGCCGCTGACGTCCTGGTTCGGCAAAGCGTGGGCCAGCTTCGCCAGGTTGGAGTAGTCCTCCAGTGTCGGCGAGCGCTTCCCCAGCTCACGGTCGACGAGGAACGGCGCACCGTAGCCCGGTGCCGTGACGGCGCTGCCACCGCCGATCTCGACACTGCGCTCTGGATTGCGGGCGTGCAGTACGAAGCGCTTGGGG
Organism: Thermoleophilia bacterium; assembly: GCA_036277455.1. Lineage (GTDB taxonomy): Bacteria > Actinomycetota > Thermoleophilia > UBA2241 > UBA2241 > CAIXSE01. Next base: position 1,539 of record DASUMX010000123.1, read on the forward strand.
ACACCGGCAAGCGCCGACATGACCTGCGCCTCCGTGGGATGGACACGGCCGTTCTCGACGCGGAATCCGTGGTCACGGAACACCTGCTGCGCCTCGTCGACCGGAATCTCGACTCCCACGGTCTCGAGCACGCGCATGCTCGTCTCGTGGATCTTCCTGACCTCTTCCTCTGTCAGGACTTCGTGGTACATGGCATCGTCCCCTTGGCTTCACTGCTGGCCGGTCCCGAAACCGGTCCTGGCCCTGATATATCCGTAATAGATTACGGATACATCGACACTATAGGAAGACTGGGGCGGCAATGTCAACGTTATTGAGGTCGCCTATTCGAGGCGGACAAGTCCTGCCGCGATCCGCAAGAAGCCGAAAGGGCGGCGGCGCATCTGCGCCGCCGCCCTTTCGGCGGTCTCACATTCTGACGAGTGCTCGCTCAGGCGACGCCCAGGATGGTCTTGGCGGTGGCCACGGCCTCGATGGCGTCCTCGGCGTAGCCGTCGGCGCCGATCTCGTCGGCCCAGGCGCGCGTCGTGGGGGCGCCGCCGATCATGACCTTGACGCCGTCGCGCAGGCCGGCGGCCTTGAGCGCCTCGATCGTCTTCTGCTGGTTGGGCATGGTGGTGGTGAGCAGGGCGCTGAGCAGGAGCAGGTCGGCGTTCTCGTCCTTGACCTTCTGCACGAAGGTCTCGACGGGCACGTCGCAGCCGACGTCGGTGACCGTGAAGCCGGCGGCGGACAGCATGCTGCAGACGATGGTCTTGCCGATCTCGTGGATGTCGCCGGCGACGGTGCCGGCGACGGCCTTGCCGAGGCTCTGGCGGCCTCCGCCGGCGGCGTCGATGGCCGGCTGCAGCACGGCGACGGCGGCCTTCATGGCCTCGGCGCCCTGGACCAGCTCGGGGAGGAAGAACTCGCCCTTGCCGAAGAGGTCCCCGACCTCCTCGATGCCCTTCACGAAGCCCTTGTCGAGGATGTCGCCGGCGGCGATGCCGGCGTCGAGACCCTCCTGGGCGAGGCGCTCAGCGTCCTCGACCTCGCCGTCGATGACGCTCTGCTTCATCTGCTCGTAAAGCTCGTCCGACATGGTTCCTCCCTTTGCACGATCTGTCCGCCTTGTGCGTCCGCAAGAACGCGTGGGTTCCACCCAGGGCGCCACGATACGACCACGAACGGGGCGCGTCAAGCAAGTAAATCCGGAGACCACTTGCGCCAAGTATCAGGACCGCGGGCAGGGGCAACAAGTAACGGACAGGGGTAGTCCGAAATGACCCCCTTGCAGCGAATTTAGTGCTGTGCCCTCAGGAAATGGTCGAAGGCTTCGAGGCCTTCTTCAAGGCCGAGCCTGCCGATTCCGACGCGAAAGTGATCTTTCGGCACGTCAGCGATCTCCGACGCGTACATGCTGGCCGGCAGGACCAGGACGCCCTCGGCGTCCAGCAGCTGCCGGCAGAACTCCTCCACGTCGCCGCCCTTGTACCTTGGGAAGCAGACGCAGCCGCCGTCGGGCGGCCGCCAGTCGAAGAGGTCCGACCAGCGGGCGAAGAAGTCGTCGAACAGCGGCCGGTTAGCGGCCACGACGCCGCGGTTGCGCTCCCAGATCGCATCGCGATGACGGAGCGCGACGGCCGCCAGGTACTCGGCCGGGCCGGCGTTGCAGATGCTGGTGTAGTGTTTGCGCTTCTCGAGGCGCTCGAGTAGCGCCCGGTCGCGGCAGGCGATCCAGCCCACGCGCAGCCCCGGCAGGCCGTAAGACTTGGAGGCGACGTTCAGCGAGACAGCCGTCTCGGAAAGGTCGGCTGCCTGTGTGATCGTCTGAGCCGGGTCCACCTCGATGCCGCGGTAGACCTCGTCGCAGAACAGCCGGATGCCGCGCTCGTCGCAGAGAGCGACCAGCTCGCGAAAGGTCGCCTCTTCCGGGACGTACCCGGTCGGATTGTTGGGGTAGTTGACGGCGACGAGCTTCGTGTTGGGCCGGAGAAGGCCGCGCAACTCGTCGAGATCCAGCGCCCAGCCGTGCTCCCGGCGCGGGACCAGGGCGCTGACGTCCGCGCCGGTCGCCAAGGTCACCGTCTCCATGGCCTGGTAGCACGGCACGGTGACGACCGCATGGTCCCCGGGGCCGACCAGCTCCTGCATCGTCCAGAAGAGGCCTTCTTCGGCGCCCGCGAACGCCAGCACGTGATCGGCGTCGACGCGCTCGTAGGTGCCGGCGACCGCCGTACGGAGCGCCGGCGAGCCCCACGTCTCGATGTACGAGAGCGGCAGCTGCATGAGGCCCTCGCGGTCGCCCTCCGTGCCGAGGGCCAGCAGCTCCGCGATCGTCATGCTCTGGGCGTCCGACGCGGTGAGGTGATGGCGCACCTTGAACTCCCACTCGCCGAGGTACTCCTCCAGACGGAACGTGCGCAGCGGCTTCATGAGCGTGCCTCCTTGAGCAAGGCGTAGACGGTGGTGCGGGACACGCCCAGTGCACCGGCGGCGTGAGCGGCGGCGTTGCGCGTGGCGAAAAGGCCCCTGTCGTCGAGGACGCGGACCAACTCGAGGCGCTGACCGCGTGACAGGCGCTCCCGGCGCAGGCGCCGCGAGCGGCACTCCTCGTCCACGACGAGGAGGATCTGCTCGCGCCAGTCGCGCTCGGGAAGCTCTGCCGGCCGGTCCTCGACGGGCGCGGCGAACCGGACGAGCACGTCGATCATGGCGTCGAACGGGGAACGGTCGAAGTTGATCCAGAGGAGCCCGCGTGGAGCGCCCTTGGCGTTGCGCAGGACGACGCCGACCGACGTGACCGCGCGCCCGTCGGCCAGGACAGATGGGTACGGCCCGATCACCCGCACGTCCTCCGGCTGCGGCGGCAGCTCGTCGCTGCGGGAACGCTCGCCGACCTTCCGCTTCGACAGGGCATTCCAGATGGCGACGATGCGTGCGCGGCGGATGTCGTGGACCGCGACCTCCGCGTAGGGCGCGAGCAACGCGACGATCGCCTCACAAGTGGGTAGGTGCGGCTCCAGCCACGCCGGCACAGGCGTCTTGACGGGCATCACCGAACGATACGTCTACTTCGGACATTCCGTCAAGCGAGCGGAAGGCGCTCTGCGCTCTCGGCGGTCAGGACGGCTCACTCGGCGCTGCGTCCGGCCTGAGCTCCGGCGGCACCGGTGGCGGCAATTCGGCGACCTCGGCAAGGAAGGCCTCATACGGCCCGAGCAGCGCTCCCAGATCCTGCTCGCCGCGATAGGCGGTCAGCAGCAACAGGAAGAGCCCAAGCGTGTGCCTTGTGACCTCGCGCCAGGAGTATTCGTCGTCGAGCGCGGAACGGGCGAGCATCTGCTGGAACGCGCCCATGAGGCCGTGGCTGATGAGCTCGTCCGAGATCGGCGGCTCCCGCTCGGAGGTGCGCAGCCGCGCGAGGTCGTCGATCAGCTCGCGGAAGATCCGCTCGTAGGCCTCGCGCATGTCCCGGCGCGCGGCCTCGTCGTGCCGGGACGCCTCCACCGCCAGCGCGAACATGTGCGGCGCGAACGCCTTGATGCCCTCATCGGCCCACATGTACCAGACAAGGCGTACCGCTGGGTCTCCCTCCGGACCCACGCGGGGAACGATCACGTCCGCCATGTACAGGACCGCGATCCGGTAGCAGGCCACGAAGAGGTCGCGCTTGGTGGCGAAATGCTGGTAGAGCAGTTGCGGGGTGATGCCGAGCTCGGCCACGAGGTCGGCCATTCTCGTGCCCTTGTACCCGCGCTGCGCGAAACGGCGGGTCGCGGCGCGCAGGATCGAGTCTCGCGTCTCCTCGTCGCGGCGAGCGACGAGGTCCACCCCGTTCTCGCTCGCTGCGTTCAGGCGGCCGGCCAGACGCGACCGGATCGTGGCCGGCCGCAGCCCCTCGGAGCGAAGCGCTTCGATGTCCCGCAGCAGCGCGAGGTGATCCTCCGTGTACAGAGCACGGGTGCGACTGGCCTTCTGTGCCTCCGGCAGCAGGCCGAGGCGGACGTAGTAGTAGATGGTGCGCCTCGGCACCTCACTCTCGCTCTCGAGCTCACTGATGGTCAGCGCACGCATATGGACAATCGTATAGCTGATAGTATTCTTATCAATACTTCAAGTTGTCGTCACTCTTTCGTTCGGCCGAGGACACGGAGACCAGGGAGGTCTGATGACACCCACCCCACTCGCCCAGTCTGTGGGCGAACTGCAGATGGACGAGGCGGCGCGTCTCGTTCAAGAGAAACTGGACGCGGGCGACGCCCCACTCGCCGTCCTCGAAGAGCTCCAGCAGGGCATGAGCATCGTCGGCGACAGGTTCGAGGCCGGCGAGTACTACCTCTCCGAGCTCATCTTCGCCGGCGAGCTCTTCAAGCAGGCGAGCGCGCCCCTGCAGGACGCCATCGCGGAGGCCGCCGGGAACGCTCACGGCATCATCGTTCTGGGCACCGTCAAGAACGACATCCACGAGTTCGGTAAGAACATCGCCGGCACAGTGCTGTCGTCCAACGGCATCAAGGTCGTGGACCTCGGTGTCGACGTGGATCCCCAGGCCTGGGTCGACGCCGTCAACGAGACGGGCGCCACGCTGGTCGGCATGTCAGCTTTGCTCACCACCGTCTTCGACCAGATGAAGGAGGCCGTCGCCACCATCGAGCGCGCCGGCCTGCGCGACAAGGTCACGATCCTGATCGGCGGCGGCCCCATGACCGAAGAGGCCGCCCAGTACGTCGGCGCCGACCACTACTGCGAGACCGCCCAGGACGGCGTGGTCGTCGCGAAGAACGTCCTGGGGGTGAGCTGACATGGCCGAGACGCAGGGACCGCCTCCGGGAGCGCCGCAAGGACCGCCCCCCAACCCGCTCTTCCTCGAGCGGATGAACCGGATCCAGACCGCGATCCACTGCGGCACGCCGGACCGCGTGCCGATCTCTCTGGTCCTCGACACCTTCGCCTGCAACACGATGGGCGTGAAGTACTCCGAGTTCTGCGCCGACCTCGACGTCGCCGGCCAGACCATGCTCGCCGCGACGGAGAAGCTCGGCGACGTCGACTCGGTGCAGTGGGCGACCTACGCGCCGGCCATCCTCGGCATGCTGTGGCTCGCGCCCATGAAGCTCCCCGGCCGCGACCTCCCGGAGGACAGCCTGTGGCAGCTCGACGAGCAGGTGCGCATCCAGGCGGAGGACTACGACCGCATCGTCGAGATGGGCTGGGGTCCATGGTTCGGCCAGTACATCGGCAAGTACCTGGGCGAGGCGGCGGCGGCCGGCGCGGCGCTGCAGCAGAAGGCGCCGCGCTGGGTCGGCGAGTTCATGGGGCGCGGCTACGTCGTGTTCAGCGCCTCGACGGTCGACCACCCGTACGAGCACCTCTGCGGCGGCCGGACGATCCAGGAGTTCACCATGGACCTGTTCACGCGACCGGACAAGGTCCAGGCCGCGATGGACGTGATCATGGCCGAGAAGCGCGAGCAGACACGGCAGATGGTCCGCACCATCGGGCCTGTCGGCTACTGGGTCGGCAGCTGGCGCACCGCGCCGCAGTTCCTCAGCCCCAAGCTCTGGGACCGCTTCGTGTGGCCGTACATGAAGGAGCTGGTCGAGATAGTCGCCGAGGAGGGCGGCATCCCGATGCTGCACTACGACGCCTGCTGGGACCGCGAGATCGAGCGTCTGCTGGAGCTGCCGGCGCGCACCTGCGTGCTCGCCACGGATGGGGCGACGGACCTCTTCCGCGCCAAGGAGATCCTGGGCGGGCACATGTGCCTGATGGGCGACGTGCCGCCGGCGATGCTCACGCTCGGCACGACCGACGAGGTCAAGGCCTACTGCGACCGGCTGCTCACCGAGGCCGGCCCGGACGGGTTCATCATGGCGATGGGCTGCGCTCTGCCGCCCAACGCCAAGTTCGAGAACGTCAAGGCGATGGTGGACTCGGTGCAGGGCAAGTAGCTCGACGGTCCACCAGGTGCGGACGCGGAACGGGGCGGCCCGGGGAAGATCCCGAGGCCGCCCCGGCTGCGCCTTCGACTCAGAAGCAGAGGAGGACCAGCTCGTCCGCGACGCACGCCGGCTTGTCGGCTGCCTCGATCTCGATGGTGTGGGTCATCTTGACGAGGAGCCGGTCGCCCTGCCTCTCTTCCATGGAGGCGAGGACGATACGGTCCCGGAACCGCACGCCGGGAGACACCGGATGGGCGAACCGGACCCTGTCGAAGCCATAGTGGACCGTCATGGCAGGGGCTTCTGTGGCGAGCGGGACCCGATAGCGGAAGAAGGGCAGGTGGGAGAGGATGAACAACCCATGGGCTATGGTCGCCCCGAAGGGGCCGTCGGCCGCCCTCTCCGTGTCCACATGGATCCACAGGTGGTCGCCCGTCGCGTCGGCGAACCGATCGATCTGATCCTGGGTCACTCGCATCCAGTCGGACACGAAGATCTCGCTCCCGATGTCGCGCTGCCTCTCCTTGAGTACGGATGCCGCCGTCACGGCCGCGCCTCTCAGTCCACGCCGTACTCGTCCACGGCCTCGCGCAGCGCCATGACGTTCTCCGGCTTGGCCTCCTCGGTGATGGAGTTGGCGCCGTCGATGATGAGCCCTCCGGTGTCGCCGAAGTCGTCGATCAGCCGCTTGACGTAGTCCTTGACCTCGGCGGGCGTGCCGGTGACCATGAGCGACCCCGGCACGTCGCCCCAGTAGGTCAGTACGTCGCCGCAGGCCTCCTTGAACTTCGCGCGGTCCATGCGGTCGAAGTGCGCCGCGATCTTCCCCGGCGGCAGCTCGGCCAGGTACTTGAGCCGCGGCGTGTAGTCGCCCTCGAAGAACGGGCACGGCGTGACGCCGGCCTCGATGAGCGCGTAGATGACCGCCTTGAGGCCCGGCCAGTAGTACGTGGCGAACTGCTCGTCGCTGAGGAAGCCGGCGGCGCCGCGGTGCAGCGGGATGAACACGCGCGGGTTCCCGCTGCCCTTGAAGGCGCCGATCCCCTGGCCGATCGCCATCGGCGTCAGCATCCCCATCAGGGCGTGCAGCTTGTCGGGCTGCCGGAAGAGGTCCGTGGTGCTGCCGCGCAGGCCGCGGTAGTCGTCGGAGACGATGTCGAACGGCACCTTGGTCACCCCGACGAACGCGACCGGGTAGCCCATCCCGGCCATCTCGCCCATGAAGCGGCCGAACGCCGCCATGAAGGCGCCGGCGTCGCGGCTCATCTCGGCGAGCGCCTCGAAGAGGGCCGTCATCTTGGGCTGCCCGAGGAGCGCGCCCCACGCGAGTGGCATGTACATGGTGTTCATCCACCAGGCCGGCGGCAGCGGCAGCTCGCCGAGCACCCCGAAGGCGCTTGCGAGGCGCGGCCACAGGGTGTGCAGGGTGAACCGCGTCGGGTCGGCGAGGAGGGCGTCGTACTCGTCGGCCTTGAGGTACTCTCCCTCCACCCACTGGAACTGCACGTCGTCCGGCAGGTCGCCGCCCGGCCAGCGGATCTGCTTCGAGCCGAGGGCCTCGAGCGAGCGCGAGGGGGGCACGGCCATGCCCGGGACCCAGTCCCAGCCGAAGCGGGTGGTGGCGTCGCGCAGGCACGAGAAGTTGAGCTGTGCGTCGTAGCCGGCGTCCTTGTCTGAAACCCCGGCGACCCGGGTGTGGAAATACTGCAGCGCCAGAGGCATGAGGGGGACACGCTCCGGCTTGCGCAGGGCGACCGCGTCCTCGAACAGCTTGAGGCGCTGTGCGGCGAGCTCGCCGGGCTGGATGTCGGTGCTCATCTCGTCTCCCCTCAGCCGGCCGCGGATGCGGTCCACTCGGCGGCCAGCCTGAGCGCGGCGGCGGCGTCGCGGCCCCAGCCGTCGGCGGCCGTGTAGATGCAGACCTGCTCGTCGACCGGCGAGCCGCCGATCATGACCTTGACCTGATCGCGCTTGCCCGCGGCGGCGATGCCCTCGATGGTGTCCTTCATCGCGTCGAAGGCGAGCGTGAGCAGGCCGGAGAGGCCGACGACCTCGGGCCTGAACTCGTCGATCGCCGCGACGAACTTCTCGACCGGGACGTCGATGCCCAGGTCGTGCACCTCGTAGCCGGAGACCTCGAGCATCATGCAGACGACGTCCTTGCCGATGTCGTGGATGTCGCCGTGCACGGTGCCGATGACCACGGTGCCGCGCGTCTCCGCCGACGCGTCGGCGGTGATCCGCGGCTTGAGCTCGGTGGCGATGCCCTTCATGATCTCGCCGCCCATGATGAGCTCGGGGATGAAGACCTCCTCGCACGCGAACCGGTCGCCGAGGATGGTCATCGCGCCCTTGGCGTCGTCGAGGACCGCCTCCGGGGCTTCGCCCGCGTCCAGGCGGTCCTTGACGATCTGGAGGGCGCCGGCCTCGTCCATGGCGAGGACGGCATCGGTGAGTGGTGTGGTCATGCAGCCTCCCTGCGGTCGCCCATGCTGGCTCCGAGCCGGCTCCCTGACCTGCTCGGGGGCATCAAACGTATAGCAAACGTATCGTCATTTCATTTGCTTGTCTAGCAGTCATGGCAACGAGATTCAGGCATCGCGAGTCTGAGCGGCGAGCTCGGGCGGGACGGGCGGCGGGAGCTCCGCGACCTCGGACAGCCGCGCCTCGTAGGGCTCCAGCCGTGCGCCGACGTCGAGCTCGCCGCTGTACATGGCGAGCACGGCCAGGTAGATGCCGAGCGTGGTGCGCACCACGTCGCGCCACGAGTACCGGTCGTCGAGCGAGGCGCGCGCCAGCATCTGCTCGAAGGCGCCCATGATGCCGTGACTGATGAGCTCGTCCGGGAGCGGCGGGGCGTCCGCTGAGGTGCGGAGGCTCGCGAGCTCCGCGATGTGGTCGCGGAAGATGGTCTCGTACGCCTCGCGAAGGTCGCGGCGCGCCTGCTCGTCGTGCTGCGCGGCCTCCAGGGCCAGCGCGAACATGCCGGGCGCGAACGCCTTGATGCCCTCGTCGGCGTACATGTACCAGAGCATCCGCTCGGGGGAGTCCTGCGCCTCCGCGAACCGGTCGCGCAGGAGCACGTTGATGTACTGCACGGCGACCTTGTAGCAGGCCACGAAGAGGTCGCGCTTGGTGGCGAAGTGCTGGTAGAGGAGCTGCGGGGTGATCCCGAGCTCGGCGACGAGGTCGGCCATCCGCGTGCCGCGGTATCCCTTGAGCGCGAAGCGGCGGGTGGCCGCCTTGAGGATCGCGTCGCGCGTCTCCTCCTCGCGGCGCGCGACGAGGTCCACGCCGTTCTCGCCGGCCGCCGCGATGCGGCCGGCGATCCGCGATCTGATCGCCGCCGGCCGCATCCCCTCCGCGCGCAGCGCCTCGATCTCGCGCAGCAGCGCCAGGTGGTCGTCGGTGTAGAGCGCCCGGCTGGGGCTGGACTTCTGCGCAGCCGGCAGCAGACCGATGCGGACGTAGTAGTAGATCGTCCGCCTCGGCACTCCGCTCTCGCGCTCGAGCTCCGCGATGGTCAGCGCTCGCACGTCACTCCTCGGTGGATGGCCCTGCCGCCTTCAGAGGCGATGATGTCACACGAGAGCGCGACCGTCGCCGGAGGAGGAGGTAGGGGCGGCCCCGGGAGGATCTCCCAGGGCCGCCCCGTGAGCCGTCGGGGGGACGACGGACTTCGGCGGTCGGCCGGCTCGGATCAGCTGCCGGCCTCGTACTCGAGCGGCAGCGTCGGGTACATGCGGTCGCCCACGTCGTTCGGGTCGAACGCATCCTTGATCATGCGCTGGTAGCGGAACACCTGCGGCTGCCTGGCGTGCGCCAGCGCGTTCCAGACCGCCTCGTCGGTCCAGCCGATCTGCAGGTACAGGAACTCCTTGCCCGGCGGGTACTTGATGGAGGCGGCGTCCGTGACGGCGTCTTCCATGTGCTTGATCCCGGCCACCGTGGAATCGTGGTCGTCGGGGTCGTAGCTGACGAACTGCTCGAGTCCGGTGGCGCCGCCCAGCGGGATGCCCGAGCCGGAACCCATCATCGCGTCGCCGCCGCACTGCACGAGCTTGCCGCCGGCGGCGTCGCGCTCCAGACCGGCCTTGGCCACCGGGACGTACCCCTTGACCCAGTCCGGTGTGCCGAACTGCATCCAGCTGCCGATGTAGCCGCCGGCCCACACGAAGTTGATGTGCTTGTGGCCGAGTCGCTGCAGATAGACGTTGGTGAACTCGGCCATGTCCTGCTCGCAGAACCGCTCGACCTTCCAGCCGCCGACCTCCTCGAGGATCGCGTCGAGGATCTTGTCCTGCAGCTCGATGTCGTCCTCGCTGCGCCCCTGGAGGATGATCTGGAAGCTGATGCGCAGCTCCTCGGTCAGCTTCTGGATCTCCGGGTCGGCGACCATGCCGGGCACGTCGGAGAGTGTCTTGGACGCATCGTTGTACATGAGCCAGAAGGCAGCCGCGAGGTCGGCGCCGGCCAGGTTGAACTGACGGTGGAAGATGTAGCCGATCTCGTTGTCGTAGATGCGGTAGTAGATCTCGGCCCAGGCGTCCCAGTCGGGCACGGCGATAGTGTAGACGCGCATCCGCTCGTGGACGGGCAAACGATAGGCCGGAGCCGTGCCGCGCACGTTCCACTCCGTCTGGCCGAGGTGCGGGGCGAGCTTGACGGCGCATCTGGTGTACACGCCGAGTCCGCCGCGGCTGCCGAGCGTGCCCCGGCAGATGCCGCGCACGCTCGGTCCGGGGCCCTCGCTGCAGAACCAGCCGTCGCCCGAGCCGAGGGAGCCGGTGCGGACGATCTCGCCCTCGGGCGTGACCCACTCCATGCCGAGCACGTTCTCGGCGTTGCCGCCCATGAAGTAGGTGTCCGGGCCGGCGCCGTGGTAGGCGCAGGCGCTGGCCACGATGGAGCTGGAGCAGCCGACGCCGGGGATGTTGAGGTTGAGGCCCAGCGGCAGCAGGTCCGCCTGCAGGCGGGCGGCGATGACGTAGGGCTCGACGACCGCGTACAGGTTCTGCTCGTCGATCTCGAGGATGCGGTCCATGCGCCGCATGTCGAGCTGCAGGGTCGCATCCTCGTCCTTGATGGGACCGGACCAGTGGTACCAGCCGGTCCCATGCGGCTTGACCTTGAGGCCGTACTTGTTGGCCAGCCGGACGACGGCCTGGACCTCTTCGGTCGAGCCCGGCAGTACGACCGCGGCGGGACGCGGCATGTAGTGGCTCTGGTCCGGCCGCACCAGCTCGGCCAGCCACTGGAAGGCGTAGCTATCGAGCACGGCGGCGTCGCGACTGACATTGGCCGCGCCGACGATGTCCTCGAGTGCCCGGTAGGCCGCGTCGGGGATCTGCGGCGAACTCGCGGCCGTCTCGGCCGGCGTCGTGGGCTGCGCGTAGCTGGGGCTCATGACGCCTCCTTCCCGTCGGCGGTGGCAGGTGGCGTGACGGCGGCCGTCACGGCGGTCACGCCAGCCGGCGCCGGCATCAGGCCGGCGGAGACGGCGACGAGCTCGAGCACGTCGTGCACGGCCATGCCTGCGGACGGGCCGCCCGACGCAGTGTCGGCGGCCACCGCCTCGCTGAAGTTGAGCTCGCAGCGTGAGCAGGCCGTGACGAGCGCCTGCGCACCGGTGTACGCGGCCTCCTCGACGCGCTCGGCCGCCGTAGCAGCCGAGTACTCGGGGAACGCCTCGCGGCAGGCGCCGCCGGCGCCGCAGCACCAGGCCGCTTCACGGCTGCGTTCCATCTCGACGAGCTCCACGCCGGGGATCGCGGCGAGCACGTCGCGCGGCGCGTCGTACACACCGTGCGCGCCGTTGTGCCGCGGCCGCGGCGGGTCGTAGACCACGGCTTGGCCGTAGATCTTCTTCTCCTCTCCCTCCCATGACTGGTAGGGCTCGCCCTGCCGGCCGAGGTTGCACGGGTCGTGGTAGGTGACCGTCAACGGCACCGGCGTCGTGAGCTCAAGCCGCTCGTCCCTGACCAGCTGCTCGACGCACTCCACGGTGTGCAGGATCTGCCCCTCCCACGCGCCCTCGAGCCTGGGGTACACGCGCGTGAACACCTGGCGGCAGTCGGCGCACGGCGTGACCACGGTCTTGACGCCCGCCTCGGCCCACTGCTTCAGCATCCGCGCCCCGGCCTCGGCGGCCTCGTCCCGGTAGCCCATCTTGTCGGCGAGGCCGCCACAGCAGCCGTTCTCGAACAGGCCGACCTTGAGGCCGGCGAGCTGGAGCAGCTGCACCTGCGTGCGCACGGTCTCTCGCAGGCTCTCCTCCATGGAGTACTTGCAGCCGGCGTAGAACACGACATCGACGGGCTCGGCCGCCGGGTCGACGAGCCCGAGCCCTTCGGCCCATGCGTTGCGGTCGGCCGGGGTCTTGGGACCTTTGCCGGCCAGCGCCGCCCGCGTCCGCTCGATCAGCGGCCGGTACGACTCGGGCACGCGGTCCAACCCCACGAGGTGCGCGCGGAGCTCGCGCAGCGCGAGGATCGGCTCCATGTCGTAGCGGCACAACTTGCAGGCCACGTCGCAGTTGCCGCAGAGCTGGCACTTGAAGGCGATGTCGACGACCTGGTCCGTGACCTCACTGCGGCCGTCCATCAGGCTGAGCGCGGTGACGAGCTTGCCGCCGGCCGAGTAGGCGTGGAACTTGCCGGCCTTGATGGACGGGCAACCCTCCGCGAACCGGGCGCTCTTCACGAGGTCGTAGGGGATCCACTTGCAGTAGCTGCAGCGGGTGCAGCGCATCGCGTCGGGGCGGTAGTCGGTGAGGGCCATGTCACGCCTCCTTCGCGGTCGCGACGGCGGGCATGGCGGCGCGGTCTCCCGGGCCGGCCGCTCCCGGCGCACCGAAGCAGAGCTTGCCGGGGTTCAGGATGCCGGCCGGATCGAAGATGGTCTTGACCTTGCGCAGAGCGTCCCGTGCGGCGGCGTCGCGGTTGTAGACGGGCTGCGCCCACGAGCCGTAGGGCCGGCTGAAGTAGGCGCCGGCGGCCATGAGATTGGCGGCGAGGTCGTCGCTCAGGGCCTGCATGCCGGCCCTGGTCGCGGCGTCGCCGGCCTCGTACGGCAGGCTGAGCTCCACGTGGTGCGTCACGCCCTGGTGCTGCGGCTGGATGTACACGCCGACGTCCTCGGCGGCGTAGCCGTGGCCGTCGGCGACGATGTGCGCTATCTCGACGAAGGCGGGGGCCTCCTCGAGGGTGGTGACGAAGAGTACGTCGGCGCAGGCGCCCTCGGCGGCGAGCTTCCACGGCGCGTCGCAGCAGCCGGCCAGCACCGCGGCGACGTCTTCCGTCGCCGCGCCGGGCAAGGCCGGCGTGAGCGTCACGCCGTACTCGCCGGCCAGTGCCAGCGCGTCCTTCTTCTGGACGGCGACGCGCTCGGCGGCGAAGTGCTCCCGGCCGCCGAGCCCGACGGCGAGCGTCCAGGTGGGCAGCGCGGCCGAGTCGACGGCCGCACCGGACGCGGCCAGCAGCCGGCCCAGGCACGCGCCGTTCAGCACCAGGACCTCGTCGCCGAGCCGTATGCGGTCGAGCCTGTAGACAAGATCGACCAGGTCGTCGAGTTCGTGCGCGGCGGCGAACAGGTACTCGTGGGCCGCCGGGACCAGCTCACAACGTACGGCCGCCCAGGTCACCACACCGAAGGTGCCCTGCGCCCCGGTCAGCAGCCGGAAGAAGTCCGTCTGCCCGGGCCCCTTGGGGTCGGCCTGCACCAGGCCGGCGTCCCACTGCGCCTGCAGCGAGAGCGGCCCGTTGCCGGCCTCGCCGGTGAACATCACGTCACCGTTGCCCCACACGACGCCGCAACTGCGGAGCGGCTCGGGCAGGTGGAAGTTGTAGCGCGGGATCAGCGTCGGCTGCCGCTCGAGCAGGCTCGCGACCACGGACTTGTTCGCCCGCGGATACAGCGGCGGTGTGACGCGCATGCCCTGCTCGGCCAATGCCGCCTGGAGCTGAGGGTAGGTGACGCCCGGCTCGATGACGACCATGCGATTGCGCCGGTCGACCCGCAGGATCTTGTCCATCCGGCGCAGGTCGAGCATCACTGCGCCGGGCACGCTGGGCACGGTGTCGCCGTGGAAGTGCGGCCCGCCCGAACTGACCGGCACCAGCGGCGTCGCCGTCTCGTTGGCCCAGGCGACGACCTGCTGGACCTCTTCGGCTGAGCCCGGGCGGACCACCGCCCACGGCGTCAGGCGCGGGACGAAGCTCTCGTCCTGCGCATACTCAGCGAGGCTCGCCGGGTCGGCCGCGACGTTGTCGCGGCCGACGAGCGCGGCGAGCCCGTCGATGATCTCGTTCACGGTGCTGGACCTCCCGGGACCGTAGCTGACGCGTCGTCAGCGCCGCCGTGCGGCAC
>DASUMX010000124.1:0-8662 GCA_036277455.1 Thermoleophilia bacterium
GCCACTGCGCCTTGCGCACGTTCTTGGCGGTGTGGCGGTGGGCGAGGTAGTCGCCGCCCGGCCCCACGTCGCGGACCACGTCGACGGCCAGCGTCTCGGGCGTCACCTCGACGCCGGCGAAGAGCTTGCGGTTCATGGCGATGTACTCGTCGACGATGACGATGAGCTCGAGGGACGCCGTGAGCCCAAAGTCCAGGTAGCCGACGTCGTGGTTGAGATTGGAGCCGGCGGCCAGACACAGCAGCGCCAGCTCGGCGATCTCCATGCCGGCCTGCGCATCCACGACCTGCGAGTCCGACGTGCCGCCGTAGCCCCAGTTGGGAAGGTCGAGCCAGCGCGCCATCTCGATCTGGCAGAGGAACGTCATGAGGTACTCGGGCGCGTTGTAAGAGCTCTGCGAGGTCGCCATGTCCAGGACCGCCGGGCCGATTCCGAAGAGGAACGGCGCGCCCGGCTTGCGCAGCTGATGGATCACGAGGCCGAAGAGCGACTCGGCCACGCCCTGACAGGTGTGGCCGGCGACGGTGATGGGCGCCGTGCCGCCGGCGAGTGGCGCCGGCGAGTAGATCGCCGGGATGCCGTGGTCGGCGCAGAAGAGCAGCTTGTCGAGACTCTCCACCGGGTGGCTCAGCGGGCTGACCGGCTCGAGGTACATGGTGAAGTACGGCTTGGCGGCCAGCTCTTCCGGCCCGCCGCGCAGCGCCTCGGCGATGGCACACATCACGGCGAGGTCGCCGGCGTGCTCGGAGGTCATGACCATCGGCTTGGTCGTGTTCATGACCATCGCCCTGTAACTCTCGAGGTAGGACCGCGCCGGCTCGATGTCGTTGGGGTGCGCGCACGACATGACGAAGTCGATGTTGGGCAGCGCGTCGCAGAGACGGGCGGCGCGGGCGACGTCCGCCAGCGCGCTCGGGCGATGCTCGCCGGTCTCGAGGTCGTACGTGCTCATCAGGTCCGAGCCTGTACCGAAGTAGCTGTTGAAGCGGCCGAGGGACATGGCGTGCTCGCCGGCGCGGTCGTAGACCTCGATCATCGCCGGCGCAGTCTCCCGTGACTTCTCCACGAGCTCGCGAGGGATCTTGACGAGATCTGACTCGCTCACCTCGCAGCCGGCCGAGCGCAGCAGCGCGAGCGCCTCTCGATGCAGAACGCGCATGCCGACGGAGCCGATGATCTCGAGTGCGGCCTCGTAGATGGCGACCTTGTCCGCTTCGCTGAGATAGGTCAGCCGGCCCGGGCGCGGCTGTTCGCGTGGATCTGAGGTGGGCACCGTGGCTCCTTCGTGGTCCTGTTGAGAGTCTCGCGCACTCCACCCTGACGCCGTCCCATCGCCACATCAAGAGCGCTCGGACGATGTCCAGAGTTCTGTACTCGTTTCATTGTCGTGCGGCGCACCGGCCGCTATGCTGGATTCACAAGGAGGTGACGGCGATGATGAAGGAACGTACACCCGAAGACGAGGGTACGACTTGGGGCGCCGCCCGCGTCCTCGACGTACTCGAGTTCCTCGGTCGACGCACGAGTCCCGCGCCTGCGAGCATCATCGCGTCGTCGTGTCACATCCCTCGCTCGAGCACCTACGGCCTGCTCAACCTGCTCAGGGAACGGCGCTTCGTCACCTACCGCGCCGACGAGCGCGCCTGGTCTCTGGGCTCCGCAGCGTTCGAACTCAGCGCCGACGCACCGCTGTTCGCACACGGCCTTGCCGTGCTGCGCGCGTTCGCGACCTCCTCGCGTGGCCTCAGCGTCCAGCAGATCGCCACGGGCGCCAGCATGTCTCGGGTCGCCGTCGGCCGCATCCTCCCGTACCTGGTCGAGAGCGACCTGCTGCACGCCGATCCGGACGGCGCCTACTCGCTCGGCCTCGAACTGGTAAGCCTGGCCTCTCGCGTGGGCTGGGTCGATCGACTGCGCATCACGGCCCGTGCCCACCTTGTGCGGCTGAGGGACGCGACGGCCGAGACAGCCAATCTCATCGTGCTCGACGGCGACCACGCCATCTACGTCGACCAGGTCGAGAGCTCGTATGCGCTACGACACAGCGGCTGGGTCGGGCGCCGGGTGCCTCTCGCGGGCACGGCGACCGGCGCCGCCTTTCAGGATCGCACGACCTCGCATGTCGCCAAGGATGCGGTCGAGACCGGCGTCACGGCCATCGCCTGCGCCATCGACCTCCCTGACGACGACGCCGCGGTGGGCATCACCGCGCCGAGCTGGCGCGTCGAGGAGTTCGGCATCGCGCGGGCCCAGCAGATGGTCGAGGCCGTCGCGCGGGAGATCGCGCAACGGACGCGCGCGTAGCCGGAGCAGACGGGGGCCGGCGGGCATCCGCCCGCCGGCCCCACCGACTGCATCGTGCGTGCGGCCTAGAGCAGGTCGCGGACCAGGCGTACGGCGCCGCCGGCGTCGGGTGCGTACCCGGCGGCCCCGATCTCGTCGGCGAACGCCTGCGTGATAGGTGCGCCGCCGACGATCGGCTTGGCCTCGAGACCCGCCGCGTGCAGAGCCTCGATGACGACCTTCATCTTCGGCATCGTGGTCACCATCAGCGACGACATCGCGACGACGTCCGCATCGTGTTCCTTCGCGGCCGCGACGAAGTCCGGGATGGCGACGTCCACGCCGAGGTCGTGGACGGTGAAGCCGGCGCCGTCGAGCATGAGCGCCACAAGGCTCTTGCCGATGTCGTGGACGTCGCCCTCGACGGCGCCGATGACGACCGTCCCGCGGCCGCCGGCCGCCTCGACCTCGAGATGCGGCGTGATGACGTCCATCGCCGCCCTCATCGCCTCGGACGCGACGAGGACCTCAGGGATGAAGAGCTCGCCGGTGGCCATCCTGGCGCCGGCCTCGTCCATCGCGCTGATGAGCGCCTCGTTCATGATCACGGCCGGCGCGGTGCCCGCCTCGAGCTCGGCGCGCGCGAGATCCGCGGCGCCGTCGGCGTCACCGGTGAGCACGGCCTGCCTGATGTCGGTGATCGACATGGTTCCTCCTCGCGTCTCAGAGACGCTGACTGTCGTGGTGTGTCGTGACCAGAACGGCCGTCACGGGCAGAGCGCCTTGTCGGCACGGGCCACGACGGCATCCATCTCACGGCGCACGTCGTCGGGCAGGTCCACCGGCTTGATGACGGACTTGAGGCGGCGGTACTCGTCCACCGCGCGCTCGTAGAGGTCCTTCTCGCCCTCGGCCTCCCACTGCTGCTGCAGCTGGAAGCGGAACAGGCTCGGCTCCACATAGTCCCGGCAGTGCTTGAGCGTGTGCTTGCTCTGCACGAGACTGCCGCCGATCCCCATCGCAAGGATCTCGTCAACGGCAAGGAACTCGTCGTTGACCTGGATGCCGCGCACGTACTCCTTGACGACCGCGACGACCTGGTCGTCGATGATGAGCTGGACGGGGCTGGCGAGGCTCGCACCGCCCAGCCGGCCCACGCCGTAGGCGATGTCGATGCCCGCCAGGGCGCACAGGAGCGTGCCCAGCGCCTTCTCGGCCACCGCGCGGCCGTCGCTGGCGTAGGTGTCGGTCATGACGGGGCAGCCGGACACCCGGATCCCGAAGCCCTCCGTCGTGAGCTGCTGCCCGACGGCCCGCTGCACGTTGGCGATCGGCGTCGCGAGCGTGGAGAATCCGGTCGCCATGTCCCCGGGGCAGTTGAACTGCGTCATCATGATGGGATGCCCGGGCTTCACGACCTGGCACAGGACCACGTGGGCGAGCGTTTCGGCACAGTTCTGCACCGCGCTGCCGGCGACGGTCATCGGGCTGGTGAACCCGGTCATGACGTGACCGTCGGACGAGATCGGTACACCGTGATGACACGCCTGGATGATCTCCTCCGCGTCCATCGCCTTCATGATGAACGGCGACACGGTCCCGGGATTGATGATGGCGACGCTCTGCTCGCGCAAGGCCTCCACACTGCCCATGCGCGCGACCATGAGCTCGAACATGAACGGCACGGCCTCCCGGCTGAACGCGTGCATCCAGAGAGGCTTGGTCGTGTTCTGCATCTGGATGTTGAGCGCGTGGACCTCGGCGCTCTCCGCCGGCACGTCCATCGGCGTCTGGATGGCGCAGATGTCGGTTTGGTCGAGGATCTCGATGAGCTGGCACCACTCCGCGTACCGGGCCACCGAGTTGTCCTCGAAGCGCTTGGTCTCGACGTCGTGGTGCAGCATGCTCTGCACGTTGGTGCTTGTGTAGAAGAGGCCGTCGGGGTGAGGAATCGGCAGGTCATGCCGCGGATCGGCACCCTTGACGACCATCTCTGCGGGCACCGACTTGACCGCGGACTCCACGAGCTCGGCGGGGAACTTGACGACGTGCGTCTCGCGATCGACGTCGGCGCCCGCCTCGGCAAGCATGCCGAGAGCGCCGTCGTGGTCGATCCGCATGCCCATCGTCGAAAGGAGGTCGAGGCACTTCTGGCGCATCGTGCCCACCTGCTCGGACGAGAGCATCTTCAGCTTCAGCGTATCTCCCATGTGCTGTCTCCTTGGGATGCGCCGCGGGAGTCCGCCCAGTGGGCGCACCCGGCAGCGCGAACGATGGAATGGAGCGGAGCGCCGGGACGCGATGCTCGAGACCGGCGCGGCGATCGGCCTACGGGCCGCGAGAGTCGAAGCTGGTGCTGTCCGGCGTGAGTACGTACGGGGGCGCACTGGGTTCCGGGGTGAAACCGTGGACCTTCGGCATGACGGCAGTCTGCCGGTCAGACATCGGACGATCCCCCTGGCGGCCGGCCGGCCGCCGCGTACGTCGTGAACGATGCAACCGCAAGCGCGCGCATGGTACGCCCGCTCGCGCGAGAAGGCAACATGCTGGGGCACCTGTCCGGCGGTCCGGACGGTTCGGGTCAGCGGTTCAGCGGATTAGCGTCCGTAATCCCGGACACCAGTCCTCGCGTCTGTGCAACCAGTCCGGCCTCACCTACATTGCGCGATGAGTCAGCATCGGCGGCGCCCACGACCCTTCGAGTCGCCAGGGGCACGCCTGATCCCCGCGAGAGGAGACACACCGGTGACCATCACCCTGGACGGCTCGTCGCTCACCGTCGAGAAGCTCGTACGGATCGCCCGCGACGGCGAGCAGGTGGAGCTCGACCCGGCCGCCGCCGAGCGCATCAACGTCTGCCGCGCGATGCTCGAGGAGAAGATCGCCGCGCGCGAGATCATGTACGGCACGAACACCGGCATCGGCGAGTTCAGCGAGATCGTGCTCGACGACGACCAGGTGCAGCAGTTCCAGCGCTACCTCGTCTACAACCACGCCGCCGGCATCGGCGAACCCGCGCCGATCGAGGTCGTGCGCGGAGCGATGGCGGCGCGCGTCAACGTGCACGCGCACGGCAACTCCGGCAACCGGCTGGAGATCACGCAGACGCTGGTCGAGCTCCTGAACAAGGGCGTCACGCCGGTCATGAGCTCCAAGGGGTCTGTGGGCGCCTGCGGCGACCTCGCCCCAATGGCCCAGATGGCACTCGTCATGATGGGCGAGGGCGAGTCCTTCTACCAGGGTGAGCGCATCCCGAGCAAAGAGGCGCTGGAGCGCGCCGGCATCCCCGTTCCGGGGCTGGAGGCGCGCGACGGTCTGGCCACCATCAACGGCTCCAACGTGCTCACTGCGATGAGCGCCCTGTTGTGCCACGACGCCGACCGCTGGTTCAGGCAGGCTGAGATCGCCGCGGCGATGAGCCTCGAGGCGCTGCTCGCCAATCTCAAGCCGTACAACAGCAAGCTGCACGAGCTGCGCGGCTTCTCCGGCGCGGTGCGCAGCGCCGCGGCCATCCGCGCCTGCATCCAGGACAGCGACCTGGCCACAGGCAAGATCAAGACCAAGGTGCAGGACGCGTACTCCATGCGCTCCACGCCGCAGGTCATCGGCGCCGCGCACGACGCGCTCAAGTGGGCGAGGAGCCAGGTGGAGATCGAGCTCAACGGCGTCGGCGACAACCCGATCTGGGTGCCCGAGGAGAAGCTGACGCTGACCGGCGCCAACTTCCAGGGCACGCCTGTCAGCCTGCCGATGGAGATGGTCGGCCAGGCCATCACCATGGTCAGCGTGCTCAGCGAGCGCCGTCTGAACCGCATGGAGAACACGGCGACCAGCCAGGGCCTGCCCGACTTCCTCACGCCCAACCCCGGCTTCTACAGCGGCCTGATGCTCAGCCAGTACACCGCCGACATGCTCATCACGGAGCAGCGCATCCTCTCGGCGCCGGCGAGCACCATGAGCATCCCGGCGGCAGCCGACCAGGAGGACTTCGTGTCCATGGGCATGAACACGGCCCTCAAGAACCGGCAGATCCTCGAGAACGCCTGCGGTGTGCTCGGCATCGAGTTCATGGGTGCGGCGCAGGCGCTCGACTTCCGCGAGTTCACGCCGGGCAAGGGCGTGCGCACCGCCAAGGCGGTGATCCGCAAATACGTCGACCACCTCGACGTGGACCGCCCGCTCTATCCCGACCACAACCGGATGGCCGAGCTCGTGAAGTCCGGGGAGATCCTGGACGCGGTCGAGGCGGAGGTCGGCCCGCTGGGCTGACAGCCACGACCTGAGTACGGCCCGGGTCTGACCAGACACCGGGCGCTTCAGCGAAGGCGGCGGTCCGGCTCTCCGGACCGCCGCCTTCCTGCGTCGTGGCGCATGTGCGCTGCTCATCTGCCCGTCCCGTGCCCTGCGCCCGCGCGAGGCGATACACTTGGCGCCGGCGAACGGAGGACCAATGGACGAACCCGCGGTACGCGCGCAGCTCGCCGAGGCCGACATCACGGTCGGCCCGGTCCACAGGAACCTGCCGGCGCCGGAACTCATCGCCCGGTCGCTGGCGCGCGGCGAGGGCATCTTCGCCGCCAACGGCGCTCTCGTCGTGACGACCGGCGAGCGCACCGGCCGCTCGCCCGCCGACCGCTACATCGTCGACGAGCCGGAGGCCGCAGACGTCGCGTGGGGCGGGCCGAACCAGCCATGCACGCCCGAGTTCTTCGACCGCCAGGTACGCCGCGTCAGCGACTACCTGCGCCGTCGCGAGGTCTACGTGTTCGACGGCTTCATCGGCGCCGAGCCCACGTACCGCACGCCCATCCGCGTCGTCGCCCGCGCGTCCTGGCACGGGCTCTTCGCGCACACGCTGTTCGTGCGCCCCGAGCCCATCGACCTCGAGGACTTCCAGCCGGCGTTCACGGTCATCGCGTGCGGGGAGCTGCCGGTCGACGCGCGGCCGGAGTGGGAGGGCAACGAGGACGCCGGCTCCGGCGAACGGCCGTCGCAGGCATTCGTCGGCATCTGCCTCAGCCGGCGCCTCATCATCATCCTCGGCACCATGTACGGCGGCGAGATCAAGAAGGCTCTCTTCACGGCGATGAACCACCTCCTGCCGGCACGCAACGTGCTGCCCATGCACTGCTCGGCCACCGCGGGCCAGAAGGGGGATGTCGCACTCTACTTCGGCCTCTCCGGCACCGGCAAGACCTCACTATCGGCCGATCCCACTCGCCGCCTGATCGGCGACGACGAGCACGGCTGGAGCGACCACGGCGTCTTCAACTTCGAGGGCGGATGCTACGCCAAGGTCATCCGCCTCTCGCCCGTGCACGAACCGCAGATCTTCAACGCGATCCGCTTCGGCTCGATCCTCGAGAACGTGATCATCGATCCGGTCACGCGAGCCATCGACTGGGACGACGACTCGATCACCGAGAACACCCGCGCCACCTACCCCGTCAGCCACATACCGGGGGCGATCGAGACGGGCCTGGGCGGCATGCCGCGCAACATCTTCCTGCTCGCGTGCGACGCCTACGGCGTGCTGCCGCCGATCTCGCGGCTGACCCCGGAGATGGCGAGCTACCACTTCCTCTCGGGCTTCACCGCCAAAGTCGCGGGCACCGAGGCTGGATGTGTCGAACCCGAGCCCACGTTCTCGGCCTGCTTCGGCTCCCCGTTCATGCCACTCGACTTCGTCGTCTACGCGGACATGCTCGCCCAGCGGCTACAGACCAGCCCGACGCAGTGCTGGCTGGTCAACACCGGCTGGTCGGGCGGCGGCTGCGACGCCGGCCAGCGCATGCCCATCGAGATCACGCGCAACCTGCTGAAGGCAGCGCTCGAGGGGTCGCTGGACGGCGTCCCGATGACCCCGCATCCCGTCTTCGGCGTGGACGTGCCGTCCTCGTGCCCGGGCGTCCCCGACCAGCTCCTCGACGCCCGGTCCACCTGGGCCGACCCGGCGGACTACGACCTGCGGGCGGCCACGCTCGCGAGGCAGTTCGCCGCCAACTTCGAGGCGTTCGCCGGCCGCGTGTCCCCTGAGATAGCGGCAGCCGGCCCACGGACGGCCGGCTGACCTCAGCGATGGCGCCCACGGCCCGCCTGACCGCGCTCGCTCGCGGGGCTGCGGCGTCCGGATGCACGCTCGCGCTCACAGTGGCGGCCGCCGCCCTTCTGGCGGCCTGCGGCGGCCAGACCGCGGCGCCCGCCGACCAGGCATCCCGCGGTCCGTCGCCCGCCGGGTCGTCGCCCACCGCCGGTGCCGCCCCTCGCCCCGCAGTGATCATCTCGGACCGCGCCGGGCCGTCGTGGAAGGGCCGGCTTGGCGAAACGGTCCAGATCGACTGGTACGACCAGCGCAGAGACGAGATGCAAAGCGAACAGA
>DASUMX010000125.1:0-6170 GCA_036277455.1 Thermoleophilia bacterium
GGCATGCCGCGCTTGCCCTCGATGGAGGCGATCAGCGCCGTCTCCTCGCCGCAGACGAACGCGCCGGCGCCGAGCTTGAGGTGCAGGTTGAACTCCCAGCCGGTGCCGAAGATGTCCGGACCGAGGAAGCCGCGCTCCTCCGCCTCGGCGACGGCCTTGGTGAGCCGCTTGACGGCCATCGGGTACTCGGCGCGCACGTACACGTAGCCCTCGTGCGCGCCGATGGCG
Source organism: Thermoleophilia bacterium (assembly GCA_036277455.1). GTDB lineage: Bacteria > Actinomycetota > Thermoleophilia > UBA2241 > UBA2241 > CAIXSE01. Next base: position 229 of record DASUMX010000125.1, read on the forward strand.
TAGCTGCCGATGATCATGCCCTCGATGACCGCGTGCGGGTCGCCCTCGAGGATGGAGCAGTCCATGAACGCGCCGGGGTCGCCCTCGTCGGCGTTGCAGATGAGGTACTTCTCGTCGCTCTTGGACTGGTTGGCGAACTTCCACTTGACGCCGGTGGGGAACCCGGCGCCGCCGCGACCGCGGATGCCCGAGTCGGTGACTTCCTCGATGATCCACTCGGGCGTCTTCTCCGTGAGCGCCGTCCTCGCGGCCTCGTAACCGCCCACGGCCAGGTACGCGTCGATGGTCTCGGGGTTGATGACCCCGACGTCGCGCAGCGCGATGCGCGTCTGCGCCTTGTAGAAGCCGATGTCGTGCCAGTCGCGGATGCGCTCGCCGGACTGCTCGTCCTTGTAGAGGAAGCGCTCGACGGGCTGACCGCCCTTGAGGTGCTCCTCGACGACCTTGCTCACGTCTCTGGGCTTGAGGTGGCCGTACAGCGTGTCGTCGCTGAGCACCACGACGGGGCTCATGGAGCACAGGCCGTGGCAGCCGATGATGCTGACCTCGACGCTGTCGCCCAGCCCGGCGTCCTGCACCTCTTGCACGAAGGTGTCGAAGACGGCCATGGAGCCGGCGAACAGGCAGGCGGTGCCGGCGCAGACCTTGACGTTGTAGCCGCCGCCCGGACGCTCCGTGACGCTGACGTTGCGGCCCTCGTTGTCGGGGGCCGGCGTGATGATCTCTTCAGACATGGTGCCTCTGCTCACCCCTTCTGACCGCCGACCTCTTCCATGAGGTCGCGGATGATCTTGCGTGTCTGGTCAGGGGTGAGGCCGCCGTAGGTCTGGTCGCCGATGCGCATGACGGGGGCCTGCGAGCAGGCGCCCATGCAGGCGACGGACGACAGGGTGAACTTCATGTCGCTGGTCGTCTTGCCGTCGGCGACCCCGAGCTCCTCCTCCAGGGCCTCGGTGATCTGGACCGCCCCCGCGACGTGGCAGGCGGTGCCGTGGCAGACGTCGATGATGTACTCGCCCACGGGCGACAGCCGGAACTGGTTGTAGAAGCTGGAGACGCCGTAGATCTGGCTGAGCGAGACGCCCGTCTGGAGGCTGATCTCCTGGAGGGCGAGGCGCGGCAGGTAGCCGTAGACCTCCTGCGCGTTCTGCAGCATGGCGATGAGGCCGGTGCCGTGCTCGTAGTAGTCGTCGAGCACGGGCTGCAGGTGCTTGACGTCCACGCCCTGCTGGGCCGCGATCCGCGCCTCGCTGATGCGCGCCGCGTTGGGCACCGGCAGGCGGTACTTGCTCGTGTGGTTGACGCGGATGACCTGCACCGGGCAGTTGCTCTCGCACAGGGTGCAGGAGCGGCAGCGGGCCTCGCCGCTGGTGGAGTCGATGACCACGCGGAAGAGGCCGCGGCTGCGCGCCGGCAGCACCTCGCGCTGCTCCGGGTACTGCACGGTGATCTTCTTCTTGGGCAGGTGGCTGAGCGTCTGCCGCATGGCCTTGAACATGCCGAGCATCAGGCGCTCACCACCGGCTGGCGCTCACGCTGCTTGCGCAGGCGGCGCTTGAGGAGCGGGTCGAGCAGCGCGACGAAGGCCAGGAACGACACCCAGCCGACGACCGCGAGGCCCCACTTCCAGCTGGGCACCCACAGGATGACCGCGGCCGTGACCAGGATGTTCACCAGGCCCAGCGGGATGAGGACCTTCCAGGCGAACGCCATGAGCTGGTCGACCTGCAGGCGCGGCAGCGAGAGCCGGATCCAGACCAGCGCGAACACGAGCGCGTAGGTCTTGACGAGGAACCAGACGATGCCGATCCAGTCGACGCCCCAGAACTCGATGGCGCCGGCGAACGGGCCCATCCAGCCGCCGAAGAACAGCGTGACGGCGACCATGGACATGATCGTCATGCCGGCGTACTCGTTGAGGAAGAACATGCCGAAGCGCATGCCCGAGTACTCGGTGCCGTAGCCGGAGACCAGCTCCGACTCCGACTCGGGGAGGTCGAAGGGGCCGCGGTTCAGCTCGGCGATGGAGGCGATGTAGAAGATGAGGAAGGTGAAGGGCGCGTAGAAGACGATCCACTCGTACCCGGCCTGGAAGGCGACCACGGCCTCGACGCGCAGCGACCCCACGATCATCGCCACGATCAGGAGGCCGAGGATCATGGGGATCTCGTAGCTGATCATCTGCGCCGCGGCGCGCAGGGCGCCGACGAGCGAGTACTTGTTGCGCGACGCCCAGCCGCCCATGAGGATGGAGAGCGTCGTGAAGCTGGTGATGGCGACCAGGAAGATGACGCCGACGTTGAGGTCGATCGCCATGAGGCCGTTGGTGTACGGCAGCACGAGCTGGATGGCCACCGCGCCGATCATGACCGTGACCGGCGCGAGGGTGAACAGCACCGGGTCGGCGAGCATGGGGCGGAAGTCCTCCTTGCCCATCATCTTGAAGGCGTCGGCGATGCTCTGCAGCACGCCCTGCCAGCCGGTGCGGTTGGGGCCGAGGCGGTCCTGCATGAACGCCAGGGCGCGGCGCTCGAAGAGGATGTTGACGAGCGCCGCCACGAACACCACCGCGTAGGCGATGACGACGAAGAGGATGGCCCGGAGGATGCCGACGATGATGTCCACCATCTAGCGGTCGATCCCTCCCAGCACCAGGTCGATGCTGCCCGAGATGGCCACCGCGTCGGCGATCTTGTTGCCGCTGAGGAGCTTCGGGAACAGCTGCAGGTTGCAGAAGCAGGGGTCGCGGAACTTGAGCCGGTACGGGTACCGCGACCCGTCGCTCTCGATGTACGTCCCGTATTCGCCGCGCGGGTTCTCCTGGCCGACGTAGGCCGAGCCCGGCGGAGGCGTGATGACGTAGGGCGCGCGCAGCGAGCCGAGCTGGACCGGCCCGTCGGGCAGCATGTCCAGGCACTGCTCGATGATCTTGAGGCTCTCGCGCATCTCGTCCATGCGCACGCGGTAGCGGTCGAAGACGTCGCCGTGCTGCTCCGTGACGACCTCGAAGTCGAGCTCCGGGTAGACCGAGTACGGCCGCGAGCGGCGCAGGTCGAGCGCGACGCCCGAGGCGCGCGCGTTGGGACCGGTGATGCCGTAGTCCACGACGTCCTGCTGGGTGATGACGCCCTTGCCCTGGGTGCGCTGCAGGAAGATCGCGTTGTCGTCGACGAGCGCCTCGTACTCCTTGAGCTTGGCCGGGAACATCTTGACGAAGTCGCGGCACCTCTCGACCCAGCCGTCCGGCAGGTCGTAGCGCACCCCGCCGAAGCGGAAGTAGTTGAACATCATGCGCGCGCCGGTGAGCTCCTCCATGAGGTCGAGGATGATCTCGCGCTCGCGGAACATGTAGAAGACCATCGCGGTGCCGAGCGGCGAGAGGTCGGCGGTGAAGGTGCCGACCGCGACCAGGTGGCTGGCGATGCGCATGAGCTCGCCGGTGATGACGCGGATGAACTCCGCCCGCCGCGTGACCTGCATGCCGGCGAGCTTCTCGACCGTCATGACGTAGGCCCACTCGCAGTTGATGCTGGCCACGTATTCCGTGCGGTCGACGATGGGGATGTACTGGAAGTACGTGCGCCGCTCGGCGAGCTTCTCCTTGGAGCGGTGCAGGTAGCCGATGACCGGGATGACGTCCTTGACGAGCTCGCCGTCGAGGGTCACGACCAGGCGCAGCACGCCGTGCGTGCTGGGGTGCTGCGGCCCCATGTTGACGACGACCTCGTTGAACGCGAGGCCGTCCACGTCGGAGCCCTCGCCGCGCGCCGTGGCCTCCTCGATGCGGCGCAGCGCGAGCTTCACGGCCTCGTCGGGCTCGGGCGTCTCGAAGTGGTCATACATGCGGGTGGTTCTCCGCGAGGTCGACGTAGTCTTTGCGCAGCGGGTGGCCGACGAAGTCGTCCTTGAGCAGGATGCGGCGCAGGTCGGGATGGCCGCTGAAGACGATCCCGACCATGTCCCACGCCTCGCGCTCGTGCCAGTCGGCCGCCGGCCAGACGCCGGTGACGCTGTCGACCTCCGGCCTCGCGCGCGGCAGTTCGACGTGGAGCTCGAGGTAGGTGTTCGTCTTCCACGAGTACACGTGGTAGACGGCCTCGAACGACGTGCGGCGGTCGACGCCGGCGATCCAGTTGAGCGTCTCGTAACCGGCGTCGGCGTCCGCCTTGAGGCGCGCGGCGACGTCCTTGAGCCGCTCGCCCGCGCAGCGCGCGACGACGGTGTCCGGCTCCTGGATGCGCACGTCCTCGAGGTCGGCGCCGAAGCGCTCGACGAGGAGCGCCGCGACGGCGTCCATGCTCAGCGGGTTGCTGCCGACGACGAGGCCCACGGTCAGGCCTCTTCCGCGGCGGCCGGGGCAGCGCCCTCGGGCGGAGCCGGCACGAACGCCGCCGGCTTCTCGGGGACGAACCGGTGCTGCTGGATCTTGCCCTGCAGCTCCAGCAGGCCCTGGAACAGCGCCTCCGGGCGGGGCGGGCAGCCGGGGATGTACACATCGACCGGCACGATCTTGTCGACGCCGTTGACGACGTTGTAGCCGTCGTAGAACGGCCCGCCGCTGGTGGCGCAGGCGCCCATGCTGATGACCCACTTGGGCTCCGACATCTGGTCGTACAGGCGCTTGAGCACCGGCGCCATCTTCTCGTTGACGGTGCCGGCGACGATCATGAGGTCGCACTGGCGCGGCGTGGGGCGGAACACCTCCATGCCGTACCGGGCGATGTCGTACCGGGCGAAGCCCGAGGTGAGCATCTCGATGGCGCAGCAGGCGAGGCCGTAGGTGAAGGGGAAGACGGAGTGCGAGCGCGCCCAGCTGAAGACGAAGTCGGCGGTGGTGGTGATGACGTTCGGTTCGCTGAAGTGCTCGAGCTTGGGGTACCTGGCCGTCTTGATGCGCTCACTCATGCCCACTCAAGGGCCCCCTTGCGCCAGGCGTACAGGAGCCCGAAGGCCAGCACTGCGATGAACAGCAGCATCTCGATGAACCCCGCGGTGCCCAGGCCGCGGAAGACGAGCGCCCAGGGAAACAGGAAGGCCGCCTCCACGTCGAAGACGAGGAAGAGGAGCCCGAAGACGAAGTAGCGCACCGCGAACGGCTGCCAGGGGTTGCCGACCGGAGGGATGCCGCACTCGTAGGGCTGCAGCTTCTCGGGCGTGAGGTGGCTCGGGTTGATGAGCTTGGAGAAGAGCAGGATGAGGACGACCAGCGCCGCCCCGGCGACGATGAACAGCCAGACATAGAGCCAGTCGGTGAGATATGCGTTCGTCATTGCGATAGGAGCGCCCCTCGCTCCCCCCCTGGGAGCCCCCGGACGCATGGCGTACTGTACCAAAGCGGCTTCCCGAGAAGCAAACCTGGGTGCACACCGGTGGGGGTATCCGCGGACCGCGGCGATTTGCAGGGATTTCCCCCTTGCGTACCCCGTCCGGTCCCGGGCGGGCGGTCGTCCGGTGGCGGTCGGGAGGCCGCGTTGCACTTCGGGCTCGCGGCTCCTACCATGGACCAGCATGGATACCCCGACCGAGGTGACCCCCCCATGAGCATCGGCCCCGCCGAGATCGTCATCGTCCTCATCCTCGCGCTGCTCGTCTTCGGGCCCAAGCGCCTGCCGCAGATGGGCAAGTCGCTGGGCAAGGGCGTGCGCGAGTTCCGCAAGGCGGCCGACACCGCGAAACAGGAGCTCGGGCTGGAAGGCGTGACGGACCAGATCAACGAGGTCAAGTCCACGTTCACCGAGCCCCTCAAGGAAGTCACCGGGACGTTCAGCGACCTCAAGTCGAGCGTCGACGTCAAGTCGGCGATCGAGGCACCGGTCGCGGCCAAGGGCGCGGCGGCAGGCGCCGCCGGCGCCGCCCTCGCGGGCACGTCCGTTCCCGAGCCCCCGGCGCCGGCCGCGGCGCAGGACGTGACTGCGGGCGTGGAGGGCTACGAGATGCCGGCG
>DASUMX010000126.1:0-11753 GCA_036277455.1 Thermoleophilia bacterium
GGTCGCCGGCGCCGGCGTCGTGGACGTCGGCGGCTACCACACGGTGCGGCTCTCGACGCCCGTCCCGGTGACCACCGGCGCCGACTTCGTGGTCGCCGTGCGTCTGCGGAGCCCCGGCTCCCTGACACCGATCCCGGTCGAGCACCCGACCAGGCTCCTCTCCCCTCGCCCCGCCGTCGCGAGGTCCTTCATCAGTCGCGACGGCGTGACGTGGAAGGACCTGCGCACCCGCTCCGGCTTCGGCTCGTCCGACGTCTGCCTCAAGGCGTTCGTGGATTCGGCGGGCGCACGCGACGAGGCTCCGCCGCGCGTGCGCCTCGAGCCCGCGACGGCGCGTCCGGGCGCCGGCACGCATGTGCGGTTCACGCTCACGGACCCGGCGTTCTCCGGCGGCAGCGCCGTGGTCAAGCTGTGGCTGCGCGAGGCAAGTGGGACCGTGCTGCGCAAGCTGCGCATCCCCGCCGTCAGCGTCAACGAGCGCGAGACCTGGCGCTTCGCGGCCCCGAGGCGGCGCGGGGACTACCGCATCGTCGCCCGCGCCTGGGACGTCGCGGGCCACCGGTCCGCGCTCACGCGCGCAGTGCTGCAGGTCCGGTAGCCGCGACGTCCGCCCGCCGGCCGCGCTCGCCCGCCCGCCGCGTCCCTCCGCCGTCCCTGCCGCACGGCGACGCACATGGGGTGGAGGGGCATGGCCCAGTCTGTGCATCGGACGCCCGGCCGGAGCACCGGACGCTCGCGCAAGCAACCGACTGCTCTCGCGATGATGACCCCTGGACAGCGACGTCGACGGGCTCGGCGCGGAGCGGAGCGGCTGCCACTGTCGTAGCGGTCAACGAGCGAGGGCGGGGAGTGCCTATGCGCACTCCCCGCCCTCTTCCGCACCGGGCTGCGGCCAGCTGGCCGGCTTGCCTCGCCCGGTGCTCGGGTCGGGCGTCCGCCCGACCCGTCTTCACACCCGCGCTCTTGTCAGATACCCAGGCCGGCGCGCTTCTCGTCGATGGAGCGGTGCTCCTGCGGCGCCCCACTCAATTGATCTGGGCGCTCAGCCTTCAAATGCCCAAGGCTTCGCGCTTTGCGCCAATCCACGCCAGCATCGCGGCGACGGCCTCTTTGGCGTCGGTCTCGACGGCGAGCTTGCCGCCGGTGACGCCCGGCAGGTCCTGCGTCACGAGCTTGACCAGGTTCGGGGCGCCGGTCACGAACGGCACCGGGTTCACGTGCGTGTACAGGCCGAAGGCCAGCGCGGCCATGGCGTCGATGGTGGCCTTCTGCTCCATGTACTCCGGAGCCGTGGCCACGACCGGCAGGTCGCAGGTGTCCACGCCGAGGGCGTCGGCGATGGCGCCGACGAGCAGCAGGATGCGGCCGGTGTCGGTGCAGGTGCCGAAGCTGAGCACCGGCGGGATGCCGAGCAGCTCGCAGACGGCGGTGAGGCCGGGGCCGGCGTACCTCTTCGCCTCGGCCGTCTCGAGGCCGGCGACCTGGAGGCCGGCGTTGCCGCAGCCCATGGCCAGCACGAGCACGTCGTTCTTGATGAGCTCCTTGGCGATGGCGACGGTGTGGCTGTCCTGGTCGGAGTCGCGCAGGGTGGTGCAGCTCACGAGGCCGCAGACGCCCTTGAGCGTGCCGTTCTTGATGACGTCGAGCAGCGGGTCGAGGCTGCCGCCGAGGGCGCCGAGGATGCTCTCGGTGCTGAAGCCGGCCACGGCGTCGCCGGTGCGCAACTCGGGCGTCTCCTGGCCGAGCGCCTTGCGCTTCGGGAAGTTGGCGACGGCGATGTCGATGAGCTGCTTCGCCTGGTCGCCGGCGTTGGCCGGGTCGAAGACGATCGGGGCCTCGGCGCCGACGATGCTCACGAGATCGCTGACGGGCACGAGGAGGGTGCCGTGGGCGGCGCAGGTGGCGCCCAGGGTCGGCACGGTGCAGTTCATGTCGGCGGCGAAGACGTCGAGCCCGCCGGTGGCGATCGCGAGCTCTTCGGTGAGCCAGTTGCCGGTGAGACCGACGAAGACGTCGTCGACCTCGAAGCGCTGGACCAGCTCCTGGCCGGTCTCGATGGACCCGACGATGCGCAGGCCCTTGGCGCCGGCAGCCTTGGCCTTGTCCTGGGCGGCAGCCGCGTGGGCGGCGTCGATCAAGGCTGCGCCGATCATCGGCTCGTGGCCGTTGACGGCGATGTTGACGTAGTCGGGGTCGATGATGCCGAGGTCGACCTTGATCGGGTGCGGCGTCGGCGTGCCCCAGAGCGCGTCCTGGGCGAGCTCGAGCGGGATCTGCGCGCCGTAGGCGGTGGCGATGCCGAGACGCAGGCCCTTGAGGGCGAGGCTCACGTAGTTGCCGTCGACGTTGGTGAGGCAGCTGGAGGTGGCGTACATGCTCTCGTGGAAGATGCCGCCCGGCAGGATGCCGAGCTCCTTCCACTTGGCGACGCGCTTGGCCGGCGCCATCTTCTCCACGAAGGGCGACGGGCTCTGATGGTCGCGGTTGAACTCGGTGAGGATGGCGTCGGCGACGCGCTTCGGCAGCGTGTCGCGCGGCTCGACGGCCTCGCCGACGACGCCGGCGAGCGTCTCGAGCTTGCTCCAGTCCTTGATCTCGTAGGTGCCGCCCGGCGTGGCCTGAGCGAGGGTCTTCATGACCTCGGTCGCGTGGTAGGTGTAGGTGGCGGTGCCCATCGTGTTCTGCAGCAGGAAGTTGCGCATCGCCATGCCGTCGGCGTCGATGCCGCAGACGCCGCGCGGCGACTTCTCGGTCAGCCGGCAGGGGCCCTGCGAACAGAGCGAGCAGCGGATGCCCTGCTCGCAGAACTTGCAGCGCGTGCCCATGTCGTCCATGCGGTCGAACGCCGTGCTCTCGCCGGCCTCCCTGGACTCTTTGAGCATCGTGTGTACGGACTCGTGGTAACTGTCTGCCATGGATCCCTCCCGGGGATGGTTGGAGCTCGCGCCGGTGGCGCGGTCAGGGCTTTGGTGGCGTGAGGATCAGCCGTGGATGAGCTGCGGCAGGCACTTGACGCAGACCCAGGTGCTCTCGCCCTTGGTGCGGGCCGGGAACAGGATGGCCTGATCCTCGCTGCGACCGCAGTTCATGCAGGTCTGCGTGATGGTGACGTGGGCGGCCAGCTTCTCGGCGACCTTCTGGGCCGCGGCATCCTCGTCGAACTCGGGGGCTTCGCGCTTCTCCACGGTGAGGGCTCCTTCCGGGCAGACGGCGAGGCAGAAGCCGGCGCCGTCGCACAGCTCCTCCTTCATGACCTTGGCCTTGCCGTCGATGATCTCGATCGCGCCTTCGGCGCACGGGGTGACGCAGAGGCCACACCCGGTACAGAGGTCTTCGTCGATCTTCACGATGCTGCGCAGCGCCATTCAGTTCTCGCTTTCGCGTGGTTTTCACGATTGTGACAGTGACAACTGTACAGCGCGGACAACGGCCGCCCCATTGACCTCGGTCAAGAACGGCGCGGCGCGGCGGCGCGGAGGCTACATCTCGCGGCGCAGCAGCCGCGCCGAGCTCTCCATGATCCGCTGGGGGAGGGGCCGGTGTCCCCACCGGCCCCGCACGATCTCCTCGCTCCGCCCGAGGTCCTCGTCGAAGTGATCGTCCAGGGTCGCGACCAGGTCCGGATCCAGGGCGACGAGGTTGATCTCGTCGTCGAGCCGGGTGGAGCGCGCGTTGAGGTTGGCGGACCCGATGTTGGCCACCACGCCGTCGACGGTCATGATCTTGGCGTGGAGCATCGCCGGCTGGAACTGCCAGATGCGGACGCCGGCGTCCAGCAGCAACTCGTACGACGACTGCCCGGCCAGCTGCACGAAGCGCTTGTCGATGTGGGGGCCCGGCAGCAGGATCTCCACGCGGACGCCGCGCTCCGCCGCGCTCGTCAGCTGGTCGTTCAGCCGGGCGTCCGGCACGAAGTAGGCCGTCGTGATGCGGACCCGCTCCTGGGCCAGCTGCAGAAGGGCGCGGACCAGCGTCGAGATGTCGCTCCAACCGCTCGTCGAGGCGCCGCGCACGGCCTGGATGATCGTGGACCCGGGCTGCGGCTGGTCGGGAAAGCGGTCGACCGCCTTCTCGACGAGGACGTCGTCGGTCTCCGCCCAGTTGTCGAGGAACGCCGCCCGCAATCCGTCGACGGCCGGCCCCCGGATGCGGAAGTGGGTGTCACGCCACTCCCGCTCGTTGCGCGCGTCGCCCTCCCACTCCTCGGCGATGCCGACCCCTCCGGTGAAGGCGATCTCTTCGTCCACGACGAGGACCTTGCGGTGCGTCCGGTGGTTCGCCTTGTGCGCCTGCATGCGCGTGAGCGGGCGGAACCAGTGGACGTGCGCCCCCGCCGCGTCCATCTGCTCCAGCAGAGGCTTGTCGATGGACTGCGCGCCCCAGGCGTCGAGAAGCACGCGCACGCGGACACCGCGCCGCGCGCTGTCGGCGAGCGCCGCGGCGAACCGGGCGCCGATGTCGCTCTGCCAGTAGACGAAGGTGAGGAAGTCGACGGTCCGCCGGGCGCCGGCGATCGCGTCCAGCATGGCGGGGAAGATCGCGTCCCCGTTGCGCAGGATGTCGACCGCATTGCCCTCGGTGGCGGGGATGCCCATGATGCCTTCGAGCGCTCGCCGGAGCGCGGCCATGCGCTCGGTCAAGTCCCGGGATCCTGACGTCGCCGGCGTCTCCATCACGGGGATCACTCTACGGGCGGAGGGCCCTCCGGCGCAACGGCGCGCAGCCCCGGCTCCGACTCGACGACCTTGGCGACGCTGCGTGGTGCGCCCGCGCCGGCGCGCACCGCCTCGAGCTGGGCGGCGAGGGCGGCGCCGACGAGCAGGGCGATGGAGCTTCCGAACGCCCAGAAGGCCAGCGCGATGATGCCGGCGAGCGGACCGTAGGTCGAGCCGAACGTCGGGCTGAGCTGGAAGAAGAGATTGAGCGCAGCCGTCACCACCACGAGCAGGGCGACGGCTACGATCGCGCCGAACGACATCCACGACCAGGCCGGCTGCCGCCGGCGCGGCGACCAGCGGAAGATCAGCGCGATCGCGGCGATCAGCAGAAGGATGCCGAGCGGCCACCTCGCGATGCTCCAGTAGATCGTCGCACCCTCGGCGCCGAACGAGGAGAAGAACCCGTCGCCCAATCCCAGCACGCCGAGGGCGACGACCGACAGCACGCCCGCGCTCAGGGCGAGGAGGAAGGCGCGGCCGTACTTCTGCACCGTGTCCCTGTCCGACTCGATGCCGTAGATGCGGTTCAGCGCACGCTCGATCTGACCCATGAGGCTCGCGCCGGTGACCAGGGCGCCGATCGTGCCGAACGCGATCGCCAGCCAGTATCCGGACGACGCGGCCTGGTTGGCCTGGCCGGCGGCGTTCTCGAGCACCCTCTCCGCCGGCCCGGGCAATATGGACTCGAGGGCGTTGGCGATCGCCTTGGCGAAGGTCGCGCTGCCCAGGACGCGCGAGATGCCGATCGCGCCGATGACGCCCTCCACGAACAGGAGGATGCCGAGGAAGGCCAGCGATCTCGCGTGACTGAAGCCGTCGGAGTACCGCATCCGCGTGTAGCCGTCCAGGATGAGCCGCCTCCGTCCGACGTGGGCGAGGGCCTGCCTGGCATCGTCACCCGTCAGGTGCCAGGTCTCGGGGACCAGGGCCGCCGTGCTCATGCTCCCTCCTCGGCGGCCGGCACGCAGACGTCGATGGCGGCGGGCTCCACGCGAAAGCGCAGGAGGTCGGTCTCGGACCGCGCGTCGCCGTCGAGCTCGTAGGGCAGCGCCGCGTCCAGCGAGACCTCGATCGTCTCCGCCGACGTGGTCTGGACGAACGGCGAGGCTTCCGGCTGGCCGATCACCGTCCGTCCGAGCATGCGGGCCCAGTCCCCCACGCTGTCCGCCGTCACGACCCCGACGTCCAGCCTCCCGTCGTCGGGGCTGGCGTCCGGGAAGGGGGAGATGCCCCCGAACACGGCGCCCATGTTGCCCACGAGCACGCAGGTGCTGGGTCCATCGAACCAGGGGGTCCCGTCGACCGTGACGCGCGTCTGCACCGCGTCGCGCTGCAGGCCGAGGGCCCCCGCGACGATGTAGCCGAGACGTCCGAGCCGCTCCTTGAGGCCGGCTTCGGCGGTGCGGATCATCTCGGCGTCGAACCCGACGCCGGCCATCACCCCGAACCGCTCTCCGTTCACCGTTCCCAGGTCGACAGTCCGGCGGCGTCCGCCGAGCCCGATGCTCACGGCCGCCTCGAGATCGGTGGGCACGCCGAGGTTGCCGGCAAAGAGGTTCGCGGTGCCGGCGGGGAGGATCGCCAGCGCCGGCGGTGTGGACCGGAGGGCGTCGATGCACTGCTGTACGGTGCCGTCGCCGCCCCAGACGAACAGCGTCTCGACGCCCGCATCGACCAACTCGGCGACGGCGACGGGGACGTCCTGCGGCTTGACGACCTCGCGCCACGCGGGTGCGCCTACGCCCTTGTCCGCAAGCGCGCGGCGCAACTCGTCGAGGCCGCTGCCGCCGAGCTCCTTCTTGGAGTGCGCGAGCACGCCGATGACGGTCATGAGACGACCTCCTCTGGAGGGTTGTCGGGTGGAGGCTCGGTCGCGGCGCGTTCGCGCTCGGCGGCCTGACGGTCACGCTCGGCCGTGGCCGCCACCGTGCAGCGCACGGCGAACAGGGCGACGAGCAGGGCAGTGCACGCCAGCAGCGCGCCCGCGATCACGTCGGTCGGGAAGTGCATGCCGCGGTACATCCGCGAGCCGGTGACGAGCAGGGGCAGCGCGACGGCGGCCACCCAGACCAGAGCGCGCACCCGAGCGCTGCGGACGAGCGAGGTGACCACGATCGCGAGCCCGAGATACAGCGTCCAGGAGGCGGCCGTGTGCCCCGAGGGGAAGCTGGAGGTCGGCGGGGCCGCGTCCAGCTGTGCCACATCGGGACGATCCCTGTTGACGATCGTCACCGTGAGGAGGAACAGGCTGAACTCGAGCGTGAGCGCGAAGAGCAGAAAGCCGAACTGCCGCCAGTGGCCCCGCAGGACGAGCACGATGCCCGTCACCACCGAGACCGCCAGGATGACGCCCGTCGAGCCGACGTCCGAGGCCCACCGCGACAGGGTGTCCGCCGCGGCAGTACGCTCGGCGACGAACCAGCGGATCGCCTCCGCGTCCACGGCGTCCAGCCCGGCGCCCAGCAGTACGCGCGTCAGCAGGAGGCCCAGCCCGATGATCGCGCCCCCCAGCAGGACGAACGCCACGATCCAGATGACGAGCGCGGCGGCCAGCGGCCGCCGCGCCCCCAGGTACGGGCCCACGGCTCCGGCAAGACCGCCGGGCTTGGGGAGGAAGAGGTCGGCGGGATGGCGAGGGCGCGAAACGACGGGAGCTCCCCGCTTGCGTGCCGTCGCCTCTCCGTCCATGCCGCCCACCTCCTCGACTGGCCTCGGGTTTGCCCGGGAGCGGGCCGGGTAAACGGCCCGTCGTTGACGCCAAGGACATCCCACACTCCCGGGTCGGAGGCCGGATCAGCCTCATGGTCGAGCTCCTCATCGCAGTCACGGTGAGCGTCGCCGCCGGCGTGGTCTGGGGGCTCGCCGTGCGGGCGTTCCCGGGGGCCGATCCGGCCCGCTCGGCGTCGCGGGGGCTCAGCGGGCAGATCGCCGGGCATGGCGGGTCGCGACCCTTCCTGCGCGCCCGGCTCGACCCCGGGAGGACGACAGGACTGGCCCTCACTTTGGCGCTCGTCGGCCTCGGTGTCGTCTTCGTCGCCTTCGGGGTCGCGATCGCGATGATCCGTTCGGACTCCGGCGTGGTCGTCGTGGACGCTGCCGTCACGCGCTGGGCCGCCGACCGGGCGACGCCGTTCTCCGAGGCCGCCTTCGGCGTCGTCACCGTGGCGGGCAGCACGGTCGGCGTGATCGTCGTCGCCCTGGCGACCGCCGTCTATGCCGTGCGGCGCTGGCGGCGGTGGAGCGTGGCGCTCTTCCTGCTCATCGTGGTCGCCGGCCAGCTGCTGCTCTCCAACCTGGTCAAGATCGCCGTGGAACGTGTTCGTCCTGACGCCCCCCCGTTCAACGTCCTCACGGGCCCGTCGTTCCCCAGCGGCCACAGCACGGCGGCGGCCGCGGTCTGGGCCGCCGTGGCGCTCGTGCTCGGCAGCGGAGCGCCATCCCGCACGCGAGCCGCCCTCGCGGGCATCGCGGCCGGCATCGCGGTCATGGTCGCGTGCTCGCGCGTGTTTCTCGGGGCCCACTGGACGTCCGACGCGATCGGAGGCCTGCTGCTGGGATGGATCTGGTTCGGCCTGGTCGCGGTGGCGTTCGGCGGCCGTGTACTGCGGCTGGGGGCGCCGGCACGAGAAGCGCCCGCCGGCGAGCGGCCGGACTCCTCCTGACGTCCGCGGCCGCAGTCAACGCCTGCCGGTTATCGACCGGGCCGCCGGCGGTATGCGAAACGTGTCCGGCCCGACCGTGCGCCGCGGCGGAAGGAGAGCGTGATGGCATCGTGCAGTGAGATGAAGGTGGGCGAGACCTACGTCTGCGAGGAGTGCGACCTGGAGATCCAGGTCGTCCGTTCGTGCGCGGACAGCGAGGAAGGCGCGTGTGCGTGCGCCGAGTCCCTCCGGTGTTGCGGGGGTCCGCTCGTCCTCAAGTCCTGAGAGCTCGTCCCCCCGGGAGCCCGCCCGGCCATGTCCGCCTGCGCGTGTGGCCGGGCGCCCGCGCCGTACGCGCGGCAACAGGGACGGACGCTTCGCCCTGAACCCAGCTTCTCTACTGGCCGGGACGGACGACGAGGAGGAGGCGGCATGGGAGCTCGATCGACAAAGGGTCTCTCTCAGAAGCCGTGGACCGTTTGAGCCGGGCGACCGTTGCACGGTCGTCCCCTCTTCCGGGATGGCTGCTGGCCGCGAGTCTCGTGGCGCTGTGGGGAGTCCTCCGTCTCGTCGTCTTCAAGGGCCAGACGATCCCTCTCACCTACGTGCTGCCGCTGCTCGTCTGCGTGTGGACGCGCAGCCGCCCGATGCTCGTCGCGATGGTGGCGATCTTCGCCGTCATGGCCTTCACCGAGACGCTGGTCTTCGGGCCCGCGATCCCTGACAACCTGCTGCGTTTCGTCGCCACCATGGTCAACATCGCGGTCGGCGCGCTGGTGGTGTACGCCATCATGCGGCTGCGGGAGCGGCTCGAGGGCTCGCTCGCGGACGTCACCGCCGCCAACGTGCGCGTCCAGTCGCAGAGCGAAGAGCTCGCCGCCCAGAACGAGGAGCTGGTCACACAGGCGGATGAACTGGACGCGCTCAACAGTGAGATCGGCCAGCGAGCCAAGGTGCTCGCGGCGCTGCTGGAGGCGACGCGCCGGCGCGAGGATCGCCGCAGCGTCCTGGAGCGCGTCTGCGCCGCCTGCGTCGAGGTCATGGGCGAGCCTGCCGTGCTCGCGGCCGTCAGCACGCGGCAGGGGGAGAGCATGCTGCTCGAGTCGGCGGCAGGCAGGGACGGAGCCGGCCGCCCGCTCGACGCCTTCGCCTACTCGCCCGCTTCGTTCGAGGAGTCGGTGCTCCAGGAGGAGCGGGTCACCTCGCTGGACGACGCCGCATCGCGCCCGGACCTGAGCCTGCTGCGCGAGGCCGACACGTCGTTCTCGTCGGCTCTCTGCGCGCCCTTCCGTCTGGGGGGAAAGCCCGGCGGCGCGCTCTGCGTCTACGGCCGGCGCGCCCACCAGTGGACCACCGAGCAGTACGACCTCATGGGGTGGCTCGCCGACCAGTGCGGCCGGGTCATCGAGAGCATGCGGCTGCAGGAGAGCCTGCGCGAGAGCGAGCGCGCGCAGCGTGAGCGCGAGGAGATCCTCCAGAGCTTCTACCAGAGCGCCTCGTTCCTCATGGGTGTCGCGGAGCTCGACGGCGACGCCGCCGTCGCCGTCTCCGGTAATCGCGCCATGGAGGAGTTCTTCGCGGCCGCCCCCGGAGAGCCGGGATCCGGGGTCGTGACGCTGGACGGCGCTCCGGGTCTCGAGGCACGGCTGGCCGAACGCTTCCGCGAGAGCCAGGCCCGCGGGCGCCCGGTGCGCTTCGAGCACGTCGTCGCGAGAGGTGGGGTGACGCGCACGCTCAGCGTCACCGTCGCTCCCATCGGCACGGCCACCCACGGGCGGCCGCTGTTCAGCTTCGTCGCCGAGGACGTGAGCGAGCGCCGCCGTGCCGAGACGGCGCTGCGCGAGCGCGAGCTGGCCTCGGCGGCGCAGGAGGAGCGCAGCCGCCTCGCCCGCGACCTGCACGACTCGGTGACCCAGGCGCTGTTCGCGGCCAGCCTCAAGGCCGAGGCGCTGACCGGCGCCGGCGATCTCGTATCGCCACAGGTCGTCACCACCGTCGAGGAGGTGCGCCGCCTCAGCCGTGGCGCCCTTGCGCAGATGCGGACCATGCTGCTCGAGCTGCGTGGCGACCCGCTCGAGGAGGTACCCATCGACCAGTTGCTGCGCAATGTGGTCGAGGCCACGGAGAGCCGTACCAGCACCGCGGTCGCGCTCACGATGAGCGGGGCCGCGCCGCTGCCGGCGCCGCTGCACGTCGCCCTCTACCGCATCTCGCAGGAGGCGCTGAACAACGTCGCCCGCCATGCCCATGCTGCCCACGCCTGGGTGCATCTCGAGCTTGCGCCCGGGCGCGCGCGCCTCTCCGTGAGCGATGACGGCGAGGGGTTCACCGACGGCCCGGTCGCACCTACGCACCTCGGCCTGCGCTCGATGCGCGAGCGCGCGGAAGAGGCCGGCGCGGCCTTCTACCTGGCCGGCAGACCCGGCGGCGGGACGCTGGTGACGGTGGAGTGGCGCGGTGGCGAGGCGGAGGCCGGGTGCGAGGACGGAGACGGAGCGGACGGGGAAGGCTGCTGAGGCGCGGCGCCGGCGGGTGCCGTCGGCGCCGCGCCCCCTGCTGTGTCGTCAGGCGCGACTGCGGTTCACCAGCAGCATGATGAGCCAGATGATGAACAGCGCTATGGCGACGTAGAAGAGCCACTTGACGACGAACCCCAGACCAAAGATGACGATCACGAGGATGAGCAAAAGGATCCAGAGCAACATGTCGTATCTCCTCCGTTCTCTCCCAGGCCTGTTCCGTTCTTACCCGGGCTTCAACTCCCCAGCCGGCCCTGGTGTTTTCGACCGTCCCGCGCAGCGACCGTCCGCAAGGATGGCCTTCGTGCCGGGCACTTGACCCCCGGCCGTCTGACCGAGGCAAAGACCGTCCCTCCGACCACCCACGATTCCGTCCTTCCGGCCCATACGGCGCCCGTTGTGCACGGGAAGGCTCTCAGTGCCCGCCGTTTGGGCCGCCCGTCGGCGATACGAAAGGAACGGAAACTTGAGCACGCCAGTAACGAGCTCTCTCAATCCCTGGGGCCCGATATCCCAGTCCCATCGCGTGCGCATCTACCAGCACGGACGCACCTGCGAACACCCTGACTGCACCACCGTCCTCTCCGTCTACAACCCGTCCACGTACTGCAACGCCCACGCCGCGCTGGCGGCGCGCATGCAGCGCCGGGGACTCGCCAGCCCGACGCGGGACGTCGCCTGCGAGCACTGCGGCGAGGTCTTCCAGACGGCGAATCGGGCGCGTCGTTACTGCAGCGACCGCTGTCGCATGGCGGCCTTCGCGCGCCGCAAGCGGGCGGCGGAGCGCGCGAAGGCCAGGCACCGTGAGCAGGAGGTGCTCACGGAGCTGGTCGTCGGGGCCCGGGTGGGCTGACGACGGTCCGAGGGCGCGGTGG
>DASUMX010000127.1:0-9553 GCA_036277455.1 Thermoleophilia bacterium
CAGGTGCCCCGCCAGCCGTTCGTCCGCGCTCTTGCGCACCGTGCAGGTGTTGTACACGAGCACGTCGGCATCGTCGGGAGCGGTCGTCTCCAGGAGGCCGCGCGCCTCGAGCAGCGCGCGGATGCGCTCGGCGTCGTGCTCGTTCATCTGGCAGCCGAACGAGCGCAGGTAGTAACGGCCGGTCATGGCGGTCTCGTCGCGCTGGCGGGGCGGCGTCGCCGCCCCGTTATTTGGCGATGTCGACGGCGCGGCTCTCGCGGATGACGGTCACGCGGATCTGGCCGGGATAGTCCAGCTGGTCCTCGATCTCGCGCGCGATCTCGCGCGCCAGGAGCGCCGTGGCGTCGTCGTCGATCTCGGCCGGTTTGACCATGACGCGCACCTCGCGCCCTGCCTGCATCGCGAAGCACTTCTCGACCCCCTTGTGGGCCTCGGCGATGTGCTCCAGCGACTCCAGCCGCTTGATGTAGTTCTCGAGCGACTCGCGGCGGGCGCCCGGACGGGCGGCGCTGATGGCGTCGGCCGCCTGCACGAGCACGGCCTCCACGGTCTGCGGCTCCACGTCCTGGTGGTGCGCCTGGATCGCGTGGCAGACGCTCTGCGACTCGCGGTACTTCTTGCAGAGCTGCTGCGAGATGTCGGCGTGGGAGCCGTCGACCTCGTGGTCCACGGCCTTGCCGATGTCGTGCAGCAGGCCGGCGCGCTTGGCGATCTTGACGTTGGCGCCGAGCTCGGCGGCCATGACGCCGGCGAGGTGTGCGACCTCGATGGAGTGGTTCAGCACGTTCTGGCCGTAGCTGGTGCGGTACTTGAGGCGCCCGAGGACCTTGACCAGCTCGGGCGCCACCCCGTGCACGTTGGTGTCGAAGCAGGCCTGCTCGCCGGCCTCCTCCATGGCGGCCTCGACCTCGGCCTTGGCCGCGGTGTACGTCTCCTCGATGCGCGCCGGGTGGATGCGTCCGTCGGTGATGAGCTTGGTGAGCGTGAGCCTGGCGGTCTCCCGGCGCACGCCGTCGAAGCCGGAGAGCACGACCGCCTCCGGCGTGTCGTCGATGATGAAGTCGATGCCGGTGATGTTCTCGAGGGTGCGGATGTTGCGGCCCTCGCGGCCGATGATGCGGCCCTTCATGTCGTCCGAGGGCAGGTTGACGACGGAGACCGTGGTCTCCGCGACGTGGTTGGCGGCGGTGCGCTGGATGCTGAGCGAGAGGATGTTGCGGGCGCGCCTGTCCGCCTCCCTGCGCGCCTCCTCCTCGATCTGGCGGACGAGCTTGGCCATCTCGTGGCGCGCCTCGTCCTCCGTCTGCTTGAGCAGCATCTCCTTGGCCTGCGCGGCGCTGAGGCCGGAGATGCGCTCGAGCTGGATCATCGCCTCGGCGTGCGCGTTGTTGATCTCGTCCGAGATGCGCTGGCTGTTGGCGTCGCGGTCGCGGATGGACTGCTCGCGGCGGTCCTGCTCCGCGCCGCGCGCGTCGATGGCCTCCTCGCGCTGCATCATCCGCTGCTCGGCCTTGGTGAGCTCCTCGCGGCGCTCGCGCAGCTCTCCCTCGACCTCGCTGCGAACGCGGTGGACCTCCTCCTTGGCCTCGAGGCGGGCCTCCTTGACGATGGTCTCCGCCTCGCGGCGCGCATCCTTGAGCAGTTTCTCTGCCTCGCGCTCGGCGCCGGCAAGCTTGCTCGAGGAGAGGTTGCGGCGGACGAAGTACCCCGCCGCGACGCCCACCGCGAGCCCGATCACGATATAGACCGCTGTCATCATTCTCTCTGTCCCTTCACAGGTCGCGCGGCACGAAAAAAGGCCGGGCAACGCGCCCGGCCTGTGCCACGCTCGCACCTGCACCACGACAAATCCAGCTGTGACTGCGCCCAGGGGTCAGGACGGCTGCGGGTTCGCGAAACCTCCCGGTTCTGTCATCGGTGACCCCTGGTTGATCGGTTCAGCTTGATCGGCGCCTTGGCGCCGTCTATATCGCCATGCAAGAGCGAGAGTGGAATACACAAAGCACGCGCACACGTCGC
Source organism: Thermoleophilia bacterium (assembly GCA_036277455.1). Classification (GTDB taxonomy): domain Bacteria; phylum Actinomycetota; class Thermoleophilia; order UBA2241; family UBA2241; genus CAIXSE01. The sequence continues at coordinate 2,020 of DASUMX010000127.1, forward strand.
GTGTTTCGATGTTACGTGACGCCGCCTCGCGGAGTCAATTCGGCCGGGGCGGCTCGCCCTCGGCCCAGAGACGCACCGCGGCGTAGGCGACGGAGGACGAGAACCCGCGGCGCTGGAGCGCCTGGAGGGCGCGCCGCCGGGCCGCGTCGAGCGGCTGCTCCGGCGCGCCGCGCCGGCGCAGGACGGCGAGGGCGCGCTCGAGCTCCTCGCCCTCTCCCCCACCCTGCGCCCCCAGCGCGTCGTCGGCGTCGGCGGCGGCGACGCCGAGCTCGCGCAGGCCGCGGCGGATGCGTGCCTCGCCCCAGCCGCCGATCCGGCGCTTGTCCGCCGCGTAGCTGCGCGCGAACGCGGCGTCGTCGAGGAAGCCGTCCGCGGACAGCTTCTCCAGGGCGTCCTCGACGGCGTGCTCGTCGTGGTCCTTGGCAAGGAGCCGCCGGCGGAGCTCCTCGCGGCTCCGGGCGCGGTGGCCGAGCAGACGATAGGCGTCGCCCATGACCCGCTCCGCCGACGAGGCGGCACGGATGGCGGCCACGTCCGGCGCGTCGAGCTCGCGGCCCTTGAAGAGGCGCCAGCGGGCCACCAGCGACTCGCTGACGACGCACACGTACTTGTCGTCCACGTGCAGCGCCACCCCTCCGCGGCGGGTGGCGCGCAGGGCGGTGACGACGGGCACCGCTAGCTCTGCAGGACCTCGCCGGTGACGGGGTCGACGCCGTCGGGGACGGCCGGCGCCGCCGGCGCGGCGTCCTCGGCCGGCGCGCTGCCCGGCAACTCCGCCTTGGTGCGCACCTGCGCCTCGATGGCGTCGGCGATGTCCGGGTTCTCCCTGAGGAAGACCTTGGCGTTGGCGCGGCCCTGACCCAGGCGCTCGTCGTTGTAGCTGAAGAAGGCGCCGCTCTTGGCGACGACGTCGTAGAGCACGCCGAGGTCGAGCAGACTGCCCTCGCGGGAGATGCCCTGGCCGTACATGATGTCGAACTCGGCCTGCTTGAAGGGCGGGGCGACCTTGTTCTTGACGACCTTGACCCGGCAGCGGTTGCCGACCGCCTCGGTGCCGTCCTTGAGCGTCTCGATGCGGCGGATGTCGAGCCTGACGGTGGCGTAGAACTTGAGCGCCTTGCCGCCCGTGGTGACCTCGGGGTTGCCGAACATGACGCCGATCTTCTCGCGCAGCTGGTTGGTGAACACGCAGATGGTGCCGGAACGGTTGAGCGTGCCCGCGAGCTTGCGCAGGGCCTGGCTCATGAGCCGCGCCTGCAGGCCCACGAAGCTGTCGCCCATCTCCCCCTCGATCTCGGCCTTGGGGGTGAGCGCGGCGACGGAGTCGATGGCGACGATGTCGAGGGCGCCGCTGCGCACCAGCATCTCGGCGATCTCCAGGGCCTGCTCGCCGTAGTCCGGCTGCGAGACCAGCAGGTTGTCCACGTCGACGCCGATGGTCTTGGCGTAGATGGGGTCCATGGCGTGCTCGGCGTCGATGAACGCCGCCTGCCCGCCGAGCTTCTGCGCCTGGGCGATGAGGTGATAGACGAGGGTGGTCTTGCCCGAGGCCTCCGGGCCGTAGATCTCGACGATGCGGCCGCGCGGGATGCCGCCCACGCCGAGCGCGATGTCGAGTGCCAGCGACCCGCTCGGGACGATCTGCATCTCGTCGCTCACGGGGTGGTCGCCCATGCGCATGACACTGCCCTTGCCGAACTGGCGCTCGATCTGGGTGACGGCAGCCTCGAGGGCTTTGTCTTTGTCCAAGGTAGCGCTCCTCTCTTGCTCAGGACGCGGGAAAGTCTGCTACGGGGGTGTGCACTGCTCCGGCCCGTTCCAGGTGGCTACTATACAAGACCATCCGGACGACACCAAACCCGCCGATGTTCACATTTTGCAGGGAAAATGGGTGACCTGGACGGCGGAATCTGGCGACGGTGACGTGCGGCAGCCAGGGGCGCTCCTCGGGCTCGTACAGGCCTTCGGCCGCGAGCCCGGCGGCCACGTCCGCCTGCAGCCGGCGCAGGGCGCCGGCGGGGTCGTCGAGCTCGAGCGCGACGACGTGCCGCTTGCCGCGCGCCGGCAGGAACAGCGGCTCGCGGAAGCGGCACTCCGCGCGCGTCCAGGTGATGGCGCGCAGGACACGTTCGAGGTCCGGCACCCGGGCGGCCTCGAGGCTGCCGAGGAACGCGAGCGTGAGGTGCAGGGCCGGCAGGAGCCGGAGGTCCTCGTGCCGGCCCAGCTCCTCGCGCTGCCACGCGGCGACGGCGCGTTCGACCTCCGGGGGCAGGTCGCAGGCCACGAACAGGCGCAGGCGCGCCGGCCGGGCCGGCGCGGCGCCGTTCACGGCGCGAGCGCGCGGCGCAGCAGGTGCAGCGCGGTGGTGGCGCTGAAGGTGCGCACGCTCTCGCGGTCGCCGGGGAACGAGCCCCTGTGGACCTGCGTGCCCTCCGGCCCGGCGCACCCGAGGTAGACCAGACCGACCGGCTTGTCCGGCGTGCCGCCGTCCGGGCCGGCCACGCCGGTGACGGAGAGGGCGTAGTCGGCGCCGAGCCGGGCGCGCGCGCCGGCGGCCATCGCCCCGGCCACCTCCTCCGACACCGCGCCGTGCCGCGCCAGCATGGCGGCCGGGACGTCCAGGAGGTCGACCTTCGCTTGGTTGCCGTAGCTGATCACGCCGCCGAGGAAGTAGTCGGAGCTGCCCGGCCTGGCGGTGATGCGGGAGCCGAGCAGGCCGCCGGTGCACGACTCGGCCACCGCGAGCGTCAGGCCGCGGCCGCGCAGGGCGCCGGCGATGAGGTCGTCCACGGTGCGGCCGTCGGTCGAGTACACCGGCACCCCGGCCTCGAGGGCCGCCACGAGCGCGTCCGCCTGCGCCTGCCCACCGGGTCCGCGCCGGTGGCGGATGCGCACGGTCACCTCTCCCCCGCCGACGTTGACGCCGAGCTCGACCAGATCGTGCGGCAGCGCGTCCAGGACGGGCCCGACCTGCAGCTCGCCGACCCCGAACACGCGGACCACGCGCACGACGACGTCCGGGAAGAAGCCGTCGTGCTCGAGCGCCGCCGCCGTCTCGAGCCACATCTGCTGAAATTCGTAGGGCACGCCGGGATAGGCGAAGATGCGCGTCCGCCCCGCGCGCGCCGCGATGCCGGGCGCGACGCCGGCCGGCGGGACGGCGGTGGAGCCGGCCGGCAGCCTCGCCTGGCGGCGCGCCAGCGTGAAGGTCTCCGCGAAGTCGAGGTGCCGGCGCGCGGCGACGGCGCGGGAGCGCTCCTCGACGTAGGCGAGCGCGCCCGCGTCCTCCTCCAGCGGGACCCCGAGGACCTCCGCCAGGCACTCGGCGGTGAGGTCGTCGTGCGTGGTGCCCAGCCCGCCGCCGATCACCAGGAGCTCGGGCGCCCCTCCGAGCGCGTGCCGGAGGGCGGCGGCGAGCCGGTCGCGGTCGTCGGCCACCGTCAGCAGTTCCGTCACCTTGACGCCGCGACGGCTCAGGTCGTCGCAGACGAAGGCGCCGTTGGTGTCGCGGGTGCGGCCGTCGAGCAGCTCGTTGCCGCTGAGGACCACGGCCGCGCGCGGCGCTCCCGGAGGCATCAGCCGCTGGTCCCGGGCATGCGGATGAGGCCCCGGGCGTTCCTGAAGTAGTTCACTCCGCTCGCCAGGGTCACGCCGACGACCACGACGGCGAGGATCCACTGGATGATCACGGCCACGTCGGTGGAGACGTGGATGAGCTCCGCGATGTCGGCCGTCGGGAAGAGCACGTACACCACGTACACGATCTGCAGCACGGTCTTGAGCTTGCCGTACTTGTCGGCGGGGATGGAGACCCCCTGTGAGACGCCGATGATGCGCAGCACGCTCACGGCGATCTCCCGCCCGATGATGACCATGGCGACCCAGGCCGCCACGCGGTCCTGCGCCACCAGGGCGATGAGCGCGGCGGCGATGAGCAGCTTGTCGGCGAGGGGGTCGAGGAACTGCCCGAGCGTGGTGACCTGCTTGCTCCGCCGCGCCACGTAGCCGTCGAGCTTGTCGGTGGCCGCGGCGAGGATGAAGACGGCCGCCGCGAGCAGGTCGCCGTAGGGCTGCGGCAGGCCCGAGAGGAGGATCACCAGGAACACCGGGACGAGCAGGATCCGTGCGATGGTGATGCTGTTGGCGAGGTTGAGCTGGCTGCTCACGGTCCCCCTGTCGCGGCGACGGCCTCCACATCATACCCGAGGGTGTCGCCGACGACGGCAGAGACGAGGTCGCCGCGGCGGACGCGGGCGCCGCGGACCGTCGTGCGGCCGTCGACGTCCGGCGCCTGCAGGGCGATGCGGCCGATCGCGGCGTCGCCGGGGCGCGACGCGCCGCGCTCCACGAGGACGTCGACCGTGGCGCCGGCGAGGTCCGACCAGAAGCGCTCCGCCTCGCGGTCGATGACCTCGCCGAGGCGGGCGGCACGCTCGAGGGCGAGCTGGTGAGGCACGGCGCCGGGCATGCCGGCCGCCGCCGTGCCCTCCTGCTCGTCGTAGACGAAGACGCCGGCCACGGCGAGCCCGGCGTCGCGGACGAAGCCCACGAGCTCCTCGAACTCCGCGTCGGTCTCGCCCGGGAACCCGGCGATGAACGTGGAGCGCACGGCGGCGCCGGGCAGCGCGGCGCGGATGCGCTGCAGGAGCGCCAGATGGGCATCCCCGTCTCCCGAGCGCCTCATGCGGCGCAGGACGGCGCCGGAGGCGTGCTGGAGGGGGACGTCCACGTAGGGCACGGCGTGCGCCGCAAGGGCCTCCAGGAGGGCGTCGTCGATGCCCTCCGGCTGCAGGTAGAGCAGGCGCAGCCAGTCGGGGGCGGGCTCGAGGGCCGCCAGTTCGCCCAGCAGGCGGCTCACTCCGCCCCACCCCGGCTGCGCCCAGCGCGAGGTGTCCTGGCCGACGAGCACCAGCTCGCGGGCGCCGGCGGCCAGGGCCGCGCGCGCCGTGCGCAGCACCTCTGCGGCGGCGACCGTCTCGTAGTCGCCCTTGATCAGCGGGATGGCGCAGAACGAGCAGCGCCGGTCGCAGCCGTCCGAGATCTTGACGTAGGCGCTGACCGGGCGCGGCCGGCGCGGGACGGGCACCGCCGCGCCGGCCCCCCCGGCCGTCGCGGTCGCCTCGCCGGCCGCGAGCGCCGCGAGGAGCGGCGCCGTGTCCAGGCCGCACCACAGGTCCACCTCCGGGATCTCGGCGGCGAGCTCGTCGCGGTAGCGCTCCACGAGGCAGCCGACGGCAGCCACCCGCGCGCCGCGGGCGTGGGCGGCCGCGGAGGCGTCGAGGATGGCCTCGATCGACTCCTCCTTGGCGGCGTCGATGAAGCCGCAGGTGTTGACGACGACGACGGCGGCGCGGCCGGCCGCCGCGGGGCGGTGCCCCGCGGCGCGGAGCCGCGCCTCGAGCGCGTCGGAGTCGGCCTCGTTCTTCGGGCAGCCGAGGGTCTGGATGAAGAACGAGCTGCCCGTGACGGGCCTCAGCGGTAGTTGACGAACTGGACCGGGATGCCCCAATCCTCGTCACGCAGGGCGCCCATGGCCGCCTGGAGCTCGTCCTTGCTGGCCGAGAACACGCGCACGGTGTCGCCCTGGATCTGGACCTTGACCTTCTTGTAGCGCTGGCGCAGGAGCTTGTTCATCGCCTTGGCCTTCTCGTCCGGGATGCCCTGGGCGATGGGCGCGCGCTGCCGGACGGTGCCGCCGAGGGCCTCCTCCACCTTGCCGTACTGGATGGCCTTGAGCGGCACCTTGCGGCGCACGAGCTTCTCCTCGAGCACGTCGACGACCTGCTTGAGCTTGCCGTCGTTGTCGGAGACGAGCACGAGCGCCTCACCCTCCAGCGTCACCGAGCTCACACTCTTCTTGAAGTCGTACCGCGTCGCGATCTCCTTCTGCGCCATGTTCACGGCGTTGCGCACCTCGTTGAGATCCGCCCTGGAGACCACGTCGAACGAGAATTCCTTGGCCATGTGCTACCCCTGCGTCTCTGGACCCTGGACGACGCGCCCCCGGATGACCTCGACCGTCCACGGGCCGACGTCGCTCTTCAGCTTCGCCTTCTTGCCGGCGGCCACGAGCTCCACGTTGGCGGGAGCGCCGAGGCTCATCCAGATGTCCTTGCCTTTGAACTTCTGCATGTCGCCCTTCTTGAGCGTACCCGAGAACAGCACGACGCCGGTGCTGTTGTTGCGCCGCACCTCCATCCAGCAGTCCCCGTCCACGGCCTCGATCTTGACGAGGTCCTTCTGCCAGGCGGGGACGCCGGTCGCGCTCGGCGACGGCGTGGGCGAGGCGCTCGGCGACGGCGACGGGCTGGCGATGCCGAGCGCGCCGGGCGTCGTGGTGGGCTCTTCGCCGCCGTCGCCGTTCATGAGGCCGAGCGCGTAGATGACCGCCAGGGCGAGGAGGCAGACCACGGCGACGACCACGACGGTGTTGCGGCCGCGGTGGCCGTGCGGCTTGCCGATGACCGACGAGCCGCCGAACGGCTCGTGGTGCTCGGCGGACGGGGCGATGGCGCGGGAGCGGAACTCGCCGATGATGACCTCCGGGTCGAGGCCGAGATAGGTGGAGTACGTGCGCAGGAAGCCCTTGACGTAGGTGACCCCCGGCATGACGTCCCAGTCCTCGTTCTCCATGGCCTGGACGTACTTGACCCGGATCTTGATGTCTTCCTCGACCTGCTGCAGCGTGAGGGCGCGGCGGACGCGGGCCTCGCGCAGCGTGGTGCCGATCTCAAACACGGTGGATGCCGTTCTCCTCGCTCGCCGCTGGGGGTCCGGTCGCGGCGCTCACCCGAACGTACAGTCTAGTAACCGGGTGCTGGGATGACAAACGAGCTCCGAGGCTGCGCGAGGCTCAGAGGTCGGCGGGCGCCGGCTCGGCCGCCGGAGGCGGCCCCTCCGGCGCCGGGGCCGCGGTCTCGGGCTCGCCGGCGTCCGCCACGGGGTCGTCCACGACGTCGCCGCTGAGGCGCGCGAGCGCCATCGGCAGACCCGCCTCGTCGATGAGCACCGCGCGCGCCTTGCTGCCGTCGTACCCGGAGATGATGCCCATCTCCTCCATGATGTCGATGAGTCGTCCGGCGCGCGCGTAGCCCACGCGCAGGCGCCGCTGCAGCAGCGCCACGCTCGCCGCACCCGTGTTCACCACGGTCTTGATGGCCTCGCCGAGGAGCTCGTCGCCGCCGGCCGACTGCGCCGACTGCTCGGCGTCGGGGCCGGCCGGGTTCTCGAGCAGCTCCTCGTGGTAGTCGGGCTTGGCCTGGCGCTTCCAGTGCTCGGTGACGAGCTTCATCTCGGCGCTCGTCACCAGGGCGCCCTGCACGCGCAGCAGCTTGCTGCTCCCCATGGGGCTGAACAGCATGTCGCCCATGCCCAGCAGGCTCTCCGCCCCGCCCTGGTCGAGGATGATGCGGGAGTCGGTCTGCGAGGCCACGGCGAAGGCGATGCGCGAGGGGATGTTGGTCTTGATCATGCCGGTGACCACGTCGACCGACGGGCGCTGCGTGGCCACCACGAGGTGGATGCCGCAGCTGCG
>DASUMX010000128.1:0-2269 GCA_036277455.1 Thermoleophilia bacterium
GACGCGGGCGCCGACGTGCCGGCCGATGACGTTGATGCCGGCGCCGCCGGCGACCATGTTGAGGACCATCGCCGGCGTGACCTCGGCGGGAAAGGCGCTGACGCCCTCGGCGACGACGCCGTGGTCGGCCGCCATGACGGCGATCGCCTTCTGCTCGATGACCGGCTGCTCCCTGCCCTGGATGCCGGCCAGCTGGATCGAGAGCGTCTCGAGGCGGCCGAGCGCCTTGGGCGGCTTGGTGAGCTGCAGCTGGCGTGCCTCCGCAGCGCGCATGGCGTCGGCATCGAGCGGGCCGATGGCGGCGATGGTTCTGGCGAGCAGGTCGGTCACTGGGACTCCTTTGGGGGTGACGAGAGATCATCCGGGGATGGGGTGGACGAGGGGCCGGCCGCCGCAGGCGCTCCGGCCGCCAGCGCCTTGACGTCGAGAGGGTGGCCGGAGACGAGCAGGTAGAGACCGTCGGCGTCGCGGGCGAGGCGCTGGTTGGCCCATCCCAGCTGGTCGCGGTACAGGCGAGCGAGGGGGTACTCGGGGACGACCCCGAGCCCCACCTCGTTGGTGACGGCGACCAGGGTCACGCCGGTCTCGGCGACGGCGGCGATCAGACCGGTGACGGCGGCCGTGACGCGCGCCGCGGCGGCGCGCTCCTCGGCCGGCGGCAGCAGGTCCTTGTCGTAGTTGTAGCCGCCCTCCGGCGGCTCGCTGCCGCCGAAGGCGCCGCCGCTGAAGAGGAGGTTGGTCACCCAGAGGGTGACGCAGTCGAGCAGGATGACGGGCGGGGAGCCGGTGGGGCCTGCGGCTCCGGCGCCCCCTTCACCCACGCCGGCGGCGGCCGCGCGCACTGCCGCCGGCACCTCGACCGGGCACTCGACCGTGGTCCACGTCTCCGGCCGCGAGGCCTGGTGCGCGGTCACGCGCTGCTCCATCTCCTCGTCGTAGGTCTGAGACGTGGCGATGTAGGTCACCCGGCCGCCGTGCGGCTCGGCCAGCTGCGCCGCGAGCCGCTCCGCGTACGTGCTCTTGCCGCTCCGCGCGCCGCCGGTGACGAGGATGAGACGGCCTCGAACGGGCCGGTCCTGTGCTCTGTCCACCGCATGCCCTCCCTCGAGGCGTTGTCGCAGTGATCTCCCGCTGAGGTTTCCTGGCTCGCGCTTCGTCCTACTTGTCGCGCCTTCCCGCCCGAGGGCAGTGGCGTGCCTGCGACGTTCGTCCGCGCCTACAGTTGCGGGGCAGCGCCGGCCTTGCACCGGCTTCCCTGCAGCTGGGAGATGCCCGGCAAGGCTATCGCCGTTGCGTCGCGGGCGTCAATCAGGCGCTCGCGCCTGCCGAGGCGGCGGGGCGGACGTCGCGACCGCCCCCGCGCGCCCCGCCGTCAGGACCGGAGGCCCGCCTCCGCGCGCAGCGCCGCCAGGCGGGCCTCGCCGGCGCTGCGCTGCTCGAGTCCGCCGGCCTGCGCCGCGACCCACTCCTCGAGCTTGGCGAGCGCCGCCCCGCTCGCGACCGCCTCGCGCGCCTGCGCGAGCCCGTCGCCGAGGTCGGCGGCCTGACCCGACACGTAGAGGACGGCGGCCGCGTTGAGGCAGGCGGCATCGCCGCACGCCTCGTGGCCGCGGCCGCCCAGCACCTGCAGGAAGCGCACGGCCTCGGCGCGCAGGTCGCCCAGCGGCGCGATCTCGCCGTGTGCCGCGCGCCGCAGCCCGAAGTCCTCGGGCTCGACCGTGTACGAGTCCCGGCGGCCGTCGGCGCGCAGCTCGCTCACGACGGTCGCGCCGAGCACGGACAGCTCGTCCATGCCTGCTTCACGCCGGTCGTCGTAGCCGTGTACGACCAGCGCGTGCTCGTACCCGATCTCCATCATCACGCTCCCGACGGGTCCCAGCAGCCCTTCGGCGTAGACGCCGCGCACGCCGTGGGTCGGCCGCACCGGGTTGGCGAGCGACGCGGCGATGTTCAGCGTCGAGCCGAAGCGGATCTGGCTGAGGATGCGGCCCAGACCGCCCGGGTGGACGGCCGGGCTCATGCCGTTGAAGAGGCCGATGCCCGCGAGGCCGATACTGCGCTCCACCGCAGTGACGTCGCAGTCCACGTCGACCCCGACGGCCTCGAGGATGTCCACCGCGCCGCACCGCGACGTGAGGGCACGCGCGCCGTGCCGCGCCAGCCGGGCGCCCCGGGCGGCGGCGACGACCGCCGCGAGGGAGGCATGGACGAGCTGTCCGTGCTCGGCGCGACCGTCGTGAGCGAGCTGCGCGCCGACGGCCGCAGGGAC
>DASUMX010000129.1:0-2546 GCA_036277455.1 Thermoleophilia bacterium
GGTCAGCCCGGTCTCAGACCCAGCCCTGCGCCTGTAGCCACGGGAAGATGAAGTAGATGATGAAGGCGATCGAGGAGACCCAGAGCATCCAGCTCACCTCGCGCGCCTTGCCCTGCACGATCCGGATGAGCACGTAGGCGATGAACCCTGCGCCGATGCCGTTCGTGATGCTGTACGTGAGCGGCATGATCGTGATGATCAGCACGGCGGGCAGGCCGAAGGCCAGGTTGCCGAAGTTGATGCCGGCCTTGGGCTCGCTCGTGTCGTGGTCCGCCTCGCTCTCGGCCCTGGTCAGCGTCGCCATCATGAGGTAGCCCACGACGACGAGGGCCGCCGCGGTCGCCTGGCCGGGCACGACGCCGAAGATCGGTGAGAAGAACATGGCCACCAGGAACAGCACGCCCACGACGATCGCCACCCAGCCGGTGCGGCCGCCCTGCGCCACGCCGGCGCCGGACTCGATGTAGGTCGTGGCCGACGAAGCGCTGACGGCGCCACCGGCGGCGGCGGCGAGGGAGTCGACGAGCAGCGGGCGGTTCACCTGCGGGAGGTCGCCCTTCTTGTCGAGGTAACCGGCCTCGCCGCCCACGCCGACAAGGGTGCCCATGGTGTCGAAGAAGTCGCTCAGCATGAGGCTGAAGATCCACAGGACGGCCGCCGTGATGCCGAGCTTGCCGAAGGCGCCGAAGCTGAACTCGCCGACGAGGCTGAAGTCCGGGCTTGCGACGATGTCGGTCGGGATGATCGCCTGCCCCACGAGGAATCCGGCGTCCTTGCCCCAGGCGTAGTTGAGGACGATCGCGAAGATCGTCGCGAAGACGATGCCGAGCAGGATCGCGGCGCGCCAGCGCAACGCCAGCATGACGATGGTCACGACGAGCCCGAACACAGTCACGGCGAGTGGCACCATCGGCACGGTCCCCAGCTCGACGAGCCCGACCGGCGTGCCGCCGTTGACGTTGATGAGCCCGCCGTCCACGAGCCCGATGAAGAGGATGAAGAAGCCGATGCCCACGACGATCGCCTTCTTGAGCTCGATCGGGATCGCCTTGAAGATCGCCTCCCGGAAGCCGGTGAGCACGAGGATCAGGATGGCGACACCCTCGAGCACGATGAGGCCCATCGCCTCGGCCATCGTGAGCCCCTGGCCGAGCACGAGGCTGAACGCCACGACGGCGTTGAGTCCCATGCCGGGGGCGATGGCGTAGGCGCGGTTGGTCACCAGACCCATGAGGATGGTCATGACGCCGGCCACGAGACACGTCGACGTGAGCGCCGCGGCGAACGGGAGACCCTCGGGGGCGCCGCCCAGCCCGAGGATGTTCGGGTTCACGAAGATGATGTAGGCCATGACCATGAAGGTCGCGAGCCCGGCGAGCGTGTCGCGCTTGATCGACGTGTCCCACTGTTTGAACTTGAAGAACCGCTCGAGCGCTCCGCCCGAGCCGGCGTCTGCCGCTTGCATAGAGACCTCGTCCTCCTTCGGGGTCGATGGGTGGGAGAATGACCGCGAGAGCATACAGCACCGGGTGCCTACGAGCGCTATCGTTGTGGCTGGCTCCGACGGCGCGGCGATTGACGGTCTCCTGCCCGACTGGCATTCTCGTCGGGCACCCCCCCACGAAAGGACGTGCACCGCTCCATGGACGAGATCCCCGGCTCGCTGGCGCTCTCCGAGCTCGACGGCATGAAGGTCCTCGACGTCGCCGGCGCGGAGGTGGGTGAGCTCGCCGACGTCGTCGCGAGCACCGCGACCGACCGTCCGGTCGTGACCGCGTTCTTCATCGACCGCGATGAGGGGCAGCTCGCGGCATCGTGGGCGCAGGTCGGCGAGATCGATGTCGACGGCGAGCGGCTGGTGCTGGGCGTGCCGCTCGAGGCGGTCAAGGCGGCGTCGCTGCGCCCGGACGAGCTCCCCCTGGTGGACGCGCTGCTCGACAACCAGGTGCTGGACATGCGCCGGCGGGCGTTCGTGCGCGTGCAGGACGTGGTGCTCGCGCCGGACGCGGACCACCTCGTGGTCGCCGGCGTCGACGCCAGCTCCGCGGCGCTGGCCCGGCGCTTCGGCCTGGGCTTCATCTCGCGCCGCCTGCCGAAGAAGAGCGGCGACTTCGTCCCCTGGAACGACGTCAACCTGATCGCGCTGCGCCTGTCGCGGCTCAACTTCGTGGAGTCCTTCGCCGAGCTCGCGGAGCTGCACCCGGCCGACATCGCCGAGGTCATCAGCCAGGTCGGCACGCGTGAACGCGCGGCGGTCCTCGCGGCCCTCAACGCCAGCCTCGCCGCGGACACGCTGCAGGAGATGGAAGAGGGCCTGCGCAGCGCGGCGCTGCAGGAGATGCCGCTGGAGCGCGCCGCACAGGTCCTCGAGCACATCGAGCCGGACGAGGCCGCGGACGTCCTGAGTCACCTTCCGGACACGCTGGCGCAGGAGCTCCTCGCGCGCCTCCCGGACAAGCGCGAGCAGGACCTGCGCCGCCTCGCCAGCCACCCCGAGCACACGGCGGGGTCGCTCATGACCACCGACTTCGTGATGCTGCCGCGCA
>DASUMX010000130.1:0-4216 GCA_036277455.1 Thermoleophilia bacterium
GAGATGATCTCGACGATGGCCTGGTCCTGGAACTTGACCTGCCCCGGCCGCAGGCCGTTGGCCTCGATCTGCCGCGGAACCAGGTACTTCTTCGCGATGTGGAGCTTCTCCTCGATGGTGTAGCCGGCGAGGTTGATGATCTCCATGCGGTCGCGCAGCGGACCCGGGACCGGCTCCAGCTGGTTGGCCGTGGTGATGAAGAGGACCTTGCTGAGGTCGAACGGCAGGTCCAGGTAGTGGTCGCGGAACGTGACGTTCTGCTCCGGGTCGAGCACCTCGAGCATCGCGCTCGAGGGGTCGCCGCGCCAGTCGGCGCCCATCTTGTCGATCTCGTCGATCATGAACAGCGGGTTGTCGGTGCCGGCGTCCCGCATGGCGCGGATGATGATGCCCGGCATCGCCCCCACGTAGGTGCGGCGATGCCCGCGGATCTCGGCCTCGTCGCGCACGCCGCCGACGCTGATGCGCTCGAACTTGCGCCCCATCGCCTCGGCGATGCTGTGGCCGAGGCTCGTCTTGCCCACGCCGGGCGGGCCGACGAAGCACAGGATCGGCCCGTGCAGGTCGTCCTTGAGCTTGCGCACCGCCAGGAACTCGAGGATGCGGTCCTTGACCTTGTCGAGGTCGTAGTGGTCGCGGTCGAGGATCTCGCGGGCGTGCGCCACGTCGAGGTTGTCCTCGCTGTGCACGTTCCAGGGCAGGGTGATGATCCAGTCCAGATACGTGCGGATGACCGGGTACTCGGCGCTCTGCGGCGAGATGTTGGCGAGGCGGTCGAGCTCCCGGCGGGCCGCCTTGTCGGCCTCCTCCGGGAGCGCCAGCTCCTCGACCTTCTGGCGCAGCTCGTTGATCTCCGCCTCTTGCTCGTCGGTCTCGCCCAGCTCCTGCTGGATGGCCTTGAGCTGCTGGCGCAGGAAGTACTCGCGCTGGCTCTTGTCGATCTCCCCGCGCACGTCGCTCTGGATCTTGGAGCCCAGCTCCAGCACGTCGAGCTCGCGCGTGAGGATGCCGATGAGCTTGCGCATCCGCGCCTCGACGTCGTCCTCCTCGAGCAGCGCCTGCTTGTCCTCCGCCTTGATGCGCATGGTGCTGGCGATGAGGAACGTGAGCGGCCCGGGGCCTTCGACGTTGGCCGCGGCCATCTCGAGCTCTTCCGGCAGGTACGGCACCAGCGCGACGATCTTGCTGAAGACGTTCAGCAGGCTGGCGCGCAGGGCCTCCGACTCCTGGGACTCGGTGGCGACGTCTTCGATCTTCTCGGTGCGCGCGACCAGGTACGGCTCCTCGCTCACGTACTCCTCGACGCGCACCCGCTGCAGGCCCTGCACCAGGATGCGCATGGTGCCGTCCGGCAGCTTGATCATCTTGTGCGCGAGCCCGACCGTGCCGACCGGGTAGAGCAGGTCCGGCCCCGGCGTCTCGATCTCGGCGTCCTTGCTCGTCACCATCGCCAGCAGGCGGTCGCCGGCGAGCACGTCGTCGATCAGCTTGATGCTGCGCTCCTGGCCGATGGTCAGCGGGATCATCGTGTCCGGGAACACCACCGTGTCGCGCAGCGGCAGCACCGGCAGGACGGCGGGGATGTCCTGAGCGGCGGCTTCTTCGACCTGCGGTTCCTGGGGCTCGCTCATGCGTCACCTCCTCCTGTCTGGATGTCGATCTTGCGGGCGCCCTGCTCTTGCGGCGTCAGGGTCAGCCTGACCTCGAGGACGCCGGCCTCGTACGTCGCGGTGGTGACCTCCGGGTCGACGTCGACCATGAGGCGCACGCGGCGCTCGAACGGGCCGTAGTCCATCTCGACCTGCTGGTAGACGCGGCCCTCCCTCGTCTGGAACGTGCGCTCGCCGCGCACGACGAGCTCGCGCCGGTCGACGAGCAGCTCGATGTCGCTCATCGCCATGCCGGCCAGGTCGAAGCGCACCACGATCTCGCGCGTGTCCTCCTCGAAGTACGCGTCCGCGGCCGGACGGAAGCCGCGGCCGCTGTACTGCCTGGTGGCGATCACGCACGAATCGTTGAAGGCGCGCAGGACCTCGTTGTGAAGCTTCTCAACATCCACGGGGTGACTCCTCAGCGCGGGGCCCCGGCCGGGCGGCGGATGCCGCGGCGCCGGGGCACGTCTTCCGGAAAACTCGGTCAGGGACCTACCCGGTTCGCTCGCGAGCGTAACGACGCGCCCGGGACGAGCGCAAGACGGGCGCCGCGTCATCGCCGCCCGTGCATCCGTCGGCGCGGGAGCGTAGGATTATCGCGTGCAGCTGGCGTTCACCACCGTCGACGAGTTCCAGAGCCTGCTCGAGCAGGCCGGCGAAGCCCTCGACTACCGCGAGGTGTGGCCCCGCCTCTTCCCCGTCGCCAACTGCCCTCCCGAGCTCATGCGCAAGCTCGTCGCCGACATCGTCGAGAGCGACGAGCGCTTCCTGTGGGAGAGCGACGTCCACGTCGGGCTCGCGGCGTGGCGGGCGCGGCGCCGCGACCTCGCCGACGTGGCCTTCACCGTCGTCGACATCGAGACCACGGGGGCCACGCCGGGCTTCTGCAAGATCACCGAGATCGGCGCCGTGCGCGTCGAGGGCGGGCGCGAGGTCGCCACGTTCTCCGCCCTCGTCAACCCGGGCATGCCGATCCCCGCCATGATCACCGGCATCACCGGCATCGACGACGAGACCGTCTCCGGGGCGCCGCCCATCGAGGTCGTGCTGCCCAAGTTCGTCGACTTCGCCGCCCACTCGGTGCTGGTGGCCCACAACGCCCCGTTCGACCTCGGCTTCCTCGACTACGAGCTCGGCAAGCAGCGCGGGCAGACGTTCCCGCGGCCCGCACTCGACACGCTGCGCCTGGCGCGCAAGCTCTGCCCGCAGCAGCGCTGCTCGCTCAGCGCCCTCTCCTACCGCTTCGACACCAGGGTCAAGCCGGTCCATCGCGCCCTGCACGACGCGCAGGCCACCGCCGAGCTGCTGCTGTTGTTCCTCTCGTGGCTGGAGGAGCAGGGCATGCACACGCTCGAGGAGGTCGCGCGCTTCTGCGAGCCCGCGACCCGGCGCAACTACCACAAGATCTCACTCACCGAGAAGCTCCCGACCGCCTCCGGCGTGTACCTGATGAAGGACGCCAGGGGCGCCCCGCTGTACATCGGCAAGGCGGAGAACCTGCGGCGGCGCACGCGCGACCACTTCCTGCAGCGGCAGGCGTTCCACGCCCGCCAGGCGCTGGAGCTGCTCGAGCGCATCGACGTGATCGAGACCGGCTCCGAGTTCGCTGCGCTCCTGCTCGAGAGCCGCCTGATCGCGAAGCACCGGCCGCCGTACAACTCGCACGGCACCAGGGCCGCCGGCTACCAGTACGTCAAGCTCAGCGCGGAGGAGTACCCGCGGCTCTACGCCACGCCCAACCTCCGCGACGACGGCTCCTACTACGCCGGGCCGTTCCGCAAGGCCAGCCTGGCCCGGCGCTTCGTCGACTGCGTCAACAGCGCCTACCCGCTGCGCACCTGCGCCCACCTGCCGAGGGGCGGGCGCGAGCACGCCTGCCAGCGCGCCGGCACGGGCGCCTGCCTGTCGCCGTGCAGTCGGCCGCTCAACGGCGAGTACGCGGCTGTCGTCGCCGACGTCCGCCGCGTACTGGAGGGGCACGCCGACGACCTCGACCAACGCCTCGTCGAGCGCCAGGCGGCGCTCGTCCAGACGCTCGCGTTCGAGCAGGCGGCGCGCCTGCAGAACCAGCGCGAGACGCTGGCGCGCGCGGCGCGCGGCGTGCGCCGGCTGCGCGCCGCGCAGCGCGAAGACCTCGTGCTGGTCTACCCGTCGCGGCGGCGCGGATGGGCGGCGCTCTGGGGCGTCCGCGCCGGCTCCGTGGTCGTCGAGCGCGAGGTGGGCCGCGGGGCGTTCACCGAGCAGGCGGCGCGGGAGCTGCTCGGCGAGTTCGCCGCCGCCGAGCCGCCGCGCGCGCCGCTGCCGGCGAAGGCGATCGACGAGCTGCTGCTCGTGCACTCCTGGGTCGACGCGCACCGGGCCGCGCCCAACGTGGTCGGCCTGCGCGCCTTCGTCGACGGCGGCGAGGACGCGGCGTCCGCCGCCGCCCGCCTGCTCGCCGCCGTCCGGCTCGCCGCCTCGGGCGAGCCCGAGGACACCGGTCCGGCGCCGGAGGCGCCCGCCGGCGCCACCGCTCTCTGACGCAAGAAAAGGGGCGGCGGGCGGGCCCGTCACCAGGCCCGCCC
>DASUMX010000131.1:0-3882 GCA_036277455.1 Thermoleophilia bacterium
GGTCGAACCTTGGCAGCGGCCGCTCCCGGGCCACGCCGACCTGCCTCGCCACCGCACGCGCCAGGCGGGTGCGCCCAAGCCCGTTCACCAGCGGGGCGACCGGGGCGGCGAGGGCCGCGAGCCGGCGAAAGTCGCCTATCCCTCGTGCGAGCGGCGGCACGCCCTCGCGCGCCCGGACCTCCGCGAGCCACTCGACCTTGAGCGCCGCCATGTCCACACCGGCCGGGCACTCGGTCTTGCACGCCTTGCAGGCGACGCACGTGCCGAGGGCCTCCTGGAACTCGTCCGCCGCGATCTCCCCGAGGGGCACGGCGCCGCAGACCACTCCCTGCAGGGCGTTGGCGCGCGCCCGCGTGGTGCGCGCCTCGTCGCGCGTCGCGATGCCCGGCGGGCACATCGTGCCGGTGAGCTTCTTGCAGAGACCGGCCCCGAAGCACTTCTCCACGGCCGGGCCGAAGCCGCCCTCGGCTGCATAGGAGAGGCGCGGCGTCCAGCCGTGATCGCCGCGGTAGTCGGGGCCGAAGCGGAGCGACTCCGAGACCGGCGGTCCGTCCACCACGACGCCGGGATTGAGCAGGCGCCGCGGGTCGAACGCGTCCTTGACGGCCACCATTGCCTCGTAGAGCCGCGGGCCGAGGAGCTGCGGGAGGAACCAGCTCCGCGAGCGCCCGCAGCCGTGCTCGCCGGAGATCGCGCCGTGGTACTCCATGACGAGGCGGCCGACGTCGCTCGCGAGCGCCTCCTGGCGCGCCACTCCGGCGGCGGTCTTGAGGTCGAGCAGCGGCCGCAGGTGCAGGCACCCGGCCGAGGCGTGACCGGTGAAGCTCGCCCGTGCGCCGTGAGCGGCGACCACGCGCTGCAGGTCGGCGACGAAGTCGGCGAGACGCTCCGGCGCCACCGCCGTGTCTTCCACGAAGGCGGCCGGGCGCTCCGCCCCCGGCGCCCCCATGAGCAGCGGCAGGACGCTGCGGCGCAGGGCCGCCGCCTCGGCGAGGTCCGCCGGCTGCTCGAGCCACACCACCTGCACGGCGCCGAGCTCGCCGGCCCGCGCCCGCAGCCGGTCCAGGCCGGCGAGCGCCTCCTCCTCGCTGCCCTGGTACTCGACGGTGAGCATGGCCTCCTCTGCGCCGGCGAGCAGGCCGGCCATGCGCCGGAAGGTCGCGACGTTCGGGGAGCGGCGCAGCGGCGCGAGGTCGAGGAACTCGACCGCCGAGGGCGCCGTCTCGAGGATCGCGAGGTTCGCCTCCAGCCCCGCGCGCAGGGTGGCGAACGTGAGCGCCGCGCCGGCGCGCCGGGCGGGGCGCGGGTCGAGCTGCACCTCGAGCTCGGTGAAGAGCGCGAGCGTGCCCTCGGAGCCGGCGAGCAGCCTGCCCAGGTTGGGCTCCGGCGCGAGCAGCTCGCGCAGGTTGTAGCCGGACGTGCAGCGGCGGGTCTGCGGGAAGCCGGTCGCGATGGGCTCGCGGTACCGCTCGCGCACCCGCGCGAGCGCCGCCGCGAGCCTCTCCCCCGCCGTCCCGCGAGCGCCGGCCGCCAGATCGCCGCCGGCGCAAGCCCCGAACGTCATCGACTCGCCGCCGGCGAGCACGCCGGCGACGCGCACGACCTTGTCCTTGCTCTCGCCGTACACGATGGACCGGGAGCCCGACGAGTTGTTGCCGACCATGCCGCCGATGGTGGCCTGGTCGACGGTGGAGGTGTCGGGCCCGAACTCCAGACTGTGCGGCGCCGCCGCCGCGTTGAGCGCCGCCTGCACCACGCCCGGCTGGACGCGCGCCGTCCGCGCGTCGCCGTCGATCGCCAGGATGCGGTCGAGCCTGAAGCAGTCGACGACGATGCCCGGCCCGATCGCCTGGCCGGCCAGGCTGGAGGCGGCGCCGCGGGCGACGACGGGCAGGCCGGTCTCGGCGGAGACGGCCGCCACCGCCGCGAGGTCGTCCGGCGAGGCCGCCACGACGACGACCTCGGGCACGATCCGGTAGTCCGACGCGTCCGTCGAGTACAGCCAGCGCCGGAGCGGCGAGGTCCACACCTCGCCGGCGACGTCGCGCCGCAGCGCCTCGGCCGCGGCGCGCCCCGCCGGCGACGACTCAGGGATGCGATGAGGAGCGCTCACGCCGCCAAGGATACCGCCGGCACGGCCGGCGCGGCACGCCCCCCGGCGATCAGAGCCCGCCGGGGCTGACCACCGGCATCCAGCGCGAGAGCTGCTGGAGGATCCCGAACATCATCAGCACGCCGAGAACCACGAGGACCAGGCCGGACGTCACCTGGATGCCCTTGTAGTGCCGCTTCACCCAGCCGAGTCTCGCGCTGACCCAGTCGAACGCGAGCGCCGCGAGCACGAAGGGCACGCCCAGGCCCATGGAGTAGACGAGGAGGAGCAGGGAGCCCGAGAGCGCGCTCTGGCTGGTCGCGGCCATGGACAGGATCGCGCCGAGCACGTAGCCCACGCACGGCGTCCAGCCGATGGCGAGCGCGGCCCCGGTGAGGAACGCGCCGCCGGCGCCGGCCCGTTTGGGCGCCACCTTCAGCACCGGCTCGGGGAGCCTGATGAACCCGGCCACGACGAGCCCGCTGAAGGCGATGAAGGCGCCGGCGGCGATCATCAGCACGTCGCGGTACTCGATGAGGAGCCGGCCGACGCCGCCGGCGCCGGCGCCCATGAGCACGAAGATCACGGTGAACCCCGCGACGAAGAGCAGCGAGGTCAGCAGCAGGCGGCGGCGATGCTCGCGCCCGAGGTCCTCGACACCCACGCCGGAGATGAACGAGAGGTAGACCGGGAGCAGCGGCAGCACGCAGGGCGAGACGAAGGAGAGCAGGCCGGCGGCGAAGGCGAGACCGATCGCCGTCAGACTGAGCGAGGTGATCTCGACCGCGGTCATCGGCGGCGCCGGGGTCGGGCCGTCAGCGCGCGGACGGGCGCGTCACTGCGCCTTCGCCAGCGAGGCGTTGAACTGGTCGAGGGTGGCGGAGCCCACGAGGCGGTCCACCTCGTTCCCCTGCGCGTCGAAGAAGATCGTCGTCGGATAGGCCGGGATGCCGAACTCCTGCACCAGGGTCCCGTCGTCCATCACGAGCGGATAGGTGAGGCCGAACTCCTCCATGAAGCCGACCGCGCCCTCCTCCGTGTCCTCGCAGGCGATCCCCACGACCTGCGCGCCCGGGTTCTCCGCCGCGAACGTCGCGAGGTCGGGGGCTTCGGCGTTGCAGGGAGGACACCAGGAGCCGAACATATTGATCACGAGCGGCTTGCCCGCGAAGTCGGCGACCGCGAACTCGTCCGGCGCCATGATCGGGCCGGCGAAGGAAGTACCCGAGGACGAACCGCCCGGGGAGGCCCCGCCCGAGGAGTCGCGCGAGGCGATCGCCAGCACGGCGGCCACGACCACCACGGCGACGACGATCACGATCCCGATGGTCCTGGTCTTCATCCTGCCCCTCCTCGTCCGCCCGCTGCACCGGTGGCGGCGGCCGCGTCTCCAGTTTACTCTGCCCCCACAGTGTTTGCGCACCGGCGAGCCTCGCGTATAATACCCCCTAGGGTATGTAGTCCACCACCGCGATGGAGGGTCATGGCGTCCTACGATCTGGTCTGCGACGAGTGCGGGCACGACTTCGAGGTCTTCCGGCAGGGTTTCCTGAAGGACGAGGACCGGGTCTGTCCCGACTGCGGCGGCACCGAGGTGCGGCAGAAGTTCTCCAGCTTCCTCAGCAATCTCGGGGGCGGCGGCTCCGGCGGCGGGTGCGCCGTCCCGAGCGGCAGCCCCTTCGGCTGAGGCTGAACCCAGGCGGCGCGGTCGCGCCGCGAAGGACAGCCTCGGCGCCGGACCCCTCCGGCGCCTGAGACTCGAGGGGCGGGGCGGCCACGAGGCCGCCCCG
>DASUMX010000132.1:0-3174 GCA_036277455.1 Thermoleophilia bacterium
GAGCTTGCCTCCATCATGGCCGGCGCGGGCCTCATAGAGGTCAGGTATCGCCGCCTCGGCTTCGGCGCGGTGGCGCTGCACGTCGGTGAGGTGCCCCGCTGACCCCGAAGCCCTCGCTGAGCTGGTCGTCCGCCGCCCAGAAGCGGCGGATCGCGCGCGGCCTCGACCTCGTCGAGGAGCGCCTCACCGCGGTGGCGTCGGAGTACCCCGGCGAGCTGGGGGAGGCCTGCCGCGCGACGCTCGCTGCGGGCGGCAAGCGCGTGCGGCCGCTGCTCACGCTGCTCTGTGCTCGCAGCGGCGCGGCGGCGGGTGAGCCGGTGCTCCGCGCGGCGGCCGCGGTCGAGCTGCTCCACATGGCCACGCTCGTCCACGACGACGTGCTCGACCGCGCGGAGTTGCGCCGTGGCCGGCCGACCGTGGCGCACCAGTACGGGCCCGCCACCGCCGTGTCCGCCGGCAACTACCTCCTGGCTCGCGCCTTCTCGGAGCTGGTCGGCGCGGGCGATCCCTCTGCGGTCGATCTCCTGAGCGCCACCGCCGTGGGGTTGAGCGAGGGCGAGGTCCTGCAGCGGGCCGAGGCGCACGACGTGGGCATCGGCGTGGAGGACTACGTACGGCGCTGCGAGCGCAAGACCGCGGATCTGTTCTCGGCGGCGTGCTCGCTGGGCGCCCTGCTCTCGGGGGTGGAGGAGACGGCAGGCGCCGTCGGCGAGTACGGCCGCCTGATCGGCCTCGCCTTCCAGGTGTTCGACGACATCCTGGACTGCAGCGGCGACGAGGCGGCGACCGGTAAGCGGCCCGGCGCCGACGTGCGGGACGGCACGATCACCCTGCCGCTCATCTACGCTCTCGAGGCCCGGCCGGAGCTGGCGGAGATCCTCCGCCGGCCGGGCGCGTCCGACGCCGACGTCGAGACCGTCCTGACCGCCGCAGCCGAGACCGGGGCGCTCGAGCGTGCCCGCGGCGACGCTTTGCGGTACATTGAGGACGCCAGGTCGGTCCTCGCCGCCTGCCCCGGCACCGTCGAGCGCGGCTTGCTCGCCCAGGTGGCCGCGCAGGTGGTCGACCGCTACAGCTGACGACTCCGGAGTCACCCCGTGAACCCGACCGAGATCTCCGCCCTTGCCGCGCGTTCCGGCCTCGACCCCGTCTGGCGCAAGGTCGAGGCGGGTGAGCGCCTGAGCGACGACGACGCGACCGCCCTGCTCTCGTCCAGCGACATCCTCGCCGTGGGGGCGATGGCCGACTTCGCCCGCGCGCGCAGCGCCGGCGATGAGGTCTACTTCATCTCCAACCGCCACATCAACCACACCAACGTCTGCCGCAACCGCTGCCTGTTCTGCGCCTTCAGCCACGACGAGGGCGACGCCGACGCCTACACGCTGTCCGTCGACGAGGTCGTCGAGAAGGCCCGCGAGACGCTGGCCGTCGGCGGCATCAGCGAGATCCACATCGTCGGGGGCGAGCACCCCGACCTGCCGTTCAGCTACTACCTCGACATGATGCGCGCGCTGCGGGAGCTGGCGCCGGACGTCCACATCCAGGCGTTCACGGCCAGCGAGATCGCGCACTTCGCGCGCATCAGCGACCAGTCGGTGAGCGAGGTGCTGCGCGAGCTGAGGGACGCCGGCCTCGGGTCGCTGCCCGGCGGCGGCGCCGAGGTCTTCAGCGGTCGCGTGCGCGACATGATCTGCGAGCGCAAGATCAGCGGCCAGACGTGGCTCGACGTGCACCGTGCGGCGCACGAGGTCGGGATGAAGTCCAACGCGACCATGCTGTACGGGCACGTCGAGGAGCCGGCGGAGCTCGCGGACCACATGGTCCGCCTGCGCGAGCTGCAGGACGACACGGGCGGCTTCAACGCCTTCATCCCGCTCTCGTTCCAGCCGGCCAACACCGGGCTCAGCGAGTTGCCCGGCCCCACCGGCTTCGACGACCTCAGGATGCTCGCCGTCGGCCGCCTCGTGCTCGACAACTTCCGCCACGTCAAGGCGTTCTGGATCAACGTCGGCCTCAAGCTGGCGCAGGTCTCGCTGGCGTTCGGCGTCAACGACCTCGACGGCACGGTGGTGGAGGAGAAGATCAGCCACGCGGCGGGAGTCGACACGGGCCAGGAGCTCAGCAAGGCCGAGCTGGTACACGTGATCAAGGCGGCCGGCCGCGTCCCCGTGGAGCGCGACACGCTCTACAACGTCGTGCGGCGGTACGATGGCGCCTGAGCCGCCCGCGGCAGGCGCGCCGGCCGACGCTCCCGTGCGCGTCGGGCGCATCGAGTTCGTCAACTGCTTCCCGCTCTATCACCACTTCGAGCGGGAACTCGCTGCCAGGGGCGTCGGCGCCGCGATCGTCGAGGGCTACCCCGCGGCGCTCAACGAGATGCTTGTGGACGGGGCGATCGATGTGACGCTGTCCTCCTCGATCGCCTTCGCGCGCCACGCCGACCAGCAGGTGCTGCTGCCGCAGGTCTCCATCAGCTCGTTCGGCGCCGTGGACTCCATCCAGCTCTTCGCGCGCACGCCCCTTGCGCGCATCCGCCGGGTCGCGCTGACGGAGAAGAGCGCGACCTCCATCTGTCTGCTCAAGGTGCTCTGCCGGGAGTGGGGCATCGAGCCCGAGCTCGCGCCCCGGCGCGGGCCGCTCTCGGAGGTCCTCGAGGATTACGACGCGCTCCTGCTCATCGGCGACGAGGCGCTGCACCTGCTGCGCGTGGAGGCGTACCCGCACCACTTCGACCTCGGTGCGGAGTGGAGGAGCGTCACCGGCCTGCCCATGGTCTACGCGGTGTGCGCCGCGCGCCGGGACTTCGTGGACGGGTGCCCTGAGGCGGCCGCGGCCGTCGGCGACGCGCTGCTCGCGTCCCGCGACGCATGTGCGGCGGCTCCCGGCGTCACGGCCGCCGCGGCGGCGCAGGCCTACGACTTCAGCCAGGCGTACCTCATGGACTACTTCGACAAGCTGAAGTTCGGCTTCACGTCCGAGTACCGCGCCGGCCTGCAGGAGTTCTACCGTCGCGCCGCAGCCATCGGCGAGCTCGGGCGCGTGCCCGACCTCGAGGCGTGCATGACGGGCGTGTGCTAGGGGCCGATGAGCTGCAGCAGCCTCACCTTCCGCCGGCCCATCCCGGACGACTGGGAGCGTGTCATGGCCGTGATGCCCGCGTGGTGGAACGGGCGC
>DASUMX010000133.1:0-7077 GCA_036277455.1 Thermoleophilia bacterium
GGCCAGCAGTGACGGCCGGCCTCCTCCGCGCGAGGCCGGCAGGTCGCCGGATCATTATGACACCAGGGACAGGGGTGCGGTCGCACGGCCCACCCCTGTCGTGCGTACGGTCACGACCGTCGGCGCGGCCACGCATCTGACCCCGATGGCTGCGCGCTGAACATCGCCGCGATGGGATATCGACCGGTCTCTGCTTTCAGCGGCCGTGGAGGCGGTCGAGGTCGCGCTGGGCTGTATCGACCGCCGCACGTGCCCTCTCGAGGTCGTGTTGGGCTACCTCCCAGCGACGTCGGGCCTCCCGCTCCTCGGTCTCGGCCGCGGTGAGCGCCGCCTCTGCGTCCCCGAGCCTGGAGCGGGCAACCCGGTCGTCTGGCTTTGGCGCCTCCCGCTCGGGCGACTTTGGTGCCGGCTGCGGCGCGGTCGTGCCGGCAGGCGTAACGGCCGCCTGAGGTGCGTGCGCGAGCAGGGTCCCGAAGCCGCGAGGTTCCAGTTCGCGCTCGAGTCGCGCCTCCCGCAGTTGCCGTGCCGCGTCATCGTCGACCGCGGCGGCGAGGAGCGTCTGGCGCACGGCCTCGCCGCCGGTCGCGAGCAGGCGCCCGAGCGCTTCGTGCTCCTGCCTGGTCGCCGTGGCCAGGTCGCCCTTGCCGCTGAACTGCGCGTCGCGCAGCGCGACGGCTGCTTGCAGGAACTGCTCGACCTCGCCGCGCTGCTCGCGGACGAGCCGGTTCACCGCGCCGGCGGCCGCGGTCGGCTTGCGCAGCGCTTTCACCCGTTCGGCCGCTTCGCGTTCTCCCGCCTTGCGCAGCTCGCGCGCGGCCTCGTTGCGCGCTGCGGTGAACTCCGCGAGCGGCAGTCCGTACAGCCGGTCGATGATCTCGTCGATGGCCATCCTCAGGGCCGTCCGGCCTGCTGCCGCGGCACGGCGCCTACTCTCCGGCCTTCGCGCGTCGCAGGGCGTCGATGTCGATCTTCTTCATCGAGAACAGCGCTTCGGTGACGCGCCTGGCGGCGGCCGGGTCCTCCGCCTCCATGAGCGCCGGCAGCTCGCTCGGCACGACCTGCCAGGAGACCCCGAAGCGGTCCTTGAGCCAGCCGCACGGCTGCTCCTGCCCGCCCTCGGTGAGCGCGGACCAGACCTCGTCGATCTCCTCCTGGGTGTCGCGGTAGAGGACCAGCGACGTCGCCTCGCTCAAGGTGAAGATCGGGCCGCCGTTGAGCGCGATGAAGCTCTGTCCCTCGGCCTCGAACTCGACCGTCATCACCGATCCAGGCGCTTTGCCCGACGGCCCCGAACTGACCTCGTCGTACCGGACGACCCGCCCGAGCGCTCCGTCGCGCAGCACCGTCGTGTACAGCTGCGCGGCCTCCTCGGCCTGATCGTCGAACCACAGACATACGGAAATCATGCGTACTCCATCTTCCGCTGATGTGCCTTCACACCGAGGCGGTACCCGGGCATGCCGGGCGCAAACTCCCCGCTTCGGCGTGTAGCCAGAAGAGGCAACGCCCGGCGACGGCTCCGCACATTGACGACCGTGAAGTCGCCTGCTAGACCGGAGGCGTCCGCCCGGGCGCGCGGCGAGGGTGACTCTGGCCACGCGTGATCCCGGGAGTCACGGTCGGCGATGCCGGCCCGCGACGAGGGGGTAGCACGATGACCGACGACCACCGTCCCGAGATGCCTGATCCCGACGTCGCGGACGATGCCGGCCGGCTCGAGGTCACCCGGCGCCAGTTGTTGGTGGGCGGGGCGGCGCTCGGGCTCTCGCTGACCGCCGCCGGCTCGCTGCTGACCAAGGAGGCGCTCGCCGGCGGCCAGACGGGCGTGGGTCAGGTCCAGCCGCCGGGCCAGACTTCCTATCCGCAGATGGGGTACCCGATGCCCGGCGACCCTCGTCCCGACGCGCCGGAGCTCGCCTACCGCGGCCCCTATCACGTGGGCGTCCGTCGCTGGACGATCACGAACCCGGACCAGCTGAACATCCTCGAGTACAGCGCCACCAACACGGACCCGCGCTACGACCGGCCTCTGCCGATCCAGGTGTGGTACCCGGCCGTCATCCCCGGGAAGGTGCCCGAACTGACCACCTATGCGGACACACTGGGGAGCGGACCTGGCAACCCGGACCGCCCGGTGATCCCGTTCGAGTTCCCCGGGCGCGCTCTGCGCGGGGCGCGTCCAGACCGCAGTGGCGCCCCGTTCCCGTTGCTCATCGTCTCGCACGGGTACCCGGGCTCCGACGTGCTCCTCACCAACCTGACGGAGAACCTCGCCTCCAAAGGCTACGTGGTCGTCGCCATCTCGCACACCGACTCGACGCACGCCGACGCGACCCTCTTCGCCAGCACCATGCTGAACCGCCCGCTCGACATCAACTTCGTGCTCAAGACCATGGGCGAGTTGGGCGCGCCGGGGTCGGGCAGCTTCCTGTCCGGCCTCGTCGACGCGGACAGGACGGGGCTCATCGGGTACTCGATGGGCGGCTACGGCGCGCTGATCGCCGCCGGCGCCGGCATCACTCCAGGGACGGTGTATTGGGGGGCGCCCGGCGGAAAGCTCAGCATCTTCCTGGCGGGAAGCCCCGAGTACGCCGCCCTGCTCGACCCGCGCGTCAAGGCGATCGTGCCTCTGGCGCCGTGGGGCGGCGGCTACGGAGTCTGGAACGCGGCCGGGCTGGCCGCGCTCGAGGTCCCGGCGCTGTTCGTTGTGGGTGATCAGGACCAGACGGCGCCCTACGCGGGCGTCAAGTTCATTTTCGAGAACGCGGTGAACTCCGACCGTTACCGGCTCCTGTACCACGCCGGGGATCACGAGGTGCCGGCGAACCCGGCTCCGCCGATCACCTTCACGCGCTGGCGCGAGTACGTGCACTACCAGGAGCCGGCGCTCGACAACACGCGTACCAACAACGTCAACCAGCACTTCCTCACGGCCTTCCTCGGCCTGCACCTGAAGGGGGACGCGGACCTCGGCAGCTACCTCGACGTGGTCGAGAGCTCGGACGCCAGCAACAACTACAACAACCCAGGCTACCCAGAGGGCATCTGGAAGGGCTTCAAGATCTGGTCCGCCGTCGGCATGGAGATGAAGCACCTGCACCCGTGAGACGCGGCTGAGCGCAGGGAAGGGGGGCGGCCCGGACGTCGTCAGCGGGGTCCGGGCCGCCGCGGTAGAGACGCCGTCAGGCGTCGGTCTCCATGTACTCCACCAGGTACCGGTCGCCGGACTTCTCGACGGCGAAGTTCTCCTGGTACTGCGAGTCCGAGAACACCTTGGTGTCGCTGAGGCGCACGAAGGTCAGGTAGAGGCCGTTCTCGTCGATGCCGACGTCGGTCATCTGCGCGAAAGAAACGGTGCCGGCGTTGTCGCGCAGGTAGTCCTCGGGCCGCTCGTCGATGCGCGCGTCGAGCGCCGGCGTCGACAGCTCCTTCAGGCGCTCCACGTCACCGGCGTACTGCGCCTTGATGAACTGGATCACGACCTGCTGCACCGCCATCGTGACCTCGTCCGGGATCTCCTGCTCCGACGTCGGCACCACGTCGACGTCGTCGCCGGTGAGGCTCTTGATGCGCTCCTCGAGCGTGCGCACGCGCTCCTCCATCGCACGCGTCTGCTCGAGCATGAGCTCGTTCTGCCGCTGGAGGTCGTTCAGCTGCGCGCCCACCGGCAGCGGCACCGTGCGCGCCACGGAGGGGACCGTCGCCACCGCCACGGCGCCCGCGAGGACGACGAGGAGGACGGCGGCGGCCAGCACCCACGCAGGCCGCCAGGAGCGGCGGCGGGGACGCCTCTCCGGTGACGCCACGGGGCTCACGAAGGCGGTGGCGTCCAGCGGCGCCGGGCGGAAGGCGCCGCTCAGGTCCTTCAGCTCCGCTACCAGCAGCCGCGTCTCCTCGTAGGCGGCGGCGCAGGCCGGGCAGGCGTCGAGGTGCCTGGCCACCTCGCTGGCCTCACGATCCGCGAGATCGCCGGCGATGTAGCCCTCCAGGGTCTCTCTCACATCGTGGCAGTTCATGACTCCACCTCCAGACGCGTCGCCCGGCCGAGTTGTTGCGCGAGCCGTGCCAGGGCGCGATTGATGCGTGACTTCACCGTGCCGGCGGGGATGTCCAGCAGGGTCGCGATGTCGTCCACCTTCAGGTCGTTGAAGTAGCGGAGCGCGACGACGACGCGGTGATCGTCGTCGAGCTCGCGGACCACGCGGAACAGGTCGAGCTGGGCCTCGGTGCCCACGAACTCGTGCGCCTGGCTCCGTCTCGTATCCTCGAGCGGCGCCTCGCCCACCGGCACGAGACGGCGCCTCGTGCTCAGGGTGTCGTAGCAGGTGTTGACCAGGATGCGCACGAGCCAGGGCTTGAAGCGCGCGCTGTCGCGCAGCGTGTCCACGCGCGCCCAAGACTGCAGCAGGGCGTCCTGCACGGCGTCGTTGGCGTCCCAGGAGGACCCGAGGATCGAGTAGGCCGTGCAGTAGAGCGAGCGCTGGTGCATCCTCACCAGCGCGGCGTACGCGCGCGCATCGCCGCGCCGCGCCGCCTCGACGAGCTGCCGTTCACCGTCCATCCCTCGCCCCCGTTCCATGGCCTTGTTTGTACAGGACTCCGGGGGCGGGCGAAACGTTCCGTAGCCGCGGGCCGGCCGGCCGCCGCTACGACCTCTGTTGACAGGGGGCGGCGCTCATGGACAATGGCCGCAGGCCGGCCGGGGGAGAGTGGCCGGCAGCACCTGCGGAGAGGGCGTATGACTGCAGCACCGTCACCGGACCCGGGCACGGCAGGGGAGGCGACGCTGCCGCGGCTGTTCGCCGCCTGGGTCGCCGAGCATGGGCCAGAGCCGGCCCTCAGCCGGCGCGTGGACGGCGTCTTCACCGCCTTCACCTACGACGAGCTCGACCGGCGCGCGAGCGTGCTGGCGCTGGCCCTCGCGCGCGAGGCCGGCGTGCGCCGCGGCGACCTCGTCGCCCTCATCAGCGACAACCGGCCCGAGTGGCTGGTGTGCAGCCTGGCGATCCACTTCCTCGGCGCCGTGGACGTGCCGCGCGCGTCCGACACGCCGGCGGAGATCCGGGACGCCATCCTGCGGCACGCGGAGCCCGTCGTGGTGATCCTGGAGGATCCCGCGCAGCTGCCGGAGGTGCGCGATGCCCTGCCCGGGCTGCGGGCGGCGGTGGTCATCGATGCCCCGGAGCCGCATGAGGCCGCGGCCGCCGCCGACGCCGCCGACGCCGCCTGCCCCGTGTTCACGCTGGCGGGGCTGATGGCTCTCGGTGAAGCGGCGTGGCCGCGGTCGGCCGGGGAGGTCGCGCGGCGCCGCGAGGAGGTGGCACCCAGGGATCTGGCGACGATCATCTACACCTCGGGCACGACCGGCGCGCCCAAGGGCGTGGCGCTCACCCACGCCAACTACGAGCTCAACCTGCGCGAGCTCCCCGAGTTGCTGGGGATCGAGCGCGAGCCGGTGCTCTCGCTGCTGCAGCCGTGGCACGCTCTGGAGCGCCAGATGCAGCTCATGTACCTGAGCAAGGGTTGCTGCATCCACTACAGCAGCGTCGGGGCGCTGCGCGGCGACCTGACGGCGGTCCGCCCGGTGGTCATGGCGACCGTCCCGGAGCTGTGGGTCAAGCTCTACAAGGGCGTCTTCCTGAGGATCGACGGGCAGAAGCCGGCGCGGCGCAGGCTGGCGCGCTGGCTGGTCGCCCGCGCGCTGACGTCGGCGCGGGCGCGGCGGGTGCTGGCGGGCCGCGAGCCGGCTGTGCGGCCGCGCGGCCCGGTCCGCCGGGCGGCCTCCATCCCGTGGGCGTTGCTCCGGTCGGCCGTCCTGGCGCCGTTCCACGCCCTCGCCGACCGCCTCGTGTTCCGCGAGGTCCGCGCCGGGCTCGGCGGCCGGTTGCGCTTCCCCTGCGTCGGCGGCGGCCCGCTGCCGGACAGGGTCGACGAGTTCTTCGACGCCGCCGGCATGCCGCTGCTCGAGGGCTACGGCATGACGGAGGCCATCGTCGTGATCGCGATGCGCGACCCGCACCACCGGGTGCTGCGTACCACCGGCCAGGTGATCCGCGGCATGGAGCACCGCCTCGCCGGTGAGGACGGCCGCCCGTGCCGGCCGGGCGACGTCGGCCGCCTGCAGGTCCGCGGGCCCAACATCATGCGCGGCTACTACAAGGATCCGGAGCGGACGGCGGAGGTGCTCGGCGCGGACGGCTGGTTCGACACCCGGGACCTCGCGCTGGTGCACGCCGACGGCAGCCTGCGCGTCCTCGGCCGCCTCGACGACACGCTGGTGCTCACCAACGGCGAGAACGTCAACGCGCCGTACCTGGAGAACGAGCTGTGCGCCAGCGAGTGGATCGACCGGGCGGTCGTCGTCGGCGAGGGCAAGCCCTACGTGGCCGCCTTCGTGGTCCCCAGCCGCCCGCACCTGGAGGAGCTCGCCCGGAGCCTGGGGCTGGCCCCGGACGACCTGGCGGCGCTCGCCTCCGACGAGCGCGTCGTCAAGCACTTCCGCCATCTCGCCAGCGCGATCAGCGGCGACGCCCGGCGCTTCGCGCCCTGGGAGCGCGTGCACCGCGTGCACCTCTGGCTGGAGGAGTTCCGTATCGGCCGCGAGCTCTCCCAGACGCTCAAGCTGCGACGGCAGGAGTTCCTGCGCCTCTACTCCTGCGAGGTCGACGAGCTGTACGCGCCCTGAGCGCGTCCCCTGAGCGGTCTCGTGGCCGCGGCCGCGCTCACACGCCCTCCTGGCCCGGGAGCACGTGGTCGTCGCCCCGGCGCCGCTGCAGGTTCCGGCGCCGGCGGAAGTTCAGGTACTCGACGCCGAGCGCGAACAGGATCGCCACGTACACGGTGGTGCGCTCGATCGGCTCGCCGATGCCCTCGAGGATCAGCATCACGCCGATGAGGACGAGGAAGGCGAGCGCCAGCAGCTTCACGCTCGTGTGGCGGCTGATGAAGTCCGACACCGGCGCCGCGTAGAACATCATCACGGCGATCGCGATGGTGATGGCGACGATGATCAGCAGCACCTCGCTGGTCATGCCGACCGCCGTCAGCACCGAGTCGATGGCGAAGATCATGTCGATG
>DASUMX010000134.1:0-2953 GCA_036277455.1 Thermoleophilia bacterium
CTCGACTCGCGCACCGGCGGCGAGGTCCTCGACCTGCTCCGCCGCAGTGTCGACGAGTTCGGCCAGACCGTGATCATGGTCACGCACGACGCCAATGCCGCCAGCATCGCCGACCGCGTCGTCTTCCTCAAGGACGGCCGCATCGAGCTGGACGAGGACCGCATGACCCGCGACGCCATCTACGACACCATCAAGAACCTCGAGGTGACCCGATGACCCGCCTCGCCTTCCGCAACCTGGCCAGCCGGCCACTCCGGACGGTCCTCACGCTGCTCGCGATCCTGCTGGGCGTGGCGATGATCACCGGCACGTACGTGCTGACCGACCAGATCGACAACGGGTTCGCCAACATCTTCGAGACCTCGTTCAAGGGCACGGCCGTGCAGGTCGAGCCCAAGACCTCGTTCACCAGCATGGAGGGCGACGCGCCCCAGACCCTGAGTGACGGCCTCGTCGCCGAGGTGCTCGCCGTCCCGGGCGTCGACAAGGCCGCCGGCATCTACGAGACGGTGGGCGCCGCCATCGTCGACGGCAAGCCCGTCGAGACCGGCGGCGCCCCCACCCTGCTCACGACCAGCACGGGTGAGCCCTTCAACCAGGCGACCCTCGTCGCCGGCGGCGAGATCCAGGGCCGCAACGAGGTCGCCATCATCAAGAGCTTCGCCGACAAGGCCGGCCTCCGGCCCGGCGACAGCTTCACCGTCGCCGCCCCGGCCGGCCTCGAAGAGGTCAAGGTCGCCGGCGTGTTCGAGTGGGGCGAGGCCGGCTCCATGGGCGGCACCATCGTCGTCGCCGGCCGCCTGCAGGACGTGCAGCGCTGGGGCGGCGAGCCCGGCAGGATCAGCGGCATCTCCGTGTCCGCCGACCCCGGCGTGACGCCCCAGGAGCTCGCCGCGGACGTCAAGGCCGCCGTGCCGGCCGGCGTCAGCGTCAAGACCGGCGAGCAGGCAGCCGCGGACGCGACCGCCGAGACGGCCGACGCGATCGGCTCGTTCCTCACGCCGGTTCTCCTGGCGTTTGCCGGCGTCTCCGTCTTCGTCGGCGCGTTCATCATCTTCAACGCCTTCAGCATCACCGTGGCCCAGCGGCGCCGCGAGTTCGCGATGCTGCGCGCGCTCGGCGCCAGCCGCCGCCAGGTGCTCTCGTCCGTGGTCGCCGAGGCGCTCACGCTCGGCGTGCTGGCCTCGGCCATCGGCATCGGCGCCGGCCTCGGCGTCGCCAAGGGAATCAATCTGCTCTTCAAGGCCCTCGGCGCCGACATCCCCACGGCCGGCATCGCGCTCGAGCCGCGGACGATCCTCATCGCCGTGCTCGTCGGCGTGGGCGTCACCCTTCTCTCGGCGCTGGCGCCGGCCCTGCGCGCCACGCGCGTGCCGCCGGTGGCGGCCCTGCAGGAGGGCGCGACCCTGC
This sequence comes from Thermoleophilia bacterium, assembly GCA_036277455.1. GTDB lineage: Bacteria > Actinomycetota > Thermoleophilia > UBA2241 > UBA2241 > CAIXSE01. The sequence continues at coordinate 1,411 of DASUMX010000134.1, forward strand.
CACCGACGCGGTTCACCCGGTTCAGCACGGTGCTCGCCCTGGCCGTCACGGCCCTCGGCGCCGGCGCGCTCGCCTTCGGCATCTTCAGCGACGGCGGGACCAACGGCCGCCTGCTGTTCATGGGTCTCGGCGGCCTGCTGCTCTTCGTCGCCATCGCCATGCTGGCCAAGTTCATCGTCCGGCCGGCGAGCCGCATCATCGGCTGGCCGATGGAGAAGCTCGCCCCCACCGCCGGCCGGCTCGCCCGCGACAACGCCGGCCGCAACCCGAGCCGCACGGCCGCCACGGCCGCCGCGCTCATGATCGGCCTCGCCATGGTCGTCTTCGTCGCCGTGTTCGCCCAGGCCATGAAGGGCTCGTTCAGCGACGCGATCAGCAAGTCCACGCGCGCCGACCTCGTGGCGCAGGATCAGAGCGCGTTCCTCACCGTGCCCCAGAAGACGGTGCGCGGCCTCGAGGACGTGCCCGGCGTCGAGTCCGCCGCCGGTGTCGCCTGGGCGGCGCTCAAGATCAAGGGCGGCGGCGTCATCACCGCCAACGCCGTGGATCCCGCGGTGTGGCCCGAGGTCTGGGGCCACGACTGGCGGCGCGGAGGCAGCGACGAGCTGTTCGCCAAGCTCGACGCAGACAGCGTGATCCTCGAGGACGGTTCGCCGATCGCCGCCAAGGTCAAGGCCGGCGACACGATCTCCGTCACCAGCCAGAGCGGCGAGAAAGCCGAGCTCACGGTGCTCGGCTTCTACCGCGACCAGATGGCCTACACAGGAATGATGGTCAGCCTGGACGCGCTCGAGAAGCTGGACGTTCCGACGGCGGCCGGCATGATGCTGGTGCGCAGCGACGGCAGCGAGGGGACCCAGGCCGCGGTCCAGAAGGCGCTCGCAGAGTTCCCGACGCAGAAGGTCCAGACCAAGACCGAGTACCTCGACGCCATCAACAGTCAGGTCGACCAGATCCTCATGATGTTCTACGGCCTGCTGGCGATGAGCGTGATCATCTCGATCTTCGGCATCGTCAACACCCTGGTGCTGAGCGTGCACGAGCGCACCCGCGAGATCGGCATGCTGCGCGCCATCGGCGCCACGCGACGGCAGCTCGGCCAGATGGTCCGCTACGAGAGCGTGATCACCGCCGTGATCGGCGGCGTGCTCGGAACGCTCGTCGGCATCGCCATGGGCTACGTGATCGTCACGCAGCTCGGCGGGGACGGGCTGGTCTTCAGTCTGCCGTGGACGCAGCTGGGCGTGTTCCTGGTGCTGTCCGTGGTGGTCGGAGTGGTCGCGGCGGTGCTCCCTGCGCGGCGCGCCGCCGGCACGCGCATCCTGGAGGCCATCCAGTACGAGTAGCCTCCGGCAGGACGGCGAGACGTGGCCGGCTCCATCCCCTTGGGGGCCGCCCCGTCCGTCAGAGGGGCCGGGGCGGCGCAAGCGCCACCCCGGCCCTCTCTCGTGCCGCCGCCCCCAGGGGGAGGAAGGGCGGTGGGTCGCCGGGCTGGCCCGGCGGTCGTCAGCTCCGGATCATTCGTACTGGATGGCCTCCAGGA
>DASUMX010000135.1:0-8669 GCA_036277455.1 Thermoleophilia bacterium
CGGCATGCCCATCCTCAACGCCCACGACGCCGGCGCCGTGATCGTCTGCAACCTCGACGAGAAGCCCGGCTACTCCGGCGTGCCCAACCCGCTCTACGACGACCCCAAGGCGATCCTCCTCTTCGGCGACGCCAAGGGCACACTCGGGGAGCTGATCAGCGGGCTGGAGAACGCGGCCTAGACGTATCGTTGGCCTGGCGCGGCGGAGCAGGACGCGCCGTCCAATGGCCAAGGCCATGTCGCCGTGCCAGAATGGGACCGCGTCCGGAAATCCAGTCCGGGCGCGGTTCCTTCCGTTCGGCGCGCGCACCTCGCCACGGCGGGCTCCGTCGTCCGCGGTGGCCGCGGCGCAGCGGAAGGAGAGCCGGTGACGCCGCTTTCACGGCACAAAGGAGCATGAATGGGCGACCTACTCCGCATCGACCTCTCCACGCGTACGTTCTCAGAGGAGACCGTCCCGCCGCAGCTCATCAAGGAGCTCATCGGCGCCAAGGGCATCGGCACGCACTATCTGTGTGAGGAGGTCGGCCCCGAGGTCGATCCGCTGAGCCCGGACAACAAGCTCATCTTCGTCGTCGGTCCCATGGGCGGCACCACGATGCTCGGCAGCAACCGCTACGCCGTCTACTTCGCCTCGCCGCTCACCGGCGGCTACGGCGAGTGCTACTCGGGCGGCAACCTCACCCCGCAGTTCGCCAAGACCGGCTACAAGGTGGTCATCGTCGAGGGCAAAGCAGATGCGCCGATCTACCTCGAGGTCAGCGAAGAGGGCGCCGCCATCCACGACGCCTCCGACCTGTGGGGCATGGACGCCTTCAAGGCCGAGGACGAGATCCTGGCGCGCACGCCGCACAAGAAGGCCCAGGCGTGCGTCATCGGCCAGGCCGGCGAGAGGCTCGTGCGCTTCGCCTGCGTCAACAACAACTACTGGCACCAACTCGGCCGCGGCGGCCCCGGCGCCGTGTTCGGCTCCAAGAACCTCAAGGGCATCGCCTGGCACGGCGAGAAGAAGGTCGAGGTCGCGCGGCCGGATGACTTCAAGGCCGTGGTCCGCGACCTCATCGAACGCACCAAGGACGACCCCGGAGCGGCGGCGTACCAGCGTGGGGGCACCCTCAACATGGTGCGCATCATGAACGGCGTCAACGCGTTCCCCACGCGTTACTGGCGCAAGGGCACGCTGGAGAACTTCGAGCGCATCACCGTCGAGACCATGCTCGCCGAGCACGGGACCGTCAACCAGACGTGCCCGCCCTGCGTGTTCAAGTGCGTCAAGCGCAACACCGTGTTCAAGGGTCGCCACGAGGGGCTTGTGGTGGAGGGTCCCGAGTACGAGACCGCCTTCGTCTTCGGCGGCCTCTGCGAGATCGACGACTTCGCCGAGATCATGTGGCTCAACGACATCTGCGACCGGCTCGGCGTCGACACCATGGACGCCGGCAACCTCTGCGCGCTGGCCATCGAGTGTGCCGAGCGCGGCCTCATCGACGAGAAGCTCACCTGGAACGATCCCGTCGGCGTCGGCGCCTTCCTGGAGAAGATCTGCCTGCGCGAGGGCATCGGCGACCTCTTCGCCGAGGGCGTCGTCGCGGTCGCCGGGGAGTACGGACTCGAGGACGTGGCCGTGCACGTCAAGGGCATGGCGCCTCCCGGCTACGAGCCGCGCAAGATGAAGGGCATGGGCCTCGGCTTCGCCACCACGCCGCGCGGCGCCTGCCACCTGCGCGCCACCATGTACAAGCCCGAGCTCATGGGGGTCACGACCTACGGCGAGGTCGACGACAAGGCGCCGGTCTACGTCGACTGGGAAGACCGCCTCACGATCATGGACACACTGGTCTACTGCCGCTTCTACCGCGACATGGTCCAGTGGCCGTACATCACCGCGGTCGTCAATGCCGTGATCGGCACCGACTACACCGAAGCGGACCTGCACGGCATCGCCAACCGCATCATCACCATGACCCACGACTTCAACGCCGCGCGCGGCATCGGGCGTGAGTCGGAGAAGCTGCCCGACTGGGTCACCGAGAAGCCCATGGAGGACGAGGAGGGACTCACCTTCCCGCAGGAAGAGATGGCCTCCATGCTCCAGGACTACTACACGCTGCGAGGCTGGGGGGAGTTGCCGCCGCTCGCCGGCTGAGGCGAAGCGGCGGGGACGCGGACGGGCCCGGGACCCTCGCGCGAGGGTCCCGGGCCCGTCCGTGCTCGGGGCGTGAGCGGCTGCGCCGCCCGCCCCGGTCTCCGGCTTCTTCTAGATGCCCAGGTCGCTCCACTCCTTCTCGCCGGAGAGCCAGCCGGCGATGAGGTAGTACGGGCGCATGGCGTCGTTGAAGGTCTGCGTGACGACCTGCAGACGCGCGGCGGAGCGCTGCATCCGGGCGAGGTTGTCGCCGAGTTGTCCCGCGTCGGCGGAGAGGCGCTCTGCCGCGACGGTGATCTCGTCGGTCCTGCGTGCGAGGCCGTCGGCGAGGGGCGCGACGCGCCGGGACACGGCCATGCCGTGCTTCGCCAGGCGCCAGCCGATGAGGCCGAGACGGACGAGCATGGCGACGACGAGCGCCAGGCTCGCAAGCGCGATGATCAGGAGGACATACCAAGGCATGACGGCAGTGTACCGCTTCGCGCCGGGCGGCGACAGTGCTCTCCCGATCGCCGCGGTCAGGGCAGGCTGAGCGAGTACCTGCAGATGAGCGAGCAGCCGCGGCCCGCCAGCCGGCTCACCTTGACCACGTCGCCGGTGTGCGGCGCCTCGATGAAAAGACCGTTGCCGATGTAGATGCCTACGTGGTGGTAGAAGGCCGGCGTGCCGAAGAAGACGAGGTCGGCAGGCTGAGCCTGCGCCAGCGACACAGGCTTGCCCATGTGCGCCTGCATGGTGGCCCCGTGCGGGAACACCACGCCGAACTTGGCGTACACGTACAGCACGAGGCCCGAGCAGTCGAAGCCGCCGGAGGGTGTCGCTCCGGCCCACACGTACGGGATGCCGAGGTACTTCATCGTCTCCCTGACCACGGCGATCTGCGCCGGCGCGCCGTGGATGGTGGCCAGGTCGACGCCGGCGGCCCTGGCCAGGCGCGCGGACGCCGCCGCGTCGAGCTTGGCCTGCTGTGCCAGCAGCTTCTTGACGCGCGCGTCGAGGTCCGCGAGGAGCGTCTCGCGCGCCGCCAGCTGGTCCTCGATCGCGGCCTGCTGCTCACGCAGGGCCATCTCCTTGTCGAGCGCCTCCGCGCGGTCGGCGTCGGTCTGCGTCGCGAGCGCCTGGATCCGGGTCTCCATGGCCGCGATGCGGGTGACGGTCTCCTGGTCCGCCTCGTCGATGGAGCGGAAGTAGCCGAGCTGCGTGTCCGCCTCGCCGAGGTCGCTCAGGCTGAAGAGCACGTCGAGCACGCCGTAGCCGTCACTCTTGTACATGGCCGCGAGGCGCGCCCCGCGCAGCGCCTGGGCCGTCTCGAGCTCGACCTGCGCGCGCTCGAGGTCGCGCCGCGTCTCCAGGAGACGGACGTTGAGCACGTCGAGCTCGGCGCGCGCGAGGTTGTACTTCTCCGTCAGGATCCCGGCGCGATGGTCCAGGCGCGACACCTCACGCCGCACGCCGCGCGCCTGCGCCTCGAGATCCTGGACTGAGGCGGGCGTGGCCGGGGCAGCGGGTGGGTGCACGGCGGCGCCGAGCAGGATCAGCGCCAGCACACCGGCGAAGCACGCCGCGGCAAGGGCCGCCGCGCTCCGCTGGACCCACGTGCCTGTCGCCTCGAAGCCGGTCATCTTCGCTGCAGTGTATCGGAACATCCCGGCTCTCCTTTACGCCGCGCGAGAGGGGCGTCCCTGCCGGGCGCTTTACAATCGCCGTTCGCGCCGTGTACAATCTGTCGTCCAACGTCGCGGGGTGGAGCAGTCCGGTAGCTCGTCGGGCTCATAACCCGAAGGTCGCAGGTTCGAATCCTGCCCCCGCTACCATCACCTTCCTGGGCGCCCGTTCGGGCGCCTTTCTTGTTGGCGGCGTGAGAACGGCGCTCGTCGGGTAACCATCGCCTCGATCGTAGAAAGTCGAAAAGCTGACGGGTGGGGTGGGCGTATGAACACTGGCAGAGCCGCGGTCGCCGAGTTCTTCGGGACGTTCTGGCTCGTCTTCGGCGGCACGGGCGCGGCCGTCCTGGCCGCCGCGGTCGGGGACAACGGTATCGGGTGGCTCGGCGTGTCCCTCGCCTTCGGCCTCACGGTCGTGACCATGGCCTACGCGGTGGGCCACATCTCGGGCGGGCACTTCAACCCTGCCGTCACCGTAGGGCTGTGGGCCGGCGGTCGCTTCCCGGGCGGCAAGGTGGCCGTCTACATCGCCGCGCAGGTCGTGGGCGCCGTCGCCGCGTCCGCCGTGTTGTACGTGATCGCCTCCGGGAGGGCCGGTTTCACGCTCGCCGACGGCTTCGCCGCGAACGGCTACGGCGACCACTCTCCGGCCGGCTACTCGCTCGCCGCGGCGATCGTGATCGAACTGCTCCTCACGTTCGTCTTCCTGCTCGTCATCCACGGGGTGACGGACCGGCGCGCTCCCGCGGGCCTCGCGCCGCTCGCCATCGGCCTCACGCTGGCCCTGATCCACCTGATCAGCATCCCGGTGACCAACACGTCGGTGAACCCCGCGCGCAGCCTGGCGCCGGCGCTCTTCGTGGGCGACTGGGCGCTGGCCCAGCTCTGGGTGTTCATCCTCTTCCCGACGATCGGCGGCATCATCGGCGGGCTGGCGTACCGCTACCTGCTGGATGCGCCGGCGAGCGAGCGAGACAAGGTCGGAGGGCCGGGCGAGGCAACGGAGTGACCTCCGCGGCGGCGGCCGTCTCGTCGACCGGAAGGGCCCCCGCCGTGCGGCACGGCGGGGGCCCTTTTCTTCTGCCGCCAGACGACCGGTCGGCGCACGGGGATCGGCGCGACCATGCGGTCTGTTGCGCAGGAAGGCGACGAAGGTCGGACTCCTCATCTGCAGTCAGGCGGAGACCTCCGGGAAGTCATGTTCCTCGTCGCCGCCTCCGGTCCGGTGCCCGTCCCCCCTCTGCTATGCTCGCGGCGCGCCCCGTGCCTGCGCGGGCGCCCGGAGGAGGCTGTGATGTCCGTCCTGCTCGTCGTCAACGCGCCGGCCCGCGGCGCTGAAGGATCCCTCTATGCGTTCCGACATGCGGACGCCACCACCGGGTCGGCGGCGGGCGACGACCGCGTGGTCCCGGCCTGAGGGCGGCCGTGGCGCGACTGCCGGCAGCGTGCCTTCGGCTCCAGCGGAGCGTCGCGGAGTCGATCGCCGCGACTCGAGCGCTGCGCCCGGGTGAGCACGCGCTGCTCCTGCTCTCCGGCGGCGCCGACTCCATGGCGCTCCTCTCGCTCGTCCGGGCAGCGGACCGCCGTCTTGGGCTCGGGCTGCGTCTCGCTACGCTGCATGTGGACTACGGACTGCGCGGCGCCGACTCCGACCGCGACCGCCTGATCGTCGAGCGCGCCTGCGCCGGGGCCGGGCTGCCGTTCCACGTGGAGCGGCTCCACGGCAGCCTCAACGGGCGGGACTTCCAGGCGCGCGCCCGCGCGCAGCGCTACGGCCGGGCGCGCCAGCTCACCGCGGAGCACGGCTACGACGTGATCGTCACGGCGCACAACCGCGACGACCAGGCAGAGACCGTGGTCTACCGGCTGGCCAAGTACGCGTCGCCGCGCGGGCTGGCGGGGATGCGGCCGCGGGACCGCGACCTCGCGCGGCCGTTGCTCGGCGCCGGGGCCGTCGAGCTCCGCGCGTACTGCCGCGCGGCCGGCATCGAGTACGGCGAGGACGCGACCAACGCCGAGCCGCGTTACGCCCGCAACCTGCTGCGTCTCGAGGTGCTGCCCCTGCTCGAGGCGCTGAACCCGCGGCTCGCCGAGACGCTGGCGGCCGGCGCGGAGCAGGCTGCGGCCGAGGCGCAGGTGCTCGGCGAGGCGGCCGCCGAGGCCCGCGCCCGGGTGGAACGGCCGCGCGGCCGCGGTGACCACGCGGCCGTCGACCTCACCGGCCTGGCGGCGGAGCCGGCGGCGCTGAGGGCGCTGCTGCTGCACGAACTGCTGCGCGAGGCGATGGGCGGCGATGCCCTCGTGGAGCGGCGCCTCGTCGAGGCGGTCCTGCGCCTGACCGAACGCGCGGACGACGCCGGCCGCGTGAGCCTCGGCCGCGGGCTCGAAGCGGTGCGCGGCGGCGGCGTGCTGCGCATCCGGCCCGTCGCCGCGGGTCACGTCTGCGCTCCGCTCGTCCTCGAGGGTGTGGGTCTGGCCGCCGCCGGGGAGGCCGGCGTCACCGCCCGCTTCTGCGGCGGCCGCTGGCGCGTCCGCCTGCTTCCCGGCGCGGCGCTCGATCGTGCGGCGGCGATCGCCGGCGAAGGGTTCGCCGGCCTGGCCGGGCCACCGCGGCGCGTGACACTGCGGCATCCGCGCCGGGGGGAGCGGTTCGCGCCGCTCGGGCTCGGCGGCGAGACCACCGTCGCCCGCCACCTCGCCGCTGCCCGCGTCCCGGCCGAGCGGCGCCCCCTCGCGGTGGTGCTCGACGTCGACGGGCGCGCCGCCTGGGTGGGCGGCGCCGCGCCCGCGAGGGTTGCGCAGCCCTTCCGGGTGGCCCAGAGTAGTGTCCTGACACTGCACGTCGTCCAGGAGGGAACGTGAACGTGCCGATCGCCGAGGTACTCGTCGACCGCGAGGCGCTGGCCACGCGCGTGGACGAGCTGGCCGTCCAGATCACCGCCGACTACGCGGGCAAGGAGCTCCTCCTCGTGGGGGTGCTCAAGGGCGCCGTGTTCTTCATGGCCGACCTCGCGCGGCGCATCGACCTGCCCGTCGCCCTCGACTTCATGGCTGTCTCCAGCTACGGCTCGTCGACCGATTCCTCCGGCGTCGTCCGCATCCTCAAGGACCTCGACCTCGAGATCGCCGACCGGCACGTGCTCATCGTCGAGGACATCATCGATTCGGGCCTGACGCTCAGCTACCTGCTCAAGAACCTGCGCAGTCGCAAGCCCGCGTCGCTCGAGATCTGCGCCCTCCTCACCAAGCCGTCCCGGCGGCGCACCGAGATCCCGTGCCGCTACGTCGGCTTCGAGATCCCCGACAAGTTCGTGGTCGGCTACGGTCTCGACCTGGCGGACCGCTTCCGCACGCTCGACTACATCGGCGTCCTGACCCCCGAGGCGGCCGCCGGGATCGTCGACCAGGCGGGTTCTTTGCTGTAGTCGGACGGGTATGTTACGGTCACCGGACGGTCGATTTGCAGGCAGATCGAGGTACCCTGTCGGCCCCGGAGTCCGCCCCCGTCCAGAAGGGTCACCGTGAGCAGATTCATCCGTAGCGCGCTGTTTCCCATCCTCATCGTCATCATCGTGGCGATGTTCATCGAGTGGGTCATCTCCGGCAACCGGGCCAACGAGGCGCCGAAGGCCATCTACTCGGCGCCGTTCGTCACCACGCAGACCGTGCTGACGAGCGACCTGCAGAACGGCCTCGTCAAGAACGTGATCCTCGACCCGACCTCCGGCGCCGCCAAGATCACCCAGACCGGCGGGCTGCAGTACTACGTCGAGGACATCACGGATGCGCAGGCGCTTGCGCTCGAGGAGCAGATCGGCTCCGACCAGCCCGAGGTCGTGGTCATCAAGGGCCCGGTCGCACCACCGGCCGCCAAAGACGTCCAGCCCAGCTTCACCAACGACGTGATAAACGGCAGGGTCGACGCCGTCGTGATGAACGTCAAGGACCAGACGATGGAGGTCACCCTCCAGCCGGTCGACGGCAAGGCGCAGCAGTACACCGTCGCCTACACCGATCCGGCGGCGACGACCGCGTTCCTCGACCAGAACAACGTGCCCTACGACGCCACGAGCCCGAAGTCGGCATGGTGGACCAGCGCCCTGTTCACCATCCTGCCGATCCTGCTGATCCTCGGGTTCTGGTTCTTCATGATGAACCAGATGCAGGGGGGCGGCTCCAAGGTCATGAGCTTCGGCAAGAGCCGCGCCAAGCGCGTCAGCGTCGACTCGCCCAAGGTGACGTTCAAGGACGTCGCCGGCGCCGAAGAGGCGGTCGAGGAACTCCACGAGATCAAGGAGTTCCTGGAGAACCCCAAGAAGTTCCAGCAGCTCGGCGCCCGCATCCCCAAGGGCGTGCTGCTGTACGGCCCGCCCGGCACCGGCAAGACGCTGCTCGCGCGTGCCGTCGCCGGCGAGGCGGGCGTCCCGTTCTTCAGCATCAGCGGCTCCGACTTCGTCGAGATGTTCGTCGGCGTCGGCGCCTCGCGCGTGCGCGACCTGTTCGACCAGGCCAAGCAGAACGCGCCCTGCATCATCTTCGTGGACGAGATCGACGCCGTGGGCCGTCACCGCGGCGCAGGCATGGGAGGCGGTCACGACGAGCGCGAGCAGACCCTCAACCAGCTGCTCGTCGAGATGGACGGCTTCGAGATGAAGGACAACATCATCCTCATCGCGGCCACGAACCGCCCCGATATCCTCGATCCCGCGCTTCTGCGGCCGGGCCGCTTCGATCGTCAGATCGTCGTCGACCGGCCGGATCGTCCGGGTCGCAAGCGCATCCTCGAGGTGCACTCGCGGGGTAAGCCGCTCAGTAAGGACATCGACCTCGACGCTCTCGCGGCGCAGACGCCGGGCTTC
>DASUMX010000136.1:0-5354 GCA_036277455.1 Thermoleophilia bacterium
ATCATCCGCGGCGTCAACGTGTACCCAAGCCAGATCGAGAACGTGCTGGCACGCACCGAGGGCGTACAGCCGCACTACCTCATCGTCGTCGACCGCAAGAGGAACCTCGACGACATCGAGGTGCGCGTCGAAGTGGATGAGGCGCTCTTCTCGGATGTCATGGGCGACATGGTGCGCTTCCAGCGCAAGGTGGCCGAGCGGATCCAGGCGGAGCTCGGCCTGCGTGCCCGGGTGACCCTCGTGGAGCCGGGCGCCAACGAGAGGACGGCCGACCCGACACGCCGCGTCCTGGACCTGCGGCAGAGAGACTGAGAGGAAGTGGCGGGAGCGACGGGGCTCGAACCCGCGGCCTCCGGCGTGACAGGCCGGCGCTCTAACCAGCTGAGCTACGCCCCCGCGAAAGGACGCTGACGGCCGGTCACGGAGCGACCGGCCGCGTTGCGAATGCGGAGTCTAGCATACGCCTCGCGGCGCGGCAAAACAGCGCGGCGCTGTGGTTGAGAGGGGCGGACACCGTCGGATGAGCCGGCTCGTCGGCGGACGACCGGGCCGTAACCGTCAACCCCGGCGGTCGCCGTCGCGGTCCTTGGCGCGGCCGGACAAGTAGCCGTTCCGCACCAGCCAGGTGGTGTGATCCAGGATGGCGCGGCCGAACCACGGCCTGCCGGGCGTACCGTGCATGCCGCGCACCCGCGGCGCCGCCAGGGCATCCTCGTAGGCCTCGACGATGCTGCCGGTGATGCGGCTCCAGGAGAGCTCGGCGGCGGCGGCGCTGCCGGCGGCAGCCAGGCGCCGCCGCTCCTCCTCGTGTTGCAGCAGGTCGTACAGCGCGTCGGCGAGCGCGACGGGGTCGCCGGGCGGCGTGAGCCGCCCGGCCTGGCCGTCGCGCAACACCGCGCGGTACCCCGGGAGGTCCGATGCGACCACGGGCACGCCGGCGGCCATCGCCTCGGCCAGCACGATGCCGAAGCTCTCGGCCGCCAGCGACGGCGCACAGACCATCTCCGCCGCCGCCAGGTGGGCGATCTTCTCCTCGTCGGCGACCCAGCCGAGGGCCTCAACGCCGGCCAGGTCGACCGGCAGCCGGAATCCGTTGCGGTCGGTCTCGAGCAGCTGCCGGCGAGTGGCGCCGGCGACGACCAGCGTCGCGTGCGGAGCGCGCTCGCGCAAGAGCGTGAACGCCTGCAGGAGCACGCCGAGCCCCTTGCGGCGCTCGGCGCGCCCCACGAACAGGATCCGGCCGCGCACCTTGGGCGCGCCCACTGCCGGAGCGTACTTCTCCACAGGGATCCCGTTGGGGATGATCCGGTATTCGCCCGGATAGCGGCTCTGCGGGAACGCGCGCGCAGCCTCGCTCACGGCCACGCGCACGTCGAGATGGCGCATCACCGTGCTCACGAGGGGCTTGAGGCTGTCGTAGTACGGCGAGTCGTCGAGCGCCGCGTGGAAGGTGCCGACAACGGGTGATGTCGCCATGACCACCGCCATGCCCGAGACCATGGGAGTGCAGGGCTCGTGCACGTGCAGCACGTCGAAGCGGCTGTAACGGATGGCGCGGTCCAGGCGCGCGAAGATCTGTGGCGAGACGTTCACGTAGGCGAGCGAGCCGTTGCTCGGCAGCGGTACAGCCGAGCCCATGGGGATGAAGCGTTCGGCCATCGCCTGGCGGCGGCTGTCGACCGAGCGCCGCGCCGGCGTCACGGCGCCCACCGGCGCGATGATCCAGGTCTCGTGACCGCGCTCCTCGAGCTCGTCGGCGAGGTGCTCGATATGGTGGTTCACCCCGCCCGGGACGGTCCAGGAGTACGGGGATACGAGGCCTACGCGCACCCGGAGCCTCCGCTCAGCGTTCGTCCCTGTCGAGCAGGAACCGGTTCCAAAGGACCTTGGGCGAATCCGGCAGGGGGGCGCCGGGCGACCCACGCAGGCGCGCCGCGAACAGTACGGTGATCAGCAGGAGCGGCCCGAGCGCCCTCCGCGGGCTGCGGTGCAGCGCCAGGCTGATGAGCGGCAGCGAGAGCGCCGTCACCGTCACCGCCTCGGCGTGACGGTGCAGGAGGCTGCCGCCGACCAGGGGCACGCAGCCGACGGCCATCATCGCCGGGTCCATGGCGAACGCGGCGCCGAGAGCCGAGGCGGCGCCGCGCCCCTTGACGACGGCGATGTGCCCGCACATCGCCGAGACACCGATGGCGGCAACCTCATTGTCGCCGGCGCCGCGCAGCCCGGCCGCGGTCGCCGGCACGTACGCCTTGAGCGCGTCCAGGGCAAGCACGGCGGCGCCGGCCTTCCAGCCGACGCTGCGGGCGACGTTGGACGAGCCCGCCTTGCCGTCGCCCAGATCCCTGAGCCGCCGGCCGGTGAGGGCGCGGGTGACGAGCTCCCCGGTCGGGATGGCGCCCGCGGCGAATCCCCCGGCGAGGCCGGCCAGCGTGTGCAGCGCGCCGTGGCGCCGCTCTCCGCGGCGGCTCATCTGGCAGCCGCCCTGCGCAGCAGTTCGCGGTAACGCTCGCCGACAACGGCGGGTGTGTGCCGCGCCAGCGCGAGCTCGCGTCCCTTGGCGCCCATGACCCGGCGCTGCTCCGGCGTCCGGCGCAGCATCGACGCCAGCGCGGCGGCGACCTGCTGGACCGAGTGGCCGTCGACGACCAGGCCGGTATCGCCCTGGATCACGGCCTCGGGCGCGCCGCCGGAGTCGCCGGCGATCACCGGCAGGCCGGCGAGCGCGGCCTCGGCGAAGACGATGCCGAATCCCTCGACCTCGAGGCCGGCCCAGCGGGTGCGGCACGGCGACGCGAATAGATCGGCGGCGCGCAGCCACTCCTTCATCGCCTGGTCGGTGAGTGCTCCGGTGAGATGGACACGCTCGCCCACGCCGCGCTTCTGCGCGCGGTCGTACAGGCCGGTCGCCAACCTGCCCTCGCCGATGAGCACGAGGTGCAGACGGGGGAACTCGCTACGGAGGAGCGCGAGCGCGTCGATGAGCTTGTCCTGACCCTTGCGGGGGACGAGACGTCCGACGCAGACGACGATCTGCCCGTCGATTCCGAGACGTTCGCGTAAGCACGCGACCTCGTCGCCGTCTGCCGGCTCGAACTCATCCACGTGCAGCGGTGGCCGGAGGACCTCCGCCGGCACCTTGCCGTGGGTCTGCTTGCGCGCGGCCTCGGCGGTGTACTCACTCACGGTGAGCAGCATCGACGCGTTGCCGAGCACGTGCCGCAGCATGTTGTTGACGCCCGGCACGACGCCGGGCAGCGTGACCTCGGCGCCACCGAGGAACACGACGTAGGGCAGGCCGCGCCGCTGGCGCAGCCGCGGCCCGAGCAGGCCAGCGGGCAGCGGATGGCCGAGCTGGATGAGCTCCGCTCCCTCGCGCTCGGCCATCTGCTCGACCGTGTGCAACATCGCGTTCGTCGGCCAGAGGACCGACGTCGAGGCCCGGACCACGGTGTAGGGATGGGTCGCGTCGAACGCGGCGGCGTCGATGTGCGCCGGCGCGAGGATCGCGACCTCCGAGGGGTCCAGGGTGCGGATCACACCCCAGTAGTACGACTGGGCGCCGCCGATGCGCGGTGGGAAGTCGTTGGTGACGAAGAGCGTGCGCGGCGCTCGCTCGGCTGACGTGCTGGCTGCCAGGTGTCCCTCCACTGTCGTCGGCACGGGCATCCGCCGGGGACGCGTGCGCACCACTCTACCATGACCGCAGTCCGCGCCCGGTCAGCCGCCGTGGCCCTCTGGGCGTGTCAGGACGGGTGCCGCGCCGGCGGCGGCGCTGCCGAACGCCGGCAGCGCCAGCGTCGCCGTCAGGCCGGCCCCCGGCTCACTCGCAAGCGTCACGCTGCCACCGTTGCGCGCCGCCAGCTCGCGGCAGATCCAGAGGCCGGCGCCAAGGCCGGGTACGCGCAACTGCGTCGCGAGCTCGCCGCGGAAGCCGAACTCGAAGGCCCGGGCCAGCTCCTCCGGAGACATGCCGCGCCCGTTGTCGCCCACCTCGATCACAGCCGTCCCCGCACCTTCGCCGGCGGCCGTGCGGATCACGACGCGGCCGTCGTCCGGTGCGTACGTGACGGCATTCCGCACCAGGTCCGTGACGATCTGCCGTACGTCGTCCCGGTCGGCCCACGCGCACGGCGAGGGCGCAGCCGCGTCGACCTCGACCGACGGCCCGCCTTGCCCGGTCATGCGACGCACGGTGACGACTTCCCGAGCGACATCTTCGAGCACCACCTCAGAGGGCTCCGCCGGCGCCGCCGAGCAGTCCGCCCAGCCGCTCTCGGCGGCTCCCGTGACGAGCTCCTCGATGCGCACGACGCTGCGCTCCAGCATTTCGAGGTAGTCGCGCTGCTGGGCGCTGAGCTCGCCGGCTCCCCCGTCGAGCAGCAGAGAGAGCAACGGGTAGATCACCGCGATGGGGGCGCGCAGCTCGTGTCGCACGTGCGACTGCCGTTCGCGCGCGAGCTCCCGCTCCGAGGGTACGCCCATGCCGCCTATTCCTCCGGCGAGGCGCCGCTCGTCGCCGTGAAGATCAGCGATTCGCCGCCGTCACCGTCGAGGAGCGTGAGGGTCTCTCCGTCGACCCGGAACTCCTTCGCCGCTGCCAGCAGAGTCATGTAGTCCGTCTCCGCCTGCATGTCCGCCTCCGGGCCGGCCATCATCGTGCTGGCAAGCTCGCCGACGGAGAACGACCCGTCGTCACCCGTTGTGTACGGGCCGCCGTAGCTGTTGACCGCCGACGTGCCGCCGATGCGGCCGTCCTTGAACTCGGCGGTGATGGTGAAGTCGTTGGGATCCTGACTGCCGGCCGACCAGCCCGTGAGCTTCCAGGAAGTGCCCTCCAGCGACGGGCTCGACTCGCCACCGCAACCGGCGACGACCGCGGCGATCAGCGCGATCGCGAGCAGCGCCGCAGCCGTCAGGATCGCTGCACGCAGGCGGACGTCGTGAAGGGGCGAACTGGCCGCCATAGCCTGCGTGTCACGGATCTCTCTCATCACCTGACTCCTCTCGTCGCCGCTGTCCCCAGAATGACGACGCGGCGGCGGCCGAGGTTCGCGAACTGCAGGGCGTACTGCGAGTGGTGGGCGATGCTGGATTTGAACCAGCGACTCCCTGCTTGTAAGGCAGGTGCTCTACCCCTGAGCTAATCGCCCGCGCGCGGCTAAGTATACGACGACCGCCACGGCTCGCCTTGTGGCGACCACTCACGCTCCACGAGCCGCTGCCGCAAGAAGAAGGGGCGGGAGGCCCTTCCGGCCTCCCGCCCCGCCTTCACTACGATGTCCGCTCGCCTAAAGCGGCGTCACCTCACGCCAAGTGTTCTGCACCCGGCGAGCCATGGACGGGAACCGCTG
>DASUMX010000137.1:0-31529 GCA_036277455.1 Thermoleophilia bacterium
ACGCCAGCGTGCCGAAGCCGCTGCAGGGCGCGTCCAGCAGCACGGCGTCGAACGCCTCGTCCCACTCAGGCCGCGCCTCCAGGGCGTCGGCCTGCACCACGGCGATGTGGTCCGCGCCGAGGCGCGCGAGGTTCTCGCGCAGCTCGCCCGCGCGATCCTCGTCCACCTCGACCGCCGTGATCGCGGCGCCCGCCTGCAGCGCCGCGAGCTGGCTGGTCTTGGCGCCGGGCGCCGCGCAGAGGTCGAGCACGGCCGCGGCCGGCCCGGTCACGGCGCCCGCGGCGACCATCCCGGCGATCTGGGAGCCCCGCGACTGCGGCGTCACGAGCCCCTCCCGAAAGGCCCGCGACCTTTCGAGCGGCGGGCCCTCGTACAGCAGCCCGTCGGGCAGCCCGTCGATCCCGCGCGTCGCGAACCCCTCGGCGGCGAGCGCCTCGGCCGCCGCCGGCACGCCTCCCCGCAGCCTGTTGGCGCGCAGGCAGCGTTCGGGGGCGGCGTTGGCGGACTCGAGCAGCCGGCGTGCGGCGGCGTCACCAAGATCCTCGCGCAGCAGCTTCACGAGCCACGCCGGGTACGAGAGACCGACCGACCACGCACGCACGGCGTCTCCCTCCCCGAGCTCCTCCAGCTTGGCCCGGCCGTCCGTCGCCACCCGCCGGAGCACGGCGTTGACGAACCCCCCGGCGCGACGGCTCTTGCGCGTGGCCAGGGTGACGGCGTCGTCGACCGCCGCGTAGGCGGGCACCCGGTCCAGGAACAGGAGCTGGAACGCGGCCAGCCTGAGCGCGTCGCGCACGTCCGGATCCGCGGTCTTGAGCGGCGCCTTGGTGTAGGCGCCGAGCACCGCGTCGATCGAGCCGCGCCGCTTGACGGTCCCGTTGACCAGTTCGTTGGCGAGCCCGCGGTCGGCGGGGCCGAGTGAAGAGAGCTCGGGCAGCGCCGCCGCGGACTCGTCGAGCCGCGCCCCGGCGCGCAGACGGCGCAGCGCCGCGAACGCCGCGGCCCGGGCAGGGCTCACCCCGGAGCGTCCGGTCGTCTCCCCCGGGCCGGAGCCGCTCACGGCGCCAGCAGACCGCGTCCGGCGCCGCGCAGGAACTCGGCCGCGGTCACGCGGCCGCGTCCCTCCTGCTGCAGCTCGTGGACGTCCAGCCAGCCCTCGCCGGCGGCGACCACCAGCCGGTCGGGGCCGGTCTCCGGCACCGGGCCGTGGCCGGGTGCTGCGCGCCAGATGCGCGTCCGCCTGCCGGCGAGCTCGGTGACCGCGCCGATGTGCGGCGAGAGGGCGCGCACCTGGTCGGCGATCGCGGTGGCCGGCCGGCTCCAGTCGATCTCCTTGTCGCGCGGCCCGATCTTGGCGGCGTACGTTACCGGGCCCTCCTGGGCGCGCCACTCCACGGTGCCGGCGGCGATGCCGTCGAGCGTCGCCGCGACGCCCTCCACGGCCGCGGGCGCCAGCAGTTCGTAGGCGCGGCCGGCGTCGGCGTCGCGGGGTACGTGGACGCGACGCGCGTCGCCGATGGGCCCCTCGTCCACGCCGGCCGTCATCCGCAGCGTGCAGACGCCCAGCTCGGTCTCCCCCGCCATCAGCGCCCGCTCCACGGGGGCGGCGCCGCGCCAGCGCGGCACCAGAGACGGGTGGACGACGATCGTCTCCACGGCGTCCAGCACGCGCTGGGCGACGATCTGGCCGTAGGCGCAGGCGACCAGGACGTCGGGCTTCGTTTCCAGCAGCCGCTCCAGCGCCTCGGGATCGGACAGCCGCTCGGGCTGGAACACGGGGATGTGGAGCGCCTCGGCCGTCAGCTTGATGGGCGGCGCCTGCGGCGTGCCGTGACGGCCGCGCGGGCGGTCGGGATTGGTGACGAGCACGACGGGCGTGCGCTCCGCTCCGGCGAGGCCGTGGAGCACAAGCTCCGCGAACGGCGCCGTGCCGGCGAAGGCGAGCCGCATGCGGCTCAGAGGCCGCCGCCGGCCGGCTCGATGCCGCCGGCCTCGTTCGCGCGCATGGCCCGCAGCGCGGCGGCGCGCGCGCTCCTGCTGGTGCGGTCGACGATGAGCACGCCGTCGAGGTGGTCGTTCTCGTGCTGGATCACGCGCGCCTCGAACCCCTCCGCGCGGAAGTCCACCGGCTCGCCGTACTCGTCCAGACCGCGCACACGTAGGCTCACGGGGCGCGTGACGGGCATGGTCACGCCGGGGACGCTGAGGCAGCCCTCGTCGGCCTCCTCGGTCTCTTCGGAGAACTCGTCGAGCACGGGGTTCGCGAGCACCCGGGGGTCGTCGTCGACGTCGTAGACCAGGAGGCGCTGGAGCACCCCGACCTGCGGCGCCGCGAGGCCCACGCCCGGGGCGTCCTTCATGGTGCGGATCATCCGCTTGGCCAGCTTGCGCAGCCCGCGGTCGAACTCGGTGACCTCGCGCGCGTGCTCGCGCAGCACGGGGTCGCCGATCACGCGGATGTCCCTGCGGGCCTCCCGCTGCCGGCGCGAGAGGTCCTGCGCGTCCGCGGTCTCTCTGATCTGTGTCGTCTCGCTCATGGTCTCAATGGTACCTCACACCGGGGTCACAGCCACTGCGGCTCGACGTCCGGCACGACCCGGACGCCGCGGGCGGCGTAGCGGTCGCGGTTGGTCGCCAGCCAGGCGCGCAGCGCATCGAGGGTTTTCCCTGTTTCCGTAGTCTTTATCACCACGCGGCAGGCGTGGCGACCGCGCTCGCGCCAGAGCGGGCCGGGCCCCAGCACCTGGGCCGTCCCCGCGAGCCTCGCGCCCAGCCGCTCCGCGGTGAACCGGCCGGCCACCTCCACCTTGTCCCGCGAGGTACCGGAGATGTCGAGGCCGACGAGGAAGCCCGCCGGCGGGTACCCAAGCTCCCGCCGCCGCTCCAGCTCCTCCGCGTAGAACTCCTCCTCCTTGCCGGCCGCCGCGAGCGCGATCGGCCGCGCCTGCGGGTCGAGCGTCTGCACGATGACCCGCCCCGGCCGGTCGCCGCGGCCGCTGCGGCCGCCCACCTGGACGAGCAAGGCGAAGGTCCGCTCCTCGGCGCGGAAGTCCGGGAAGTGCAGGGTGAGGTCGGCGTTGACCACGCCGACCAGGGTGACGTCGGGGAAGTGGTGCCCCTTGGCGATCATCTGGGTGCCCACCAGCACCTTGGGCCCCGGCTCCGCGAAGCGGCTCAGGACACCCTGCAGGCGGGCGTAGGACCCGGCCACGTCCGAGTCCAGGCGCAGCAGGTCCACCCCGGGCAGCAGGAGGCGGACCTCGCGCTCCAGGCGTTCGGTCCCGAACCCGTGACGGACGAGGTCGGAGCGCCCGCACTCGGGGCAGGCGGACGGCGCCGGTTCGGAGTGGCCGCACGTGCGGCAGCGCAGCGTGTGGCTGCCGAAGAGCGTGAGCGTGACGTCGCAGCGCGGGCACTCCCAGGCGTGGCCGCAGTGGTCGCAGACCAGGTACGACGCAAAGCCGCGGCGGTTGAGGAAGAGGATGGCCTTCTCCCCCGCGTCGACGACGCCGCTGAGCGCCTCGGCGAGCGGCGCAGAGAACACGCCGTGGTGCTCGCGCATGTCGACGACCTCCAGCTCGGGCGGCCGCGAGCCGTCCACGCGCCGGTGCAGGTCGGCGTGCTGCGCCACGCGGGCGAAGCTCTCCACGCTCGGCGTCGCCGAACCCAGCACGACCACGGCGCCGGTGCCCTCCGCCCGCCAGCGCGCGATCGTGCGCGCGTCGTAGGCCGGTTCGCTCTCCTGCTTGTACGAGGTGTCGTGCTCCTCGTCCACGACGATCAGCCCGAGGTCCACGAGCGGCGCGAACACCGCCGAGCGGGCGCCGACGACGATGCGCACCTCGCCGCGCGCGACCGCGCTGTAGGCGAGGAGACGCTCGCCGGCCGAGAGACCGGAGTGCAGGACCGCGACCTGCGCCCCGGCGAACCGGCGCCTGACGCGCGCGACCGTCTGCCCGGTGAGGCCGATCTCCGGCACCAGGAGCAGTACCGACCGCCCGGTCTCCAGCGTGGCCTGCGCCGCCTGGAGGTAGACCTCGGTCTTGCCGCTGCCGGTGACGCCGTGCAGCAGGACCTCGTCGCCGGGGCGCGTCTCACACAGGAGGCTGTGCAGCGCGCGGCGCTGCTCGTCGAGCAGGTCCGGGACGTCGGAGAGGGTGACGCAGGCGCGCAGGCGGGCGGCCTGCGCGGCGGCGCGCACGGAGACGCCCGCATCCGCCTCGGCGGGCGAGCCGGGCCGGCCGCCGCCCGTCTCGTCGCCGGCGACCGCGGCGAAGCTCGCCGGCGGGTCCTCCGCGAGGAGCGCCCCGGCGGCGAGCAGGCGTCGCAGTCCTGCCGCCGAGAGGTCGCTGGCGGCCCGGAGCTCGCGCTCGTCGAGGCTGCCGGCCTCCTCCACGATCTCGAGCGCGGCGCGCTGCCGCGCGCCGAGCCGGGACGGGGTCTCCGTACCCCGGCGCAGCATGCGGCCCGGCGGCGTGACGCCGACGACGCGGACGCGGTAGGCGACGCGCAGCCAGCCCTTGCGCCGGTACCGCTCCGCATCGGCGGCCAGTGGTCCGCTGCGCAGGTGCAGGCCGGCGAGCTCCAGGAGCTTTGCCTCGCCGGCCTCCGCGGCCGCGTGGCCGCCGTCCGTGAGCTCGTACCGCCGCTCGATCTTGAGCGCGCCGGTGGGCGGGCAGACGAGGGCGAGCGCGGCCGCGAAGGAGCAGAGATAGTGCCGCTCGATGCGGCGGGCCACCACGAGCAGTTCCTCGGGGATGGGCGGGACGCGCAGGACGTCGCGCAGCGGCAGCACGCGTCCCTCGTGCGCGGTGTGGTCGCCGACCCCGAGGATCACCCCGATGACGGTCTGCGCGCCCAGCGGCGCGGCGACGAGCGCGCCGGGCAGCGCGCCGCCGGCGAGCTCGGGCGGGATCTCGTAGTCGAACGGCTCCGAGAACGCGCGGGTGCGGACGAGCGGGAAGACGGCGGCGTAGGGACTCACGCCGCGCCGCCGTCTCCCCGGCGCCGCCTCAGGCCGTGAGGCCCGCGGCGGCGCGGAGCGCCTCTGCCTTGTCCGTGCGCTCCCACGTGAAGTCGTGGTCGTTGCGGCCGAAGTGCCCGTAGGCGGCCGTCTTGCGGTAGATGGGACGGCGCAGGTCGAGGTCGCGCAGGATGGCGGCCGGGCGCAGGTCGAAGTGCTCGCCGATGAGACGCTCGATGGTGACGAGCTCGACCTTCTCCGTGCCGCCGCAGTCGACCATCACCGAGACGGGGTGGGCGACGCCGATGGCGTAGGCCACCTGGACCTGGCACTTCTCGGCCATCCCGGCGGCGACGACGTTCTTGGCCACGTAGCGGGCGGCGTAGGCGCCCGAGCGGTCGACCTTGCTCGGATCCTTGCCCGAGAAGGCGCCGCCGCCGTGCGGAGCGGCGCCGCCGTAGGTGTCGACGACGATCTTGCGGCCGGTGAGGCCGCAGTCGCCCATGGGGCCGCCGATGACGAACTTGCCGGTCGCGTTGATGACGGTGATGTCCTCGAGCTTGCCGACGTCGTACATGTGCTTGGGCATGATCGGCTCGACGACGTGCTCGAGGAGGTCGGGGTAGATGATGCTCTGGAGGTCGGCGCTCTCGGCGTGCTGCGTGGCGAGCACGATCTTGACGATCTCGACCGGCTTGCCGTCCTCGTAGCGGACCGTGACCTGGGACTTGCCGTCCGGCCGCAGGTACGGCAGGATCTCGGCCTTGCGCACGTCGGCGAGGCGCTTGGCGAGCTTGTGCGCCAGCAGGATCGGCATGGGCATGAGCTCGGCGGTCTCGGTGCACGCGTACCCGAACATCATGCCCTGGTCGCCGGCGCCCTGCGTGTCCAGCGCGTCGTCGTCGTTGACGTCGGTGCGCACCTCGAGGGCGGTGGTGACACCCTGGCTGATGTCCGGGGACTGCTCGTCGATGGCCACCATGACGCCGCAGGTCTCGTAGTCGTAGCCGTAATGCGCGCTGGTGTAGCCGACCTCCTTGACCGTCTGGCGCACGATCTTGGGGATGTCGACGTAGGTCTCGGTGGTGATCTCGCCGGCGACGAAGGCGAGGCCGGTGGTGACCAGCGTCTCGCAGGCGACGCGCCCGTAGGGGTCGTCCTTGAGGATGGCGTCGAGGATGGAGTCCGAGATCTGGTCGGCGAGCTTGTCGGGGTGGCCCTCGGTGACCGACTCCGACGTGAAGAGGTAGTTCCGCTTGTCCAATTGAGTCCTCCGGGGACACGCGGCACGGGCAGAGCCGGCGCGGTTGGATGTGGTGATGCGGGCGGGTGCTGGGCAGCCCGCGGGCCCGGGGGAGTCTACCAGACGGCCGTGACGGCCAGCAACGCGCCCCGCCTAACTCCCGTGGCGTTCCCTCTTGGGCGTGCGCCCCATGAGGTCGGCGACACACTCCTGCGGCGTGCGGTTGCCCTCGAGCACCTGGTACACGTTCTCCGTGACGGGCATGTCGATGCCGAGGCGGGAGGCCAGGTCGTGGAGGGCGTAGGCGGTGTGCAGGCCCTCCACGACCTGGCCCACCTCGGCCTCCACCGCGGCCGGCGAGGCTCCCTTGGCCAGCAGCTCGCCGGCCAGCCGGTTGCGGCTGTGCCGCGACGTACAGGTGGCGATGAGGTCGCCGATGCCGGCGAGGCCGGTGAAGGTGGCGATGTGCGCCCCCTGGATCATGCCCAGCCGGGTCATCTCCGCGATGCTGCGCGTGATGAGGCTGGCGCGGGAGTTGTCCCCGAACCCGAGGCCGTCGGACATGCCGACGGCCACGGCGATGGGGTTCTTGACCGCGCCGCAGAACTCCACGCCGACGACGTCGTCGTTGGTGTACACGCGGAAGGTGTCGCTGGTGATCGCCGCCTGGAGCGCGAGCGTCTGCGCCTCGTCGGCGGCCGCGATCACCGTCGCCGAGGGCATGTCCTTGCTGACCTCCTCGGCGTGGTTGGGGCCGGAGAGCGCGGCGGCGCCGGCCCCGGTCTCCTCCTCGATCACCTGCGTCGGGCGCTTCAGCGAGCCGATCTCGTAGCCCTTGGCGAGGGAGAGCTGGAGCGCGCCTGCCGCGCGCCGGGGCGCCACCCACCTCGCCACCTCGCGCACGGCCTGGGTTGGCACCGCGTAGACGAGCAATCCGGCGCCGCTCAGGTCCGCGTCCTCCATCCCCGAGAAGTCGATCTCCGCAGGCAAGCGCACGCCCGGCAGGAAGTGCGGGTTCTCGTGCGTGGCCTGCAGCCGCGCCGCCTCCTCGCGCGTCAGCGCGAGGACCTCGACGTCGTGCCCCCGGCGGACGAGCAGGCGCGCGAAGGCACTGCCCCAGCTGCCGGAACCGATGACCGTCGCCCTCACGTCAGGCTCCTCCCTGCCCGTCCGGCGTCGCGTGCCCGCCGCTCGTCCACGGCAGCCGCACGCGGTGCTCCTCGCCGGCCAGCAGCCGCTGGATGTTGCCGCGGTGCGCCCACCACACGATCACGGCGACCAGCACGCCGGCGATCTTGTACGGCACCGGCTCGTCCAGGGAGATGGTCAGCACGGGCACCAGGAACGCCGCCGCCAGCGACGCCACGCTGACGTACCGCGTCGTGAGGAGCAGGACGATCCACGCGACCAGGACGATGGCGAACACCAGCGGCACGAGCGCGAGCACGACGGCGGCCCCGGTGGCGATGCCCTTGCCGCCCCGGCCCTTGAGGAAGATCGAGTACATGTGGCCGACCACCGGAGCGGCGGCGATGAAGATCGCGAACCACGGGTCGAAGAGCGCCGCCGCGAGCGCCGCCGGGATGTACCCCTTGAGCATGTCACAGACGAGCACCGCCACGCCGGCCTTCTTGCCGAGCACGCGGAAGACGTTGGTCGTGCCCACGTTGCCCGAGCCGTGCCGGCGCACGTCCACGCCGTAGAAGAGCTTGCCCACGACCAGGCCGAACGGGATGGACCCTGCCAGGTAGGCGAGCACGAACAGGATCACGAAGCCCAGGACCTGGACGACGATCATCGCTTGCCCTTGAAGTCGATCACGAGCGGAACGCCCTCGAGACCGAACTGCGCCCGCAGGCGGTTCTCGACGTAGAAGCCGAAGTCACGCGTCACCAGCGTGCGGTCGTTGATCTCGATGGCGATGCGCGGCGGCGACGTGCCGAACTGGGCGATGTAGTACATCTTGAGGCGCTTGCCGTGCTTCTGCGGCATCGCCCGGTCGGCGGCGAGCTCGGCGAGCGCGCGGTTGAGCGCGCGCGTGGAGATGTGCGCCGTGTAGAGCGCGCCGAGCTCGGCGACCTTGGCGAGCAGCTCCCTGACCCCGCGCCGCGTCTCGGCGGAGACGGCGATCACCGGTGGCCGCTGACGGAGCTTGCGCTTGGCGATGCCGGCGATCTCCTCCAGGTCCGGCTCGGCGATGTCGCACTTGTTCACGGCGATCACCGTGGCGCAGTTGCGGTGCGTGGCCTCGGTGCAGATCGAGAGGTCGAGCTCGCCGAAGCGCATGGTGGCGTCGGCGACGATGATGGCGACGTGCGCGCGGTCCAGGCTCTGGACGCTGCGCAGGTACGCGTAGTACTCCACGCCGCTCACCTTGGCGGCCTTGCGCATGCCGGCCGTGTCGATGAAGCGGAAGCGGCCGGCGTCGGTCTCGACGACGCTGTCGATGGCGTCGCGCGTGGTGCCGGCGATCTCGCTGACGATGGTGCGCTTCTCGCGCGCGATGGCGTTGAACAGCGACGACTTGCCGGCGTTGGGCCGGCCGACGATGGCCACCGGCGTCTCGGCCGGCTCGGCCTCCTCCTCACCGTCTCCGCGCTCGGCTCCGGTCACCTCGACGAGACGGTCGAGCAACTCGCCGCTGCCGGTGCCGTGCACCGCGGAGAAGAGCAAGGGCTCGCCGAGGCCGAGCGCGTAGATCTCGGGCGCGGTCGCGGTGCTGGCCGGATCGTCCATCTTGTTGGCGACCACGATGACCGGCGCCTTGGCGCGACGCAGCACGTCGGCGATGGCGTAGTCGTCGGTCAGCGGGCCGTAGCGACCGTCGAGGACGAAGAGGACGACGTCGGCGGCCGCGATCGCGTGCTCGACCTGCCCGCGGATGTGCCCTGCGAACGGAGCGTCCTCGGTGGTGTCGTAGCCACCGGTGTCGACGAGCAGCAGACGATGACCGGTCCACTCCACTTCGATCTCCTTGCGGTCACGCGTGACGCCCGGGGTCTCGTGGACGACGGTGGCGCGAGTGCCGGTGAGGCGGTTGACGAGCGTTGACTTGCCGGCGTTGGGTGAGCCGACGACGGCGACTATGGGGAGTGGTTTCATCAGGACAGTCTAGCAAACGCGCCGCCCAGAGAATCGCCGACGCTGAGGCGGCCGCCGCACGCAGCGGACAGGTCGTCCTCCCCGAGGTCGTCGAGGGTGCGCCCCAGATCCTCGGGCAGCCAGGAGCGCGGCGCGAGGAGCCACTCACCTCCGGCGAGCGGGTCGCGCCGCAGCGCCTCCAGCACCTCCGCGCCGCCGAGCAGCCCGGTGACGGTGACGTGCGCGCCGAAGAGGTGGTTCTCGACCACGAAGGCGCGCACCGGCACGCGGGCGGCGGGCGTGAGGGCGGCGGCGGCTCGCGCGACCACGGGAGCCGCGAGCGTCCCCGTGAGCAGGCGCACGCCGCTCACATCGCGGCGCGGGCGTCGGCGAGGTCCCTCGCCGTCGCCGCCGTCGCCCCCTCCCGTCCACGCTGCCGCGAGCGCCTCCGCCTCGACGCGCAGGGCCGCCGCGATGCCGACGCCGTTCTCGTACTGGTCGGGCGCGCCGCCGGCCGGCGGCTCCTCGCCGGCGAGCAGGTAGAACTCGTCGGCGGCGTGCACGAACGCGTCACCCCGCCGCTCGAGAAAGTCGCGCTGCCAGCCGCGGACGGCGGCGACCAGCGCGCGCGCTTCGCCGGCCGTGACGCGGCGCAGGTCGCCCTCCGCGGCGAGCGAGACCGGCACCACGCCGAGGTCGGCCGCGGCGTCCAGGGCGCCGGCGCGCCGCACGGTCTCGGCGAGCACGTCGCCGTCGTTCCAGCCGGGGCAGAGCACGACCTGCAGGTGCAGCTCGAGTCCGGCCGCGGCGAGCCGCTCGAGCACGGCCCGGGAGCTCGCGGCCGCCCGCCCCATGAGACGCACGCGGGCGGCGTCGTCCCAGGCGTGGAGCGACACGTAGAGCGGCGCCAGCCGCAGCTCCTCGATCCGCTCGAGGTCGGCCTCGGTCAGGTTGGTGAGCGTCATGAAGTTGCCGTGCAGGAACGACAGGCGGTAGTCGTCGTCCTTGACGGACAGCGCCGGCCGGAGGCCGGGCGGCACCTGGTCGACGAAGCAGAAGCGGCAGCGGTTGCGGCAGGTCCGCGGGTCGTCGCCCAGCCCGCCCCGGTCGAGCGAGATGCCGTGCCACTCGCCACGCTGCGGCGCGACCACGAGGTCCAGCGGGTGGCCGGCGCGCAGGACCGTGAGCCACAGCGTGCCGTCGGCGGCCGCGTCCTCCACGTCGAGGACGTCGAGCGGGACGCGGCCGTTCAGGGTGTCGATGCGGTCGCCGGCGCGCAGCCCGCCGCGGGAGGCGGCGTCCCTCGCGTCGGCGACCACGACGCCGCCGCAGGCCTCCCCGGCCGCCTCAGGCACCGCAGAGGTCCAGCAGCGCGCGCACGGTGGCTTCGATCTCCTCGTCCGGGGTCGAGGCCCCCGCGGCGACCCCGATGCGGCCGGCGCCCTCGAGCCACTCGGGCCGCAGCTCCGCCGCGGACTCGATGTGGTGGGTCCGCGGCTCGATCGCCTGGCAGAGCTGCGCGAGCCGGGCCGTGTTGGCGCTGTTGCGGCCGCCGACCACGACGACGACGTCCACCTCATCGGCGAGCTCGCAGGCGGCGCTCTGGCGTTTCTCGGTGGCGTCGCAGACGGTGTTGAACACGAGCAGTTCGCGAGCCACCGGCGCCAGCTCGGCGGCGAGCGCCGAGAGGTTGGCGCGGGTCTGTGTGGTCTGCACGACCACGCCCACGCGCTTGCCGCGCAAGCGCTCGAGCGGCAGCCCGGAGGCGTCCTCCACGACCACGGCGTCGGCTCCCGCGAAGCCTTGCAGCCCGACCACCTCCGGGTGGTCGCGCTCGCCCAGGATCACCACCGCGTAGCCCGCCTCGCGCAGCGCCGCCGCCTTGCGCTGCGCGACCGAGACGAACGGGCACGTCGCGTCGACCACGTTGAGGCGCCGCGCGCGCGCCCGCTCGATCACGTCCGGGGGGACGCCGTGGGTGCGGACGATCAGCGTGCCGACCGCGGCGTCGTCGACCTCGTCCACGACGTCGACGCCGCGGTCCTTGAGGCTGCCGACCACGCTCGGGTTGTGGATGATGGGACCGAGCGTGGCCACGGGAGCCGGCGCGCCCTCGAGCGCCTCGCCTGTGAGGCGAAGGGCGCGCTCCACCCCGTAGCAGTAGCCGGCGTAGCGGGCGACGACGATCTCGACCGCCCCGGCGCGCACGTGCCGCAGCTCTGCGCTGCGTTCCGGCTCCTCATCGTAGGACGCCGAGCCGTGCCCCGCGACGGTGGCGTCGTCAGAGTCGCGCATACAGTCCCGTGACGGCCTCGTGCATGCGCTGCGCGGCCTCCCTGTAGGCCTTGCTGTTCCGTGTCGTGATGTCCGCCAGGTCGACCGCCGGCCCGACGAGCCCGCGCAGCGCCGGCAGGCCGGGCTTGCCGCCGCGGAGCATGTACTGGGTGCCGTCCATCGCCAGCGGGATCACAGGGGCGCCGCTGCGCAGGGCGATCATGCCGACGCCGGGCATGAACTCGTGCACCGCGTCGTCGCGCTGCCGGTGCCCCTCGGGGAACATCAGCAGGATCTCACCGCGCTCGAGGATCGTGAGCGCGGTCTTCAGCGCCTCGCGGTCGCCCGCGCCGCGATCCAGGGGGAACGCGCCCAGGCTGCCGATGAACCTCGCGGCCCACGGATTGGCGAACAGCTCCTTCTTGGCCATGAACCGCAGCGGCCGGTGGAAGATCATGCCGGCGATCACGGGGTCCCAGAACGCCTTGTGGGTCATGACCACCATCGCCGGTCCCGTGCGCGGCAGGTGCTCCGCGCCATGAACCCGGCAGCGGTAGAGGCCGCCGAAGAACGGGATCGCCAACCAACGCAGGAACGTGTAGAGACCGGTGTCTCCGCGTCCTCTGAGCGGGTACCCCCACGGCCCGGTCACGTGCCCACCTTCTCGCGCACGACGGCGGCGACGGCGTCGACCGCCTGGTCCAGCGTCATCTCCGACGTGTCGACCTCGACGGCGTCGCCGGCCATGCACAGCGGCGCGACCTCGCGCTCGCTGTCGCGCCGGTCCCGCTCGACGAGCGCAGCGAGCACCTCCTCGACGTCCACGTCCTCCCCCTTCGCCCGCAGTTCCGCCGCACGGCGCGCCGCCCGCACCTCCGGGCGCGCCGTCAGGAACACCTTGACCTCGGCGCCGGGAAACACGTTGGTGCCGATGTCGCGGCCCTCCATGACGATGGCGGCGCCGGAGGCGAGCTCTCGCTGCCGCTCGACCAGCAGCCGGCGCACCCCCGGCAGCACCGACACGACCGACGCCGCCGCCCCCATCTCCAGGGTGCGGATGAGGCCGCTCACGTCGCGCTCGCAGGCGAACAGGCGTCCGTCGCCGTCGAAGCGGAGCGCCGCGGCGGCCGCGATCGGCACCACCGCCGCCTCGTCGTCCAGCGCCACTCCCGCCTCCGTCGCCAGCAGGCCCACGGCGCGGTACATCGCGCCGGTGTCCAGGTACAGGTACCCGAGGCGCTCGGCGACGCGTCGCGCCACCGTGCTCTTGCCCGAGCCCACGGGGCCGTCGATGGCCACGACCGTCACTCGGCGTCGACCTCCCTGCGGGTGCTCACGTCGTAGCCGAGCACACCGAGCACGTGCGTGGCCCGCCGGCAGACCTCGCGCCCGAGCACGTACACGGTGAGCGTGCCGCCGAGCTCCGGGCTCATGTGGTGCATGGCGAGGTCCTCCACGTTGATGCCGGCGTCGCC
Source organism: Thermoleophilia bacterium (assembly GCA_036277455.1). GTDB lineage: Bacteria > Actinomycetota > Thermoleophilia > UBA2241 > UBA2241 > CAIXSE01. Next base: position 13,037 of record DASUMX010000137.1, read on the forward strand.
CAGCGCGACCATGATCTCGCTGAACACGCCCGGGCGGTCGGGCACGGGGATCATCACGCGATAGAGATCCTCGGCGGGGAGGCTGCCGGCGGCGAGCATCCGTTCGCGCTGCTCCCTGGCGCGCGCGATGGTGTCGCTCAGGCGCGTGTCGTCGCCGGCGGCGAGCGCCTCGAGCACCTCCTGCAGGCCCTCCTGGAACTGCGCCAGCGAGGCGAGCAGCGCCGCCCGGTTGTCCATGAAGATGTCGGTCCACACGCGCCGGTTGCTCCCGGCGATGCGGGTGAGGTCGCGGAAGCTGGGGCCGGCCGAGAGCAGGGCGTCGCGCGCCCCGGCGTGCTGGCCGGCCTGGCTCATGAGCACGTTGGCCAGCACGTGCGGCAGGTGGCTGACCACCGCCATCACGCGGTCGTGCTCCTCGGGGTCGACGGCGACGGGACGCGCGCCGATGTCGCCGAGGAACCCGTAGAGCCGCTGGTAGGCGTCGGCGTCCACGTGGTCGCCGGGCGTGACGAAGTAGGTGGCGCCGTGGTAGAGGGAGGCGCGCGCGTTGGCGACGCCGGCGGTCTCCGAGCCGCAGAGCGGGTGGCCGCCGATGCAGCGCCGCTGCTCGGACGGAGAGAGCGCGCGCATCAGCGGCCCCTTGGTGCTCCCGACGTCGCTCACCACGGCCGTCGGCCCCGCGGCGGCGAGCGCCCGGCGCACGTGCTTCACCACGAGCCGCACGGGCGTGCAGACGAAGATCAGCTCCGCGCCCGCGCACGCCTCCTCCACGCTTGCGCAAGCCTTCGTGACGGCCCCGCGCTCGAGCGCCAGCTCGAGCGTGGCCGGCGTCTGGCTGAAGCCGCGCACGTGGGCCACCCCGGCGCGTTCGCGGGCGGCGAGCCCCAGCGACCCGCCCATGAGGCCGACGCCGACGAGCGCGACTGTGTTCACGGCTGCCTCGGCCACGGCCTCAGACGGACTTGCCCGTCCAGCGCGCGAGGTCCAGGACGCGCCCGGCGTACTCGCCGAACACCGCCGTCGGCAGTGACTGCGGACCGTCGCACAGGGCGTGCTCGGGGTTGGGGTGCGTCTCGACGAGCACGCCGTCGGCGCCGGCGGCGACGCCGGCCAGCGACAGCGGAAGCACCAGGTCGAGGCGGCCGGCGGAGTGGCTCGGGTCGACGACGACCGGCAGGTGGCTGGCGATCTTGATCACCGGCACGGCGCTCACGTCGAGCGTGTTCCGGGTGGCCGTCTCGAAGGTCCTGATGCCGCGCTCGCACAGGATGACGTCGCGGTTGCCCTCCTTGACGATGTACTCGGCCGCCATGAGCAGCTCCTCGATCGTCGTCGCGGGCCCGCGCTTGAGCAGCACCGGCTTGCCGGCCTTGCCCAGCTCGGCGAGCAGCAGGAAGTTCTGGGTGTTGCGCGCGCCCACCTGGAGCACGTCGGCGTACCGGCAGACGACGTCCAGGTCGCGGGGGTCCACGACCTCGGTGACGATCGGCAGCCCGGTCTCCGCGCCGGCCGCCGCCATCATCGCCAGGCCGTCCTCTCCGAGACCCTGGAACGCGTAGGGCGAGGTACGCGGCTTGAACGCGCCGCCGCGCATCATGTGGCCGCCCGCTTCCTTGACCGCCCTCGCCGCCGCGAGCACCTGCTCCGGCGTCTCGATGGAGCACGGCCCGGCGATGAGCGCGAAGTGCCCCCCGCCGATCCTGGCCCCCTTGACGTCGATGACGGTGTCCTTCTGCTGGAACTCACGGCTGACGAGCTTGTACGGCCGCAGGATCGCGACGACCCTGTCCACGCCGGGCATGGCCTCGAGCGGCAGCTGGGTGATGGCTTCACGGTCGCCGATGACCCCGATGACCTTGACGCGCTCACCGGCCGAGAGGTGCGCGCTGGCGCCGATCTGCTCCACCCGCGCACAGACGTGCGCCACCTGTTCGTCGGTGGCCGCCTCGTGCATGATCACCATCATGCTCACGGCCGGCTCCCTGCGCCGGGCTCCCCGGGGTCTGCCTCGAGACACGCCAGCTTGTCGAGGAGGAACTCGATCTCCTCCTGCGTGCCCACGGTCACCCGCGCCCAGCCGGGGCACCCGAGCGCGTTGCCGTCGCGCACGATCGCGCCCATGGAGAGCAGTGCGCCGCACACCTCGTCCTGCGGCACGCCGAGGCCGTCGATGTCCACGAGCATGAAGTTGGCCTGCGAGGGGACGGTGGCGCGGCCACGCGCCGCGAGCCGCTCGACCAGCAGGTCGCGGAGCCTCGCGTTGGTCTCCCGGCGCTCCGCGACCCGGTCCGGGTGCTTGAGCGCCTCGGTCGCGGCGAGCTGGCCGAGCAGGTTCACGTTGAAGGGCTGCCGCACCTTGTCGAGCGCCTGCTTGACCGCGGGGGCGCAGATGCCGTACCCGGTGCGCAGCCCGCAGAGCCCGTAGATCTTGGAGAACGTGCGCAGGACGACCACGTTGTCGTGCGCCTCCTGGATCTCCAGCGACCCCTCGCGGTCCTCGGCCGTGACGAACTCGATGTAGGCCTCGTCGAGGACGACCACGACGTCGTCGGGCACGCGCTCGACGAAGCGCGCGACCTCGGCCGAGGAGACGTAGGTCCCGGTCGGGTTGTTCGGGTTGCAGACGAAGACCATCCTGGTGCGCGGCGTGACGGCGGCCGCCATGGCGTCCAGATCGTGGGTGTGGTCCGCCAGGGGCACGGTCACTGCGACCGCGCCGCGGATGGCGACGACGTCGCGGTACGAGGTGAAGGAGGGCGCGGCGAGCACGACCTCGTCGCCGCGCTCGAGCGTGGCGTGCGCCAGCAGGTACAGCAGTTCGCAGGTGCCGCAGCCGATGGTGATCTGCTCGGGACTGCGGTCGTAGGCGGCGGCCAGCGACTCGCGCAGGTCGGTGGAGAATCCGTCGGGGTACCGCTGCAGGCGGTCGAGGGCTCCCATCACCGCCGCTTTGACCTCCGGGAACGGCGGCAGCGGGAACTCGTTGGAGGCGAGCTTGACCACCTGCTCGAGGCCGAAGCGCCGTTGGACGGCCTCGATCGGCAGGCCCGGCTGGTACGGGGTGATGCCGGCCAGCTCCGGGATGAAACGGACGGTCATGAGGTCACTCCTCGGCACGCATGCACGGCGAGTGCATGAGTATACATATCATGCCTCGTCGCCCGGCGGCGGCGCGTCCGGCTCCCCGGACGGCTCGGACTCCGCGTCCGGCTCCCCGGACGGCTCGGTCGCCTCGTCTTCCTCCTCGAGCGACGCGTCGGCGACGGCCGGGACCTCCTCCGCCGCCAGCATCAGCGGGAAGCCCTCGTCTTCCTTGGCTACCTCGCCGGCCACCTCTTCCCCGGCCCGGCGCAGCGCCTCGACCTCCTCACCGGTGAGCTCGCGGTAGCCGCCCGGCTCGAGGCTCTTGTCGGTCAGCGGTCCGTAGCGGCGGCGGCTGAGCTCCTCCACGGGCAGCCCGACGGCGAGGAACATCCGCCGCACCTGGCGCTTGCGGCCTTCGTGGATGGTGAGCTCGACGAGGGCCGTCTTGGCGCTCTGCTTCCGGAGGCGCACGTCCGCGGGCGCGGTCACGCCGTCCTCCAGATCGACCCCCTGGCGGAGCGTCCCCAGGGCGCGGCGGCTGACCTTGCCGCGGACCCGCGCGACGTACGTCTTGGGCACGCCGTATCTCGGGTGCATCAGCCGGTTGGCGAGCACGCCGTCGTTGGTCAGGATGATGAGACCCGTGGTGTCGACGTCGAGGCGGCCGACCGGAAACAGGGCGCGGCCGCCGGGCACGAGGTCCACGATGACGCGGTCCGCGTGGGGGTCCCTGCGCGTACTCGCGACGCCCCGCGGCTTGTTGACGAGCAAGTACCGCAGCTCGCGCGCCGCCACCGGCTCGCCGCGCACGGCGACGACGTCCTCCGCGGCGACCTTCTGGCGCGGGAACGTCACGACCTCGTCGTTCACGGTGACCGCGCCCTCGCGGATGAGCTCGTCGCACGAGCGGCGAGAACCGACGCCGGCGCGCGCGAGGTACACCACCAGGTTCATGGGCTGGTCGGGACTCACTGCGCCCTCCTCTCGGCGTTGGCGTGCAGCCGCGAGCGGATCGCGTCGACCTCGTCGGCGCCCAGGGAGAACTCCTCCAGCGGCGGCAGATCGGCGCGGCTGCCGAGGCCGAAAAGCTTGAGGAAGCGCTCGCCGGTGCCGTACAGGATGGGCGCGCCCGGCGTGTCGGCGCGGCCCTGCTGTTCCACCAGGCCGCGTTCCTCGAGCGCGCTGAGCGCCCACTCGGACGAGACGCCCCGGACCTCGGCGATCTCCGCCCTCGTCACCGGCTCGAGGTAGGCGACCACGGCGAGCGTCTCGAGAAGGGCGGGCGTGAGGTCGTCGGGCTTCTCCGCGCCGGTGAACCGGCGCACGAGCTCCGCGCAGTCGTCGGCGACGGCGAAGGTGAAGCCCCCGGCCACCTCGCGCAGCTCGATGCCCCGGGCCCCGGCGGCGTAGTCCGCGCGCAGCGCGTCCAGCGCCGTAGCGGCTTCACCCTCGCTGCAGGCGCAGGCGTCGGCGAGCCGCTCGGCGGCGACGGGACGCGGAGAGATGAACAGGAGCGCCTCGAGGCGCCGTGCGAGTGGAAGCATGCTGAGCCCGGGTCGGACGGTGGGACGCGTCGATGCTACCGCACGGCGGCGGCCGGCGTCACCCTGCGGACGGCGCCGCCGCGGCGATGCGGCTGACGACGATGTCCCCGAAGTGCCGGGACTGGCGCAATCTCGCTTCGCCGCTCGAGTGCAGCTCGAGCAGGGCGAAGAAGGTGACGGCACGCTCCAGGCGTCCGCGCGGCGCCACCGCGGCGAAGGTGAACTCACCCTCGTCGCCCAGGATGACCCGGAGGCGCCGCAGTTCCTTGACCAGCGACACGGCGAGGTCGGCCAGATGACTGGTGTCGGGGACCGGCGGCTCGCGCAGCAGCGGGCCGAGCGCCTCGGCGAGCGCCCGTGCCGGCAAGGCGCCCTCGGGGATGCGCCGGCGGAGCAGCTCCGCCGGGACCGGCGCGGTGCGGTAGAGCCGGGCGCTGTGCGCCTCCCAGGCGGTGCGCAGCGCGTCGGCGGCGTTGCGGAACTGGCTGTAGCGGACCAGCCGCTCGAGCAGCTGCCGCGCCGCCTCGTCGGGGTCGAGGTCCTCGAGCTCGTCCTCGACCTCTTCCTCGAGCAGCAGGCGCGACTTCATCTCGAGCAGCGCTGCCACCAGCACCACGAACTGCGAGGTGGCGTCCAGGTCGAACTCGCCACTGTCCGCCAGCTTGACGACGTACTCGGCGATGATCCGCGAGACGCGGACCTCCCAGATGTCGATCTCGTCACGCAGGATGAGTGTGACGAGCAGGTCGAACGGCCCGTCGAAGACGTCCAGGTCGAGCTCGAGCTCGACGGGAGGTGCGGCGACGGCACCCGCATCGGCGCGCATCGCCGTCGCTGCTCCCCGGCTCATTGACTACTGATCCTCGGGCTGATTGACGAACGACGGGATGTCGAAGTCCTTGTCGGCGAACCGCGGCGCGGGGCCGAACGGCGTGCCACGGTCCTCGCGCGGCTCAGGTCTGGGCGCCGGGGTGCGGGCCTCCGGCCCGCGGGCCGGCGCCTGCGCCGGCCTCACCTCGTCGCCGAACCCGGTGGCGACCACGGTGATGGAGATCTTGCCCTTGAGCTTCTCGTCGACGACCGCCCCGAAGATGATGTTGGCGTCGTCGTCGGCGGCCTCGCTGATGACGCCGGCGGCCTCGTTGACCTCGAACAGCGTGAGGTCCTCGCCGCCGGTGATGTTGAGCAGCAGGCCGCGCGCGCCCTCGATGGTGGTCTCGAGGAGCGGCGAGTGGATGGCCATGTCCGCGGCCGCCTGGGCCCTGTTCTCGCCGCCGGCCACGCCGATGCCGAGCAGCGCCGTTCCCGCGTCCTTGACGATCGTGCGCACGTCGGCGAAGTCGAGGTTGATGAGCCCGGGGACCGTGATGAGGTCGGTGACGCCCTGGACGCCCTGGCGCAGGATGTCGTCGGCGTGCTGGAACGCCTCGACGACGCTCGCGTTGCGCTCCACGACGTCGAGCAGCCGGTCGTTGGGGATGGAGATGACCGTGTCGGCGACCTCGCGCAGGGCGTCGATGCCTTCCAGCGCCTGGCGCTGGCGGCGGTTGCCCTCGAACCCGAACGGCCTGGTGACGATGGCGATGGTCACGGCGCCGAGCTCGCGCGCGATCTGCGCGACGACGGGAGCGCCGCCGGTGCCGGTGCCGCCGCCCTCGCCGGCCGTGACGAACACGAGGTCGGCGCCGCGCAGCGCAGCCTTGAGCTGGTCGCGGCTGACCTCCATGGCCTCGCGGCCGACCTCGGGGTTGGCGCCTCCGCCCAGGCCGTGCGTGATCTCCTGGCCGATGTGGATCTTGACGTCGGCGTCGCACACCTCGAGCTGCTGGACGTCCGTGTTGACGGCGATGAACTCGACGCCCTTGACGCCCGAGTCGACCATGCGGTTCACGGCGTTGGTGCCGGCCCCGCCGATGCCGACCACCTTGATGGTGGTCACGTAAGGACGACCCTTGACTGGAGCGTCCGGGCCCGTGGGGTCGGGGACCGCACCGCCGCTGTCGGTGCGCCGGAAGAGCTCGCTCAGTCCATCCTTCATGCTAGGACGATCTGCCATTCAGCACCTCCCGCGCGAGGGCGCGGTACGATTCAGCCCCCCTGCCTCTTGGATCGTACTTCAGCACCGAGGCCCCGGTCACGGGCGCCTCGGCGAACTTGATGGTCTTGCGCACGACGGTGTCGAAGACGAGGTCGCCGAAGTTCTCCCGCAGGACCTCGATCGACTCCCTGCCGTGCAGCGTGCGTGCGTCGAACAGCGTCGGCAGGATGCCTTTGATGCGCACGTCCGGGTTGAGGTTCTCGCGGATCATCTCCAGGGTCTTCTCGAGCTGCAGCAGGCCGCGCAGCGAGAGGTACTCGCACTGCACCGGCACGATGACGCCCTCCGAGGCGGTCAGCGCGTTGATGGTGAGCAGCCCGAGCGAGGGCGGCGTGTCGATGAGGATGTAGTCGTACTTGTCGCGGACCGCGTCGAGCGCCCGTTGCAGGGCGCGCTCCCGGCCGATCATCGTCGCCAGCGCCATCTCGGCGCCGGCCAGGTCGATGGTGGACGCGGCGACGTCCAGCTCACGCTCGTAGATGACGTCCTCGATGGGCGTGCGGTGCACGAGGACGTCGTACATGCTCTTGTCGAGACCCTCGGTGTCGATGCCCTGACTCATGGTCAGGTTGCCCTGCGGGTCCATGTCGACCGCGAGCACGCGCAGGTCGTGCTCGCGGAGGGCCGCGCCGAGGTTCACCGTCGAGGTGGTCTTGGCCACCCCACCCTTCTGATTGGCGAACGCGAGAACATGCGCCATGTGAGCGTTACCCCTGTGTCGAGTCCACGTCAGAACGCAGTTCGGGCCGCAGGCAAGAATCCCTGCATGCGACGGGCCCCGCAGCGTCTGCGGGGCCCGTCGTCACACGCCGCGTCTTGACCGCTGCCGAGGCCGGCGACGTCACGCCTTGGGAGCCTCCGGGGCGTCGGGGGCGTCGGGCGTCTCGCCGGCGACTTCAGCCGCGGTGTCGTCGGCGATCTCGGCCTCTTCGACGACCTCTTCCTCGTAGACGACGTCCTCGTCGGCCTCCTCGATGATCTCGTCGTCGGCGGCCTCGATGTACTCGTCCTCTTCGTCCTCGTCGTACTCGTCGATGCTGGTGATGGAGGAGATGGCGCGCTTGAGGTACCGCACCCTGGTGCGCTTGGCGATCTCGAGCTCGACCCAGTCGTCGCCGATGGCGCTGACCGTGCCGTACATGCCACCGATGGTGACGACTTCGTCGCCCTTCTTGAGCATGCTGATCATCTCGACGTGCTGCTGCTTCTGACGACGCTGGGGCCGGATCGCGAGGAAGTAGAAGATCCCGAAGAAGACGACAATCCAGATGATGATCGTGAACGACACGGACTCAACCTCCTGCGGAGTCTCGCCCCGCGACATCGTTGGCGAATTCTGCAAAACGCCCGGCGCGGATGGCGCGGCGGGCGTCGCCGGTCAATCTTAGCAGAACGCGCAGGTTGTGGAGACTCAGGAGCTGCGCGCCCAGCATCTCCTTCTGCGTGACCAGATGGCGCAGATACGCGCGGGAGAACGTGCGGCAGGTGTAGCAGTCACAGCCCTCCTCCAGCGGCGCCAGGTCGGCGGCGAAGCGGGCGTTGCGCAGGTTCAGCCGCTTGCCGCCGCGCAGGAGCGCCGTGCCCGTGCGGGCCATGCGCGTCGGCAGCACGCAGTCGAACACGTCGACGCCGCGGGCGATGACGTCGAGGATGCCCACGGGGTCGCCGATGCCCATGAAGTAGCGCAGCCGGTCCGCCGGCAGCAGGTCGTCCATGAGCTCGACGGTGGCGAGCATCTCGTCGCCGCGCTCGCCGACGCTGAGACCGCCGACGGCGTAGGCGTCGAAGCCGACGCCCATGATCTCGGCGGCCGACCGCCGCCGCAGGTCCTCGTCCGTCCCCCCCTGCACGATCCCCACGAGGAGCTGGTCGCGGCGCCGCTTCGCCGCCTTGCAGGCCGCCGCCCAGCGCGTGGTGCGCTCCACGGCGGCCTGGAGCTCCACGCGCGGCAGCGTGCCCGGCGCGCACTGGTCGAACGCCATGACGACGTCGGCGCCGAGCTCCTCCTGGACGCGCATCGACAGCTCGGGCGTGAACACGTGGCGCGAGCCGTCGTAGACCGAGCTGAACTCCACCCCGTCGTCGCGAAGGAGGCGTGTCCCCTCCAGGCTGAACACCTGGAACCCGCCCGAGTCCGTGAGGATGGGTCCGTCCCACTGCATGAAGCCGTGCAGGCCGCCGTGGGCGGCGACGATCTCCGTGCCGGGACGCAGGTACAGGTGGTAGGTGTTGCCGAGGACGATCCGCGCGCCGAGCTCGCGCAGCTCGCGGGGCTCCACGGCCTTGACCGTCGCCTTGGTGCCCACCGGCATGAAGCACGGCGTCTCGACGACCCCGTGCGGTGTGGTGAGGAGGCCGGCGCGAGCGGCCCCGTCGCGAGCCTCGACGGTGAACGCGAAGCCCTCCGCCTCCATCGTCACAGCGCGAGCATCGCGTCGCCGAAGCTGTAGAAGCGGTAGCGCCGCTCGACGGCGTGGCGGTAGATCGCCCGCGTCTCCGTCACGCCGCAGAACGCCATGACGAGCGCCAGGAGGCTCGTGCGCGGCAGGTGGAAGTTGGTCACCAGCCCGTCCGCCATGCGGAACGCGAACCCGGGGCGGATGAAGAGGCGGGTGGCGCCCCGCAAGGGACCCCCTGAGGAGTCCGGCGCCTCGAGCGCCAGGTGCTCGACGACCCGCATCGACGTCGTGCCGACGGCGACGATGCGGCGGCCGTCCCGGCGCGCCTCGAGCAGGCGCGCCCACACGGCCGCCTCCACCTCGAACGACTCGGAGTGCAGGGTGGTGGTGTGGAGCGCGTCGGACTGCAGCGGCTTGAAGGTCCCGAGGCCGACGTGCAGGGTCACGTGCTCGACGGCGACGTCCGCCGCCGCCAGCGCGTCGTCCAGCGCCGGGGTGAAGTGCAGGCCGGCCGTCGGCGCCGCCGCCGAGCCAAGGCTGCGGGAGTAGGTGGTCTGGTACCGCTCCGGGTCGTCGAGCGGCGTGGTGATGTACGGGGGCAGCGGCGTCACGCCGGCCTCGTCGAGCAGCGCGAGCACCGGCGCCCCGCCGAGGTTCTCGACGACCCAGCGCCCGTCCCCGATGGGCTCGATGCAGCGCAGCGGCCAGTCCGGCCCGAGGACTTCGCTCTCCAAGACCTCCTCCGGACGCGGCCGCCCGCGCAGGAGCGCCTCCCAGCGCTCGCTCGCGTCCCCCGGGCGCGTGAGCGCGTACAGGAACAGCACCTCGATACGCCCCCCGGTGGCGCGGTGGAAGAAGCTGCGCGCGGGGAACACCCGCGTGTCGTTGCGCACGAGCACGTCGCCGGCGCGGAGCAGCGACGGCAGCTCGTCGAAGACCCGGTCCTCGAGCGCTCCGCCCGCGCGCCGCGCGACCAGCAGTCGCGAGGCGTCGCGCGGCTCGGCCGGTGTCTGCGCGATCAGCTCCTCGGGCAGCACGTAGTCGAGGTCGCCGAGCGTGATGCCCGTGCCCGCGCCGCTCACGCCGTCCTCCGCGCGCGGCGCTCCCGGCGCGCGTGCCACGCCTCCCACTTGCTGGCGGCGCAGCCGCAGTACGGCTGGCGGTACAGCTCGAGCCGCCGGCTCTCGGCGTAGCCGTCGCGAAAGCGCCCGCGGGCGTCCAGATACACGAAGTCGACGCCGTGCGCGCCGGCAGCCCGTTCTCCGGCAGAGATGATGAGGTCGTGCCGCTGGTACGGACTGACCGTCAGCGTGGTCGAGAAGCGCGAGAAGCCGAGGTCGCGGGCGGCCTTGCCCGCCGCGCCGAGGCGCAGCCCGAGGCAGGCGGCGCAGCGCTCGTCCGGGGCGGCGTCCGCGAGCCCGTCGCGCCACGAGCGCCACCCGGGAGCCTCCTCCCCGTCCTCCGGGACGATCAGCTCGAGGCCGGCCGCCCGGCTGTACCGCCACATGCTCTCGCGGCGGCGCTCGAGCTCCGCGCCCGGCTGGATGTTGGGGTTCTCGAACCAGCCCACGGGATCGACCCCGCGCTCCCGCCACGCGGGGACGGCGACGGTCGAGCACGGGCCACAGCAGGTGTGCAGGAGCAGATCGGTCATCGGGCGAGTATAGTCGGTGAGCCTGCGACGCAGGATCACAGGTCTTCGAACAGCGTGTCGCCGCGGGCGGGCGGCTTGAGCCCGCAGTGGAGGAAGCCGTTGCGCGTGAGCACGCGGCCGCGCGGCGTGCGCTTGAGGAAGCCCTGCATGATCAGGTACGGCTCGTAGACGTCCATGACGGTGTCGGCCTCCTCGCCGAGCGCGACGGCGAGCGTGTCCAGGCCCACCGGGCCGCCGTCGAACTTCTCGGCGATGATCTTGAGGATGTCGCGGTCGAGCTTGTCGAGGCCCTCGCCGTCCACCTGGAAGAGCTCGAGCGCCGCGAGGCAGATGTCGTGGTCGATGACGCCCTCGTGACGGACCTGCGCGAAGTCGCGCACGCGCCTCAGCAGCCGGTTGGCCACGCGCGGCGTGCCGCGCGAGCGCCCGGCGATCTCGAGCGCGGAATCCCCGTCGACCTCGACCCCGAGGATGCCGGCGGAGCGGCGCACGATCGCCGCCAGCTCCTCGATCTCGTAGTACTCGAGCCGCTGCCAGACGCCGAAGCGGTCGCGCAGCGGCGTCGTCAGCAGGCCCGTCCGGGTGGTCGCGCCGATGAGCGTGAACGGCTGGACCTGCATGCGGATGCTGCGCGCGGCCGGCCCCTCGCCGATCATGATGTCGATCTCGTAGTCCTCCATGGCCGGATAGAGGACCTCCTCGACCGCGGCGTTGAGCCGGTGGATCTCGTCGACGAAGAGGACGTCGCCCTCCTGGAGGTTGGTGAGCAGGCCGGCGACGTCGACCTTGCGCTCGAGCGCCGGCCCGGAGGTGGTGTGCATCCCCACCCCGAGCTCCTGGGCGATGATCCCGGCCAGCGTCGTCTTGCCGAGGCCGGGCGGCCCGGCGATGAGCACGTGGTCGAGCGTGTCGCCGCGCTGCTTGGCCGCCTCGACGAAGATCTCGAGCTGCTCCTTGGCCACGCGCTGGCCGACGAAGTCGGCGAACCGGCGTGGCCTGAGGCTGAGCTCGAGGTCCTGGTCGTCGGGACGCTCGTTGGGGTCGCCGATGCGGTCCTGCGGCTTCCTGGGCATCATTCACCCGCCCGGTGCGTCAGGGCGAACTTGACGAGCTCCTCGAGCGGCGCGTCCTCGGGGGCGCCGCGCAGGGCCTCCTCGGCCTCGCGCAGCGTGAGGCCGAGGTTCTGGAGCGCGGAGCGGGCCTCGATGAAGTGGTCCGCCTGGACGCCGGCGCCGGTCACGCCGGCAGCGCCGGCGCCGACCGGCGGCAGCTCCCCCACCTTGTCCCTGAGCTCGACCACGAGACGCTGCGCGAGCTTCTTGCCGATGCCGGGGATGCTCTCGAACTTCTTGACGTCGTCGCGCGCCACCGCCAGCTCGAGCTCGGCCACGGGGTACCCGGAGAGCACCGCCAGGGCGACCTTGGGCCCGACGCCGCTGACCGCCGTGAGCCAGAGGAAGAACGTACGCTCGCCGCGGTCGCGGAACCCGAACAGCTGGAGCGCGTCCTCGCGCACGTTGAGGTAGGTCAGCAGGCTGACCTCGTCGCCGACGTGCGGGACGAGACTGCCGAGCGTGCGACCCGAGGCGAGGACCTCGAGGCCCAGACCGCCGACCTCGATCACGGCGCGCTCGCCGTCGACGAGCGCGAGGCGGCCGCGGACGGAGGCGATCACGTGCCTCTCCCCCCCACGATGCCGCGCACGGCGCGCAGGCCGTCGCTGTTGTGGTGGGTGTGGCAGATGGCCACGGCGAGCGCGTCGGCCGCGTGGTCCGGCTGCGGGATGCGCGGCAGGCACAGGATGGTCTTGGTCATCTCCTGCACCTGGATCTTACTGGCGCGCCCGTACCCGGTCACCGCCATCTTGATCTGCAGCGGCGAGTACTCGCAGGGCGCCTCTTCGACTTCGGACGCCGCCAGGATCAGCACGCCCTTCGCCTGGCCGACCGCCAGCGCCGTCTTCACGTTGACGTTCACGAACAACTCCTCGAGCACCACGATGTCGGGGCAGAACCGCTTGATGAGCCCGCGCGCCTGGTCGTAGATCTGGCGCAGGCGCACGTGCGTCGGGTCCTTGGCGGACGTGACGATGCAGCCGTGACCGAGCGAGTGCAGGCGGTTGCCGTCCTGCTCGATGACCCCCCAGCCGGTGCTCGCGGTGCCCGGGTCGAAGCCCAGGACGATCATGCTCGTCAGCCCGCCAGGGCTTCGAGGACGTCCTCGGGGATGTCGAAGTTCGCGTAGACCTCCTGGACGTCGTCGCTGTCTTCCAGCGCGTCCATGATCTTCATGGTCTTGCGGGCGTCGTTCTCCTCGAGCTTGACCGTGTTCTTGGGGATCATGGTGAGATCCGCGTTCTCGATCTCGATGCCGGCCGCGATGATGGCGTCGCGCACGGCGGCGAAGTCGGACGGCTCGGTGAGCACCTGGAACTCGTCGCCGTCCTGCAGGACGTCCTCCGCGCCGGCGTCGATGGCGGCCGTCATGATGTCGTCCTCCGCGAAGCGCGAGCCGTCGATCGTGATCGACCCGCGGCGCTCGAACCCCCACGCCACGGCGCCCGGCTGCGCCAGCTGGCCGCCGTGCTTGCTGAAGATGTTGCGCACCTCGGCGGCCGAGCGGTTCTTGTTGTCGGTGAGGACCTCGACGATCATGGCCACGCCCGCGGGGCCGTAGCCCTCGTAGACGATGCTCTCGTACTGCTCGCCCTCGGCGCCGCCTCCGCCGCGCTGGATGGCGCGCTCGATGTTGTCCTTGGGCATGGACTCGGCCTTGGCCTTCTCGATCGCGTTGGCCAGGGCCATGTTCATGGTGGGGTCGGTGCCCCCCTCCCGGGCGGCGACGGTGATGGCGCGCGAGAGTTTGCTGAACAGCTTGCCCCGTCTGGCGTCGGTCTTGCCCTTCTTGTGCTTGATGGTCGCCCACTTGGAGTGCCCGGACACGGTGGCACCACCTCCCTTGTCAGCGGTGGCCGGCCGCGGCGGCGGCCCGGCCGGGCTCGCCGGCGAAGGAGTCGGCCGTGGCGCCCGCGGGCGCGGCCTCCCCCTGCCGGCGGCGGATCATTGTGAGGAACAGCTCGTGCAGACGGGTGTCGTCGGTGAGCTCGGGGTGGAACGCGGTGACGAGGACGCCGCCCTCGCGGGCGGCGACGATGCGATCCCGGCACGTGGCGAGGACGTCCACCCGCGGACCGGCGCTCTCGATCCACGGCGCGCGGATGAACACCGCGTGGACGGGATCCGGGCCGAGGCCGCGCACCTCGAGGTCGGCCTCGAAGCTGCGTACCTGCCGCCCGAAGGCGTTGCGGCGTGCGACGATGTCCATGAGGCCGAGCGTCGGCGGCGTGCCCTCGACGGTCTCGCGCGCCGCCGTGATGAGGCCGGCGCAGGTGCCGTAGACGACGCCGCCCGCGGCCGCGAAGGCTTTGATGGGCTCTGCGAGCCCGTAGGCGGCCATGAGCTTGTGGATGGTCGTGCTCTCGCCGCCGGGGACGACCAGGCCGTGCAGCCCGGCGAGATGCTCGGGACGCCGCACCTCGAGCGTGCGCGCGCCGAGGCGCTCGAGCATCACCCGGTGCTCGCGGAAGTCGCCTTGCAGGGCGAGCACGCCCACGACGAGTCCGGCGCCCGGACCGCGCGGGTCGAGCGCCGGGTCTGGCGACAGGATCCAGTCCAGCCGCCGCTTGCCGTTCGCAGGTGTCACGCTGCCCCCGCGCTCACCAGCCGCGGTGCTGGATCTTCGCCTCTTCGGGCATGCGCGCCGCGTCGATGCCGGGCATCGCGTCGCCCAGACCCACGCTCACCTCGGCGAGCACGGCCGGGTCGCGGTAGTTGGTGGCGGCCTTGACGATGGCGTTGGCGCGGCTCTGCGGATCCTCGCTCTTGAAGATGCCCGAGCCGACGAAGACGCCCTCGGCGCCGAGCTGCATCATGAGCGCGGCGTCGGCCGGCGTGGCGATGCCGCCGGCGGAGAAGTTCACGACCGGCAGCTTGCCGTTCTCGGCCACCCACTTGACCAGGTCGTACGGCGCCGGCAGCTGCTTGGCGGCGACGAACAGCTCGTCCTCGTCCAGCGTCTGCAGGCGGCGGATCTCGCCCATGATCGTGCGCATGTGGCGCACGGCCTCGACGACGTCGCCGGTGCCGGCCTCGCCCTTGGTGCGGATCATGGCCGCGCCCTCGCTGACGCGCCGCAGCGCCTCGCCGAGGTTGACGGCGCCGCAGACGAACGGCACGTCGAACTTCCACGTGTTGATGTGGTTGGCCTCGTCGGCGGGGGTGAGCACTTCGCTCTCGTCGATGTAGTCGACCTCGAGGGACTGCAGGATCTGCGCCTCGACGAAGTGGCCGATGCGCGCCTTGGCCATCACCGGGATGGAGACGCAGGCCTGGATCTCCTGGATCTTGGTGGGGTCGGCCATGCGCGCCACGCCGCCCTGGGCGCGGATGTCTGACGGCACCCGCTCGAGCGCCATGACGGCGCAGGCGCCGGCGTCCTCGGCGATCTTCGCCTGGTCGGCGTTGGTGACGTCCATGATGACGCCGCCCTTGAGCATGTCGGCGAGTCCGCTCTTCACTCGCATGGTGCCGATGTCAGTCAACGGGGTACCTCCGGTTGCTTTTGCACGCAAATCCTACCTCAGCGCGCCAACGCCAGCCTACCGGCGCCACGCCACCAACTGCCCAGATTTGCGGGGAAAACTGGACGGATTGGACTCAGCTCTTCTGCGCTTCTTCCTTGTCCTTCTGCGCCTGCTCCACGATCTTTGCGGTGAGGTGCGCCGGCACCTCGTCGTAGCGCAGGAGCTCCATGTGGTAGTCGCCGCGCCCGCCGGTCATGGAGGTGAGGTCCGGCGCGTAGGTGAGCATCTCGGCCAGCGGCACCTCGGCGCCGACGACGTTGTTGTGGCCGCGAGGAGTGGTGCCCAGGACCCGGCCGCGCCGCGAGTTGAGGTCGCCGATGATGTCGCCCACGTTCTCCTCGGGCACGGTGATCTCGACGTTCATGATGGGCTCGAGCAGGGCGGGCTGGGCCTTCTCGCAGGCGGCCTTGAAGCCGAGCGAGCCGGCGATCTGGAACGCCATGTCGCTCGAGTCGACGGGGTGGTACTTGCCGTCGTAGAGCTTGACGTGGACGTCGACGACCGGGTAGCCGGCGAGGAACCCGTCGTCCATGGCGGCGCGCACGCCCTTCTCGACCGCGGGGATGAAGTTGCGGGGGATCGCGCCGCCGACGATCTTGTTCTCGAACTCGAAGCCGTCGCCGCGCGGCTGCGGGCGGACCTCCATCCACGTGTCGGCGAACTGGCCGCGGCCTCCGGTCTGCTTCTTGTGCTTGCCTTCCGCCTTCGCCGTGCCCTTGATGGTCTCGCGATACGGGACGCGCGGCGGCTTGAGCTCGACCTCGACGCCGAAGCGGCGCTTCATCCGCTCCACCGTCACCTCGACGTGGACCTGGCTCATGCCGCCGACGATCATCTCTCCCGTCTGGTCGTCGTGGTGGACCTCGAGCATCGGGTCCTCTTCGCTGAGACGGCGAAGGGCGGTGATGACCTTGTCCTCCTCGCCCTTGCTCTTGGCCGTGACCGCGAAGCTCATGAGCGGTGACGGGAAGTCGATGGCGGGGAAGCTCACCACGTTGCCGTCGGCGCACAGCGTGTCGCCGGTCACGACGTCCTTGAGCTTGGCGATGGCGCCGATGTCGCCGGCCACGAGCGCCTCAGGGGCGGCCTTGCTCTCCTTGCCCATCGTCTTGAGCACCTGGCCCATGCGCTCCTTGTGGCCGTCGCGCGCGACCACCACCTGGGAGTCGCTGGCCATCTTGCCCTGGAACACGCGGAACACGTTGACGTGGCCGCTGAAGGGGTCGGCGAGCGTCTTGAAGACGAACGCGACCGCCGGCTCCGAAGGATCGCAGACGAGCTCGACCTCCTCGTCGCCCTTGAGGGCCTTCGGCGGGGCGACGTCGGCCGGCGACGGGGTGAGCGCGAGGACGTCGAAGATGTGGTCCACGGCGATGTTGGCGGTCGCGGAGGCGCAGGCGACCGGGTAGAGCTGGCCGGCGGCGACGGCGGCGGCGAACGCGGCGTTGAGCTCGTCCGCCGTGATCTCCTCCTCCATGAGGTACTTCTCGGCGAGGTCGTCGTTGGTGCTCGCCACCGCGTCGATGAGCTTGTCGCGCGCCGCGGCGGCCGCGTCGGCGAGGTCGGCGGGGACGTCGCTCACGGTGGGCTTGCCGCCCTGGTACGTGTACGCCTTCATGCTGAGCAGGTCGACGACGCCGCTGAAGTCGTGCTCCTTCCCGATGGGCAGCTGCACGGCGACGACCTGGGCGCCGAACGACTCCTGCAGGAGGGACAGGGCGTGGTCGAAGTCGGCGCGCTCGCGGTCGAGCATGTTGCAGACGATGACGCGACCGAGGCCCCGGGCGGCGGCGCGGTCCCAGAGCCGCTCGTGCTGGACCTCGACCCCGAGCACGGTGTTGACGACGACGAGCGCGGTCTCGACGACCTGCAGGCTGGCGATGGCGTCGGCGAGGAAGCTGGAGTCGCCGGGCGTGTCGATGAGGTTGAACGAGAGGCCGCCGCGGTCGACGTGCGCCAGACCGGCGGAGAGGCTCATCTGGCGCTTCTTCTCGTCGTCGTCCCAGTCGGAGATGGTGGTGCCGTCGGCCACCGAGCCCAGGCGGGTGACCGCGCCGGCGTCGAAGATCAGCGCCTCGAACAACGACGTCTTGCCGGTACCGCGGTGGCCGACGAGAGCGATGTTCCTGATCTTGGCTGGGTCGTTCATCCGGGGTCTCCTCGTTGTCGTTCGACGGCCGCCTCCCGCGCCGGCGCGCGAGGCGGCCGTTCGTCTCCTGTCGGAAGGATGAAGTCTAGCACAGGGGCGGCTGCGGCACGCGGCTCAGACAGGCTCGGAAGAGGCGTCGCGCAGGGCCGCGGCGGCGAGCTCGCGCGACGCCTCCGCCGCAGCCTCGGCGGCCGCCCCCGAGGCGGGGTGGAACGACTGCGCCGGAGACGCCTGGTCGAGGTGGCGCCTGGCCGGCGCGCCGCCCGCCAGGGTGAGCGCCCTGAACCCGTACTTCTCGCGCACCTTGTCGACCGCCTCACCGAGCGCCACCTCGCGCCAGCCGTCGTCCAGGGTGAGCTGGAAGGCGTTGTGCGTGAAGCCGCTGACGCTCACCCCGACCAGACGCACCCAGCGGGCGCCGACGTCGAGCTCGTCGAGCAGCGCCGTGGCCGTCTCGTAGAGCGGCCGCACGGCGCTGACCGGGCGCGGCAGCGTGCGGCGCCGGCTCACGGTGTGGAAGGTGTTGAAGCGCACCTTGAGCGCCACGGTGCGCGCCGCGAGGCCCTTGCGGCGCAGCTCGGCGACCGCGCTGTCGGTGAGCGAGAGCAGCGTGGCGCGCAGAAGCTCGACGTCGTTGACGTCGTCGTCGAAGGTGATCTCGCGGCCGGCCGACTTGGGCAGCGGCCGCTCGCTGCGCACCGGGGAGAAGCTGCGCCCCAGGGCGAGCTGGCGCAACCCGTGCGCGCCCCTGCCGAACGCCGCCGCCAGCAGCGGGAACGGGACGTCCTGCAGCATGCCGACCGTGGTGAGGCCGAGGGCGGAGAGCCGCTCCTGGGTCACCGGCCCGATACCGCAGACGTCGCCGACCGGCAGGTCGCGCAGACGGCCGTGGACGTCGGCGGCGGTGAGCTCGCCGATGCCGG
>DASUMX010000138.1:0-5045 GCA_036277455.1 Thermoleophilia bacterium
GCGCGCCCTCGGTGGCGGCCACGCGGTTCGGCCGCACCCCGACCGCCGCGGTGCGGCGCGCGGTGTGCCGGGCGGCCACGAGGGCCGAGAGGTTCCCGATCGTCCCGCCCGGGGTGAAGACGCCGCCGGCGCCCTCCGGCATCCCCACGAGGTCGGCGATCCAGCGCAGCGCCTGGTTCTCGGCGTAGACCGCCCCCGCGCCCTCGAGCCAGCTGCCGCCGTAGATCGACGAGGCGCCGACGACGAGGTCGAACATCACCGCCGCGTCGCTGGGCGCGCACGGGATGAAGGAGAGGTACCGCGGGTGGTCGGTCGACAGGCAGGTCGGCGCGAGGTCCTCGGCGAACAACCGCATCGTCGCGATCCCGCCGAACCCGTCGGCGGTGATCGTCTGCCCGACGCGGGCGTCGAGCTCGTCCTGGCTCATCGGCTGGTCGAGCGGTGGCGCGATGCGCACCCGCTCCTCGGCGTACGCCATGACCGCGTCCGCGAGTGCCGCGAGCTCGGTGTGCTTGTTCTCGTGGTAGGTCTTCCCGTGCACGGCGGCGACTCTAGCCCTCGCGGTGGCCGAGCAGGTACGCCGCGAGGTGGGGGACGGTGTCGACGACGGCATCCGGGCCGGTCGCGGACAGGGTCGCCCGCTCCCCCGCACCCCAGGTGACGGCGACGGCGGCCATGCCGGCGGCGCGGGCCGCGAGGACGTCGACGGTGGCGTCGCCGACGTAGACGCACTCTGCCGGGTCGACGTCGAGGGTCGCCGCGGCGTGCAGGAGGGGGTCGGGATCGGGCTTGTGGCGGGTCGTGTCCTCCAGGCCCGCGACGACGTCGACGAGGTGGTCGATGCCGACGCCCTCGAGCGCCAGCCGCGCCGTCTCGCGCCGCTTGGAGGTGGCGACCGCGGTGCGCACGCCGGCCCGGGTGAGCGCGAGGAGCATCTCGGGAACACCGGGATACCGGCGGATGAGCCGGGCGGTGTTCGCGAGGTTCCACTCGCGGTAGACCCGGTCGAGCTCGTGGCCGTGGTCCGGGGCCTCCTCCAGCAGGGCGGGCAGGAGCGGGCGGCCGATCCACGCCCGCGCCCGGGCCTCCTCGACCTCCTCGGCGAGCACGGTGCGGAAGGCGTGCTGGTACGACGCGACGATCAGCGGGATCGTGTCGGCGAGGGTCCCGTCGAGGTCGAACAGGACCGTCTCGAAGCGCGGGCGCGGCGATCCGTTCCGCGCAGCGGGGACGGCCGGGACGGCGCCGGGTGCCGCGCTGCGAGGAGCGACGGTCCGGCCGGGCGCCGCCGTGGGCGAGGTGGGGTCCGCACGAAGGGCAGCGCTGGTGGCAGCCGTGGGGACCGCAGTGGGGTCGGATGCCGGGGAGCTCACCGGATCAGTCTGCCTCCCACCGGCCGTGAGTGCGGAAACGGTCGCCAAGGAGGCTGTCGCATGAATCGTGCGGCGTGGGTGCGGCGGGGCTGGGTGTTGTTGCTCGAGGATCGCTGTGTGGCTTACAACTTCGTTGTCGGTGATCGTGATCAGTTGTTGTTGATGCCGCCCTCGGTGCGGGACTGGTTGCCGGCGGGGCATCTGGCGTGGTTCGTGCTGGATGTGGTGGCTGAGCTTGACCTGTCGGCGTTCTTGGCGCGGTATCGGCGTGATGGTCGCGGCGGTGCGGCCTATGACCCGCAGGTGATGCTCGCGGTGCTGGTGTACGGGTACTGCGTGGGGGAGCGATCCAGCCGGCGGATCGAGCAGCGGCTGGTCGAGGATGTCGCGTTCCGGGTGGTCGCGGCCAACCAGCAGCCTGACCACGCGACGATCGCGCGGTTCCGCGCGGAGCATCAGGACGCGATCGCTGGGCTGTTCGGGCAGGTGTTGGCGGTGTGCTCGCGCGCCGGGGTTCTTCGTCCGGGGCTGGTTGCGATCGACGGGACCAAGCTGGCCGCCAACGCCTCCATGGCGGCCAACCGCACCGCTGAGCAGCTGGCCACGCAGATCCTGGCCGAGGCCGCCGCGACCGACGCCGCCGAGGATGCCGAGGACGCCGCCGCCAAGGACGGTGGCCAGGATCCGTTGGGGGACCTGGGCTCGGGCGTGGGCCGCCGGGAGCGGCTGCGGGCGATGTTGGCCGAGCTGGAGGATGAGGCGGCCCAGCGGTCCTACGAGGCGCACCTGGCCCGGCGCGAGGAGCGGGAGGCCGCCACCGGTCGGGCGTTGCCCGGCCGGCGCCCGTCGCCGACCTCGAGCAGGCACCAGTCGCGAAGGCAGGCCAACGTCACCGACCCGGACAGCCGGCTGATGAAGTCCCGACAGGGCTACCTGCAGGGATACAACGCTCAGGCGGTCGCCACGATCGACCAGTTCGTGCTCGCCGCGCAGGTCACCAACGTCGGCGTGGACGCCCCCTCGTACCCGGTGATGGTGGGCGCGACCAAGGCCAACCTCAAGGCCGCCGGGGAACGACGACGGGTTCGCAGGGTCCTGGCCGACGCGGGCTACTGGAGCAAGGACAACGCCGCCCTGCCCGCGGTGGAGTCCTTCATCGCCACCGGCAAACGTCGCCAGCTGCGCACCATCGCCGAGACAGACACCACGCGCGCCGAGGTCATCGACGCCGTCCAAGCCGGGGACCTCGACATCGCGCAGGCCGCGCAGCAGCTCGGCTTGGCCCCCGCCTATGTCAGACAGCTCCTCAGGCGTCGACGAGCCGGCGACCCCGACACGGCGCGCACCGCGATGGCCGCCAAGCTCGACACCACCCAAGGACGCAGCACCTACCGCAAACGAGCCGCCAGCATCGAACCCGTCTTCGCCCAGGTCAAGCACAACCGCGGCATCCGATCACTATCGCGCCGAGGACTGGCCGCAGCGGACAGCGAGTGGAAGCTGATCTGCGCCACCCACAACCTCCTCAAGCTCCACCGCCGGCGCTGACCCCGCGCAGCACCCCCGCCGCCGCTGAGCCGCCGCCGAACCCGCCCCCTCCCCGAAACACATTCATGCGACAGCCTCCAGGGCGACCACTTCCGCACTCGCGGCAACAATCCTGGGTGGGTCAGGATGCCGTGGCGTGCGCCCGCTCCCAGGCGCCGTAGCCGCCGAGGATGTCGGAGACGTCGGCGAAGCCCTTGGCCCGCAGGAGGCTGGCGGCGACACTGCTGCGCCACCCGCCCGCGCAGTAGGTGACGACCGGCCGCGTCGGGTCGAGCTCGGCGGAGCGAGCCGCCAGCTCGGCGAGCGGGATGTGCGCCGCGCCAGGCACACCACCCGTCTCGAGCTCACCCGCGTTGCGGATGTCGACGACCTGCACGTCGTCGCGAGCGAATGCCGCATCGGCCTCGGCGACGGTCAGCCGGCTGGCTCGCGTCACGTCGTCCTCGTGCGAGAGGAAGAACGCCTCGGGGTCGGCGACGTACCCGACGACGTGGTCGAAGCCGATCCGGGCGAACCGGGTCGCGACGTCCTGCTCGACCCCCTCGGGGGCGATGACGACGACCTGCTGCTCGGGGGTGAACACCATGCCGACCGTCTCGGCCATGCGGCCGTCGGCGGGGACGTTGACCGACCCGCGCAGGTGCGCCGCCGCGAACTCCTGCACCTCGCGGGCGTCGTGGACGACCGCGCCGGACGCCAGGGCCGCCTCCACCTGGGTGGCCGACAGGGCCGGCACCGAGGCGTCGAGGTCACGCACGTCGCGCTCCTGCTTGTTGAGCGTCGCGTTGTAGATGAAGTAGGCCGGTGCGCTGGGCTGGCCCTCCGTGACGACGGCGAGGAACTCGTCCTCGGACATCGGCTGGCAGGCGTAGTTGAAGGCGCGCTGCTCACCGATCGTCGACTGGGTCTCGGTCGAGAGGTTCTTGCCGCACGCGGACCCGGCGCCGTGAGCCGGGAAGACGCGCACGGCATCCGGCAGGCCCATGAGCTTGTGCTGGATGGAGTCGTAGAGCATCCGGCCGAGCTCGTCGGCGGTGACGCCGACGGAGGCGAGCAGGTCGGGGCGGCCGACGTCGCCGATGAACAGCGCGTCGCCGGTGAGCACGGCGTGGGCCACCTCGTCGTCGGCGTGCTCGAAGACGAGCAGGGAGATCGACTCGGGGGTGTGGCCCGGGGTCGCCATGACCTCGAGCGTCACGTCGCCGAGCGAGATGCGCTCGCCGTCGGCGAGGTGGCGGACCGGGAAGTCGGCGACGGCCGCCTCGCCGTAGCCGATCCAGGCACCGGTCTCGCGGGCGAGCTCGAGGTGGCCGGACACGAAGTCGGCGTGGAAGTGGGTGTTGACGACACCGACGATGGTCAGGCCCTTGGCGCGGGCGTCGTCGATGTACTCCGCGACGTCGCGCCGCGGGTCGACGACCACGGCCCGGCCGGTGCCCTCGTCGGCGATGAGGTACGAGGCCTGGGACAGGCAGTCGAGGTAGTACTGGGTGAAGATCACGTCAATCCTCCAGGGGAAATCTCATGGGTCCATCGTTGTCGAAGTGCTCAACGGATACCCTAGGGGGTATATTTCCGTGGAGCAAGCCGCTGGAGCAAGCCACCCGTTCGACCGACCCCTGGAGCCCTTCGTGACCCACCTGCCAGACTCCGCCACCCACGCGCTGCGTGCCAGCCTCCCGAGGCGCACCTCGCGCACCGGCCGCCTCGTCCTCGTGTCGGCACTCGCGGTGGCGTCCATCGCGCTCGCCGGCTGCTCGAGCGGCTCCGACTCCGAGGCGTCGGTCACCGCCGGCCCGACGGCCGCCACCGCCCCGGCCAGCGGTGCCGAGCTCGACGCGGCCTCCTTCGCTGCCGCCCTGAAGCTGCCCGGCACGACGATCATTGACGTCCGCACCCCTGCCGAGTTCGCCGAGGGCCACCTGCCGGGGGCCGTCAACATCGACATCGCGTCTCCCGACTTCGCCGCCCAGGTCTCGACCCTCGACCCCGGCGCCCCGTACGCCGTGTACTGCCGCTCGGGCAACCGCTCGGCCAGCGCGCTCGCCGAGATGGCAGCGGTCGGGATGACCGGCGCCTACCACCTCGGTGGGGGCATCGGTGCCTGGCAGAGCGCCGGCGGCG
>DASUMX010000139.1:0-5058 GCA_036277455.1 Thermoleophilia bacterium
CGGCATCTGCCAGTACGCCACCACGCTCTTCAACGCCGTGTTCTTCGCCGGCCTGCCGGTGGTGGAGCGCGAGGCGCACTCGCTCTACATCTCGCACTACCCGATCGGCCGCGACGCCACCGTGGCGTGGGGCGCCGTGGACTTCAAGTTCCGCAACGACACCGGCAGGAGCGTCATGATCCGCAGCTGGATCGACGGCGGCGCCCTGACGGTGGCGCTGGTGGGGAAGACGGGGCGGACGGTCACCTACGACACCAGCACCTTTTACGATACTCGTAAGCCGGCCCACGGCAAGTCGGACCCGAGGGTGATCTACGACGACGACCTCGGCCCCGGCGTGATCCGCTGGGAGCAGGGCATCGACGGGCGCAGCGTCAAGGTCGACCGCACGGTGAAGGATGCCGCCGGCAAGGTGCTCTTCCGCGACAGCTTCGTCTCGCGGTACGAGCCGATGGACTGGGTCAAGCGCGTCGGGACCTGACGGCGGCGCGCTCCCGGCCGGCGGGGGAGAGCTCCCGCGCCGCCGGCCGTCACCCGGTCTTGGCGATGACCTGCTTGCAGACGACCTTGAGCGTCTCGAAGACGCCCTGCCCCGTGACCGCGCTGCTCTCCGTGACCGGCGAGTCGGTGTGGTTGAGCAGCTCGTTGAGGTCCTCCACCGAGAAGATGTCGGTGAGGTCGCGCTTGTTCATCTGGATGACGAACCCGAGCTTGCTGAGGTCGTCGCCCTGGCCGAGCAGGTTGTCCCAGAGGTTGAGGTAGCTCTCGACGTTCTCGTCCAGGCGCGTGATCTGCGAGTCGGCGACGAAGATGACGCCGTCGACGCCCTGCAGCACGAGCTTGCGGCTCGCGTTGTAGTAGCTCTGACCCGGCACCGTGTACAGGTGGAACCGGGTCTGCATGCCTTTGACGGTGCCGAGCGTGAGCGGGAGGAAGTCGAAGTAGAGCGTGCGCTCCTCCTCGGTGGCGATGCTCACCAGCTTGCCGCGCGCGTCGGGGTTGATCTTGCGGTGGATGTACTGGAGGTTGGTCGTCTTGCCGCAGAGGCCGCACCCGTAGTAGACGATCTTGTAGTTGATCTCACGGGCGGCGAAGTTGATCAGGGGCATAGGCGTGTCTCACATGTCCTTGAAGAGGTCGTCCATGGCGGTGCCGGCGGCCGCCTCGAAGCCGGCGTCCATCTCCGGCGTCTCCTCGTCCTCCGGCCTCTCGAAGATCTGCCGCAGGATCTCGATGGCGCGCTGCGTGTAGAGGCGCACCTTGCCGACCTGTGTCTCACGGCCGAACGTGACGATGAGCAGGACCTGGTCGGTGACCTGGGAGACGTGCAGGTTGAGCCCCTTGCCCTCGTGGAAGAGCAGGGTGAACTCGTTCTCGTCGAGGATCTTCGCCAGCTGCTGCGTGGCGGCGAAGGAGCTGGCGGCGAGCGATGCCAGCGAGAGGGTCTCCGGGTGGTACTCGTCGGAGGCGGTGGTGATCGGCTGCCCCGAGGTGCTGATGAGCGCCAGGAAGCTGGAGCCCGAGACCTCCTTGAGCTTCTGCAGGAGGTCGTCGCAGCGGTCCAGCTGCCGGTCGTTGATGACGAGTCCTTTTCGACGAGCCACGCACGCACCTCCCGTAGACGCCCGCGGTTGCCGAAGTATATATCAGCGCCGCCGCGGGCCCGCGTCCGTTGGACGCTTCCCCTCTATCGTCGGTATCGGGGAAAAGCATGAGTGGCAGCCGGAGCCCGAAGGGCAGGAAGCCGGGCGCCGGCTGCGAAGCTTCTGAGCGTATGGAAGGAGACAAAACGCGCATGATCACACCGAGCAGGCGAGGTCCGGGATGGGCCTGAAGGGCGACCTCGGCGAACTGCCGCTTCCCGACCTCGTGCAGATGACGTCCGTGGGCGGCAAGACCGGCCGCCTCGTCCTGTACGACGAGGAGGGGGCGGTCGCCGGCGTGCTCGCGTTCCGCGGCGGCCGCCTGATCGCCGCCCAGAGCGGCGAGCTCACGGCCGAGCGGGCGTTCTATGCGCTGCTCGGCCTCAGGACCGGCTCCTTCGACTTCGACCCGGCGGCCGAGCTCGACGCGGCCGACGTCGACCTCTCTACGGAGTCGCTGCTGATGGAGGGCATGCGCCGCCTCGACGAGACCTACCGCATGCGCCGGCGCCTCCCGGCGCCGGCCGTCGTGCGCTACGTCGGCGGGGATACGGAGGACGCGCTCGAGAAGCGCGTGCTCGGGTATCTCGGCCCCGGCGCGCGCACCGTCGGCGACGTGGTCGAGGGCCTGCTCGTGGGCGGCGACGCCGACGAGTACGACGCGCTGAGCGCGCTGGACCACCTCGCGGCCGGCGGGACGGTGCGCGTCGACCTTCCCGGGGAGGCCGGCGAGGCTGATCCGCAGGCCGGCCGGCCACCTCAACCTGAGCTTGAACGTTGATGGCCGGTCCGGTAGCATCGACAATCCAGCCCTCGACGCACGGAGAGGAGTCGCGCCATGGATGACATCGTCGATCTGGTGACCCGTTCGGACGACGACCTGCGCGCGCTCATCGTCCAGCTCGAGGCCGAAGAGCGCGAGATCTCGCGACGGCGGCGCATCCTGCACGGCGAGCTCGACATTCTGCGCGCCGAGCTTGTGATGCGCCTGCAGCGCAAGCACGTGCAGGGCGAGTCCATCGTCTCGGCCGACGACGTCGCCGGCCTGTCGCGGATCCTCGCGGGCCAGGGCCCGGTGGCCGGGGAGCCCGCGGACGCCGACGCGCCGAGCGAGGCGGAGAAGTAGGGTGTTCTGCCCCGAGTGCGGCAGCCGCAACTCCGAGGGGGCCAGCTTCTGCGTCCGTTGCGGGGCCAGCCTGATCGCCGATCAGCCCGAGTCGGCGACCACGCTCAGCTACATGCCCGGAGAGGACGACGGCGAGATCACGCCGTTCGCGGCCTGCGCCGACGACGCCTGTCTCGTCATCCGCAGCGGCGGCGGCAGGGCGGGGGAGACCTACCCGCTCAGGGACGAGCGCGTCGCCATCGGCCGCCACCCGGACGCCAAGATCTTCCTCGATGACGTCACCGTCTCACGCAACCACGCCGTCGTCGTGCGCGAGGGCCTCGCCTGGGTGATCGTCGACGAGGGCAGCCTCAACGGGACGTTCGTGAACCGCCGTCGCGCCGACCGCACCGTGCTCAGCGACGGCGACGAGATCCAGATCGGCAAATACAAGCTCATCTTCCTCGCTGCGGCGGGGAGCTGAGCGGCCGGGGGGCGACGTGTCCGATACCGCGGAACTGCTGTTCGACGTCGGCGACGAGCGCCTGCTCACCATCGGGTCGGTGGTCGAGCGCCTGCGCGGCGAGTTCCCCGACATCAGCGTGAGCAAGCTGCGCTACCTGGAGGAGCAGGGGCTGGTGACGCCGCGGCGCACCAAGTCCGGCTATCGCCTCTACTCGCAGGACGACTTCTCGAGGCTGGTGCGCGTGCTGAGCATGCAGCGCGACGAGTACCTCCCGCTCAAGGTCATCCGCCGCGAGCTGGAGCGCAGCCCTGCCGCCGCGCTCCCGTCGGCCCGCCAGGGCCTGCGCAAGACCGACCTCCTGAGCGCGGGGGAGGGGCGCGAGTACACCGCCGAGGAGGTCATGCAGCTCACCGGCGCGGACGCCGGCCTGATGGACGAGCTCGAGGACTACGAGCTGATCCACGGCCGCCAGGTCAGCGGCGTCAAGCGCTACTCCGAGACCGACGCCGGCATCGTGGCGGCGGCGGCGCAACTGGCGCAGCTGGGCCTGCGCCCCAAGAACCTCCGCGTCATCAAGAGCGCCGTCGATCGCGAGATCGGGCTCATCGAGCAGGTCCTGCTGCCGGCGCTTCGCTCCAACCGTCCCGAGCGGCGGCGCGAGGGCCTGGACCAGCTGGACGACATCGTCCAGGCCTCCACCCAGCTCCGCCAGCTCCTCCTGGCCCGCGGCGTCCGCCGGCTCACCGGCGGCGACAGCCGCTAGGCCTCTGCCGGCCGGCAGCGCCGCCGCAGTCGCACCCACAAGGAGATCCCATGACAGACGCCGGCTTCGACCTCGCCGCCCACGTGCGCGACATCCCCGACTTTCCCAAGGAGGGGATCCTGTTCCGCGACATCATGCCGCTCCTGCAGGACCCGCGTGCGCTGCGCGAATCAGTGGACCGCCTCGTGGAGTACGGCACCGGCAAGCACGTCGACGTCGTGATGGGGGCGGAGGCCCGGGGGTTCATCCTCGGCGCCGCCGTGGCCTACGGCCTCGGCGCCGGGTTCGTCTGCGCGCGCAAGCCGGGCAAGCTCCCGCACGCGACCATCTCCGCCGAGTACGACCTCGAGTACGGCACGGACAAGCTCGAGGTGCACGCCGACGCCATCCAGCCCGGGCAGAACGTGCTCGTGCACGACGACCTGCTCGCCACGGGCGGCACGGCCAAGGCGAAGGTCGAGCTCGTCGAGAAGCTCGGCGGCAAGGTCATCGGCATCGCCTTCATCATCGAGCTCTCCGGTCTCGAGGGCCGCAAGAAGCTCGAGGGCTACGACGTCTTCAGCCTGATCACGTACTGACCCCGAGGAGGGCGGGCGGCGCTTGCGCCGGCCCGCCGTCCCGCATCCGCGAGCGCGATTCGAGCGCCGTCACGAACATATGTTCGTGTCGGCGCTCGTTCTTGCTTCTCCGTGCGCGCTACCGTCTGGGCGCCAGGCCCATCCCGGCATTTGCACGCCCACATGCGCTTCACGTTCATTTGGCCGTCGACTGTCGAAGCCTGACCTCGGAGCTTCACAGGGCGTCGGCCAGGCGCGTCCGCGCACGCGGGGAGCAGAACCCTGGCGGCCAGGTCAGACGCCGGGCGGACGCAAGACGACCGTGAGGGCCGGCGGTGGCGCGCGATCGAATCGCCTGTAGAACGAGTGACACCGCCACCGCCGCTGCGCCACGCAGGATCGAGACCTGGGGAGAGCCGGGAAGGGCCATCGCCGGTCCGCACAGGCGATCACAGCCGGCCAGACGGGAGGACGGGGTGATCCAGAGGCCGCCCGTCGCGTCTCCACACCTAGCTTTACATAAC
>DASUMX010000140.1:0-2530 GCA_036277455.1 Thermoleophilia bacterium
ATCCTGCCGCTGCGCGGCAAGATCATCAACGTCGAGAAGGCGCGCATCGACAAGATGCTCCAGAACCAGGAGATCCTGACGATGATCAGCGCGATCGGCGCCGGCATCGGCGAGGAGTTCGACGTCGAGCAGGCGCGCTACCACAAGATCATCATCATGACCGACGCCGACGTAGACGGCTCGCACATCCGCACGCTCATTCTCACCTTCCTCTTCCGTCACATGCGGCCGCTCGTCGACGCAGGCTACGTCTACATCGCCCAGCCGCCGCTGTACCGGCTCAAGCAGGGCAACCAGGAGACCTACATCCACAAGGAGGCGCAGCTCGAGGAGATCCTGCTGCGCGGCCGCCTCGAGCAGATCCGCGTGGACAACACCGACACGGGCTTCACCTTCAGCGAGACCAAATACGAGCGCTTCCTCAAGCTCTTCGGCGAGTACGAGGGCTGGGTCAAGAAGCTCAAGAGCCAGTGGGGCGGCGAGCTCATCGACTGGCTCAAGAACGGCCCGGTGATCGAGGCCGAGATCACCGATTTCCGGGCGCTCCTCGCGGCGCTGCGCGAAGACATCGACAAGCGCTACGTCATCGATGTCCTCAGCGTGGACGAGGAGGACCAGGTCGCGGACACGCGCCTCGTCGAGCGGCGCAGCGGTCTGGCCGCGAACCTGAGGATCCCGTTCGCGGCCCTCGCCGGGCGCGAGTTCCAGTCGCTGAAGCGCGTGCACTCGCGCATCGCGGAGCTCGTCGGACGCCCGCCGTTCACGCTGCACCTCGGCAACCGCAAATCCGAGGCGGCGAGCTACGAGGAGCTGCGCGTGCAGATCGTCGAGCTCACCAAGGAGGGCATGCAGCTACAGCGCTTCAAGGGCCTCGGCGAGATGAACCCGGACCAGCTCTGGGAGACCACCATGAACCCCATGACACGCACGCTCATGCTCGTGTCAATGGAAGACGCCCAGGCGGCGGACGAGGTCTTCACGATGCTGATGGGCGACAAGGTCGAGCCGCGTCGCGAGTTCATCGAGAAGAACGCGAAGGAGGTGCGGTTCCTCGATGTCTGACACGCTGCAGACGCTGGAGGGCAAGATCGAGCCCATCGAGCTCGAAGACGAGATGCGCTCGTCGTTCATCGACTACGCGATGAGCGTCCTCACCGACCGCGCCCTCCCGGACGTGCGCGACGGGCTCAAGCCCAGCCAGCGCCGCATCATGGTCGCGATGAACGACCTCGGCCTTGCCCCGAACAAGGCGCACCGCAAGTGCGCCAAGATCGCCGGCGACACCAGCGGCAACTACCACCCCCACGGCGAGGCCGTCATCTACCCGACGCTCGTGCGCATGGCGCAGGACTTCAACATGCGCTACACACTCGTCGACGGTCAGGGCAACTTCGGCTCTGTCGAGGGCGACTCCCCGGCCGCCATGCGCTACACCGAGGCGCGCTTCAGCAAGATCGCCGTAGAGATGCTGCGCGACATCGACGCCAACACCGTCGACTGGATGCCGAACTACGACGAGACGCGGCGAGAGCCCAAGGTCCTGCCCAGCCGCATGCCCAACCTCTTGGTCAACGGCGCGGCGGGCATCGCCGTCGGCATGGCGACCAATATCCCGCCGCACAACCTCGGCGAGGTCGTCGACGCCATCATGCACGTGATCGACAACCCGGAGGCCACTGCCGACGACCTCATGGGGTTCATCCAGGGGCCGGACTTCCCGACCGGCGGCGTCATCCTCGGCACCGGCGGCTTCAAGGAGGCGTACCGCACCGGGCGCGGACGCGTCCGCGTCCGCGCCAAGGCGCACACCGAGCAGATAAAGGGCAACAGGAGCGCCATCGTCGTCACCGAGCTGCCGTACCAGGTCAACCGGGCATCGCTGATCGACAACATCGTCGATCTCGTGAAGACCAAGAAGATCACCGAGATCAGCGACCTGCGCAACGAATCCGACCGCTCAGGCATGCGACTCGTGATCGAGCTCAAGCGCGAGGCCATCCCGATGGTCGTGCTCAACAAGCTCTACAAGCACACCCAGATGCAGACGACCTTCGGGATCATCAACATCGCCCTGGTCGGCGGCGTGCCGCGCACGCTCACCCTGCCGGAGATGCTCAAGGCGTACATCGCCTTCCAGAAAGAGATCGTCATCCGGCGCACCAAGTTCGAGCTGGACAAGGCCGAAACGAGGGCCCACATCCTCGAGGGCCTGCTGGTCGCCCTGGACAATCTCGACCAGATCATCAGCATCATCCGCCACGCCGCTGACGCCGAGACGGCGCGGGACGCGCTCATGGACACCTTCGAGCTTACGCGGCCGCAGGCCCAGGCCATCCTCGACCTGCGGCTCCAGAAGCTCACCGGCCTCGAGCGCGACAAGGTCAAGGAGGAGCACGCCGGCCTCCTGGCGCGCATCAAGGAACTGCGCGATCTGCTCGGCGACGAGAGCGCCGTCCTCGGCGTCATCAAGGGCGAGTTGCTCGAGATCCGGCGCCTCTACAACGACGACCGGCGCACCGAGATCGTCCCC
>DASUMX010000141.1:0-11928 GCA_036277455.1 Thermoleophilia bacterium
CGCGAGAGCGGGACCGTGGGCATCTACCGCCCGACCGGCGACGTCAAGGACGGACTGCTCGAGGAGATCCGCGAGTCGTTCGACATCACGCAACTCCTCTTCGAGGCGCCGATCAAGAAGCAGCAGGCGTGGTTCATCACGCAGTTCGGCACCAACGTCAACCTCGGCAACATCCCGCCCGAGGAAGTCATCTCGGTGGAGACGCTGCGCGTCGGCGTGCGCGGCGACACGCTGCTCACCTTCCACTGACCGCCGCGGCGCCGCGGCCTCGGCCAGGACAGTCGATGAAGCTCCTCCTCGTGCGCCACTGCCAGACCGACTGGAACCGCGACCCCGCGCGCTGCCAGGGCTGGGCCGAGGTGGGACTCAACGAGGTGGGCCGCGCCCAGGCGCGCGACCTCGGTCGCGCGCTCGAGGGGCGCGGCGTCGAGCTCATCGTCTCCAGCCACCTCGTGCGCGCCCGGGAGACCGCCGAGATCCTGCACGCGGAGCTCGGCGGCGAGCTGCCGGTCGTCGTCGACCCGCGACTCGCCGAGTCGCACCGCGGCGAGTGGGAGACGCGGCGCTTCTCGTCCATCGTCCGCGAGGAGTCCGCGAGCTGGCGGCACTACCGCGAGCGCCCGGAGACGTTCCGCTTTCCCGGCGGCGAGAGCCTCGAGGCGCAGCAGCGCCGCGTCCTCGCCTGCCTGCGCGACTGCGCACTGGACGGACGCTCGGCGCTGCTCGTCACGCACGGCGGCAGCATCCGCCTCACCCGCTGCTTCCTCGCGGGCCGCGGCATCGACGCCTTCCACGAGACCGAGACGGTCAACGGCGGCGTCGACGAGATCGAGACCGACGGCCTCGTCGAGCGCATCGACATCTCCCTGACCGGGAAGACCTGAGCCATGGCCGAACGTGACAACGACCGGGGGCACGGCGACGAGGAGCGCGCCGCCTCGCCGGACGAGCGGACACACCCCTCGCCCGCGGGCGGCCCCGCCGCAGCCAGAGCGGGGCGCCTGACGCGCGACCCCGTCTGCAGCAGCTACGGCTGAGCGATCGTCGACGGCCTCCTCGGTCTGTGGAGGATGCAGCAGCGTTTCAAGCGGCCCGACGGCGGGTGAGGCGAACCCGGGAGGGCGGGCTCTCGTCCCTGTGGTATCCTTCGGCCCCGTGCCGACCGCTCATGCTTTTCGCTGCTCAGAGGACTCATGACCCCGACCGACGACCCCACTTCGACCGCGTCTGACGGCGCCGCCGCGGCGGAGGACCGGCGGCCGGCTCCGGCGAAGCTCAAGCAGCGCGTCATCCCCGACCCGCCGGAGATGGACCAGGCTCAGGGCCGGCGGGCCTTCTGGTTCGTGCTCGTCCTCGTGCTCTTCACCGCGCTCGTCATGGGCGCGGTGCTCGCGCTCAACGTCGTCGCCGATCCGTACGGCTCCGTGGGCACGCACTACTTCCCCACGGTCACGACGTCCGACCGCACCGTCAAAGCCGACCGGATCGAGCAACTCGAGGGAGATCCGGAACTCGTGGTGCTCGGCAGCTCGCGCTCGATGCGGTACGAGCCCGAGTACCTCGAAGAGAGGACGGGCCTCAGCGCGTTCAACGCCGGCGTCAACGGTATCGGCGGCACCGCGGACGCGTGGGCGATGTCGCAGTTCATCCACGACACCCGGCCCGAGGCGGACCCCGCGTATCTCTGGCTCCTGGACGTCGAGTCGTTCGTGCCGTTCGAGGTCGGCGCCCGCACCGCCAACGAGCCGCGCATGGCCCAGTACGTGGGCCAGGCGTCGATCGGCAAGGGCCCGCGCGAGTTCGCCCGCGCCCTGTGGGAGAACCGCTCCACCCTGTTCTCCCTGGACACTGCGCGAGACTCCGCGCGCCTGCTGCTCTACCGCGAAGAGGCCAAGAGCAGCCAGAGCAAGTATCGCAAGCAGATCCTGGCCGATGGCGTGCTCAAGCCGCGCAAGTGGAGCGAGAAGGAGTGGAAGCGTCGCTGGCCCAAGTCCGTCGAGCGGTACAGCAACCTGCACAAGAACGTCTACAAGGGCCTCGACCCGACGGCGCAGGAGTACTTCGAGAAGACCCTGGCCTTCATGAACGAGCAGGGCCAGACACCCGTCATCGCGCTCACGCCCGTCAACCCCAAGCTGCGCACGATCCTCGCCCCCCTCGGGTGGACCGACCGCTACGAGGAAGTCGTCGCCTACGTCGAGTCGCTGCAGGGCGAGTACGACTTCGTCCTCCTCGACATGACCGACCCGCGCGTCTTCGGGTTCGACAAGAAGGAGTGGTACGACGGCGTCCACCTGACCACCGTCAACACGCGCCGGGCGATCGACTACATCCTCGAGCAGACCGGCGGCTGGCCGCCGTCGCAGCCGCCGGCGGGCGCGCGGTAGGCCCGGCGGCGTGCTCCTCAACAGCTACACGTTCCTGCTGCTCTTCCTGCCGGTCGTCGTCGTCCTGTACTGGGTGATCCCGCGCGGGTACGCGCGGCTGCTGTTCCTCGTCGTCGCGTCGCTCGTCTTCTACGGGCTGTGGGACTGGCGCTACATCCCGCTGCTGCTCGCGACGACGCTCGTCGACTGGGTCGCGGGCCGCTCCCTCGCGCGGAGCGAGGCTGAAGGGGCGAGCCGCCGCCGCAAGCTGATCCTGGCGGCGGCGGTCACGGTGAACCTCGCCTTCCTCGGCTACTTCAAGTACCGCGGCTTCTTCGTCGACCAGCTCGACGGCATCCTGCGGCTGCTCGGCTCCGGCGAGCCGCTGCCGGCGGTCGAGGTGCTGCTGCCGATCGGCATCAGCTTCTACACCTTCGCCGGCATCTCGTACGCCGTCGACGTCTACCGCGGCACGATCAAGCCGGCCAGGAGCGTGATCCACTACCTGGCCTGGGTCACGCTCTTCCCGTACATCCTCGCCGGCCCCATCATCCGGTACGGGCACGTGGGCGCCCAGCTCGAGCGCGCGCAGCAGCGCTTCCGCTGGGCGCTCATCGGCACGGGCCTGTTCTTCCTCGTCATGGGTGCGGCCAAGAAGATCCTGGTGGCCGACATGATGGCGCCCTACGTCAACGAGCTCTTCTCGCACCACGCCCAGCTCGGGCTCTGGTCAGGCTGGGCGGCCGCCCTCGGCTACACGCTGCAGCTCTACTTCGACTTCTCCGGCTACAGCGACATGGCCGTAGGCGTCGCCCTCATGATCGGCCTGCGCTTCCCGCAGAACTTCGATTCGCCCTACAAGGCGGTCAACCCGTCCGACTTCTGGCGCCGCTGGCACATGACGCTGTCGGGATGGCTGAGGGATTACCTGTTCATCCCGCTGGGCGGCTCGCGCGGCACGACGCTGCTCACCGTGCGCAACCTGCTCATCACCTTCCTGCTCGGCGGCCTCTGGCACGGCCCCGCCTGGACGTTCGTCTTCTGGGGCCTGCTGTGGGGCTTCTACCAGTCGGTGCACGTGGTCGCCAGGAAGTACGGGCTCACGCCGAAGTGGGTGTGGCTGAACCGGATCCTGACGTTCGGCGCGGCGACCGTGGCCTGGGTGTTCTTCCGCGCCTCGTCGCTGCGCGCCGCCAAGAACGTGTTCGAGGCCATGCTGGGCCTGCAGGGGGTGAGCGGCGAGGGCGTCCGGACCGTCGCGCCGCTCCTGGCCGCCTTCATCGTCGGCGGACTCCTGTGGGTGAACCTGCTGCCCAACACGTGGGAGATCCAGCCGCGGCCCAAGCTCCGGTACGCGCTGCTGCTGGGTGTCCTGCTCGCCGCGTCGCTGCTGGCGCTGAGCAAGCCCAGCCCGTTCCTGTACGTGCAGTTCTGATCACGCCGGGCCGGAGCGCCCGAAGCGGCGTCAGAGGGACTGGCTGAGCGTGGCGTCCCGCCGCTCCCAGCGCTGCAGCACCTGATCCTTCGGCAACCGCACCCAGAAGCCGAACGCCTGCTCGTCGCCGACGAGACTGGCCTTGCCGTCGCGCACGACCTCGATCCAGCCGTGCCAGCGGCCGGCGAGGTCGAGGGGCCACGAGGACGACACCTCGAGCGACTGCCCGGCGGCGAGGGTGAGCGGCTGGTCCGAGACCATGTCGCGCACCACGCGGCCGGGACCGCGGATCGCCAGGCGGATGCCCCCGAGCTCGAGCGGCTGCCCGCCGCTGTTGGTCAGGGTGAACCAGGCGTAGATGCGCTGGCCGACCTCACGGTCGCCCTTGTCGAGCTTGACCGAGCCGCTCAGCGCGACGAGGCCGGGCTCGGTGGACGGCGGGGTGGGGCTGGGGACGGGCGCCACGCCGGTGGCGGCGATGCGCGTGTCCGCCCAGTCGCCGCCGAGCTCGCTCATGAACGCCTTGACGTTGGCGACCCACTGCTCGGTGCCGTCGGGACAGTACTTGGGGGCGATGGCGTCGACCGAGACGAGACCCGCGGCGTGATACAGCTCGCCGCTCAGCCCCTGGGCGACGCGGGCGATCGCCTCGTCCCAGGAGGCGAAATCACTGGTGGGCCAGGTGGGGCCGTAGAACCAGTTGAAGGCGTTGTAGGTGCACTGGTCGCCGTTCTCCGCGTAGAGGAACGCGCCGAAGCTGGTCTCCGCGCCGGCGATGGCGACGAGGAAGACGGGGTCGACACCGTGCTCCTGACCCTCGCGGACGAAGGTGGCGCCGCTGCCGGTCATGGGGGACGCGTGCTGGGCGAGAAAGGTATCGAGGGCGCCGGCGTCGGGACCAGCCGCAGCCGCCGGCGCGAGCGCGCCAGTCAGTGCGGCGGCCAGCAGCAGCGCGGCCACGGCCACGAGGGCGACCTGCGCGCGCGCTCTGTTCTGGACGACCCGCACTCTCACCAGGCTCCCCTTGCCGGACAACGAAGGTCAAGTATAGCCGGGCGAGCGCCGGCGTGTGGCGTAGCGTCCGCGGCGCGACCCAGCAGGTAGGATGAGACCATGACCGGAGACCTCGACCGCTTCGCCTGCGACGCCCGGTTCCCAGGGCTGCAGGCGGTACGCCTCATCCGCCGCGCGATCGAGAGCACGCGCCTCGACCTCAAGGGCCTGCGCGTGCTCACGGAGGCGTCGGTGGGCTACCGGCGCGTGACGGCGGTCATCGCCGCCCTGGCCGGCGCCGACGAGGTGTACGCCGTCGGGCGCGACAGCGTGGCCGCCTCGCGCAAGCAGGCCGAGGAGCAGACCGCGTACTTCGCGGAACTCGCGCGTGTGGGCGCGCGCGTGAAGCTCCTCTCGACACGCCTGCAGGCGCCGCTCGCCACGGTGGACGTGATCACCGATCTGCCGGGGGTCCGGCCCATCGACGAGTCCATCATCCGCAACGTCGCCGGGACCGCCGCCGTCTCACTCATGCGCGGCACGCTGCACTGGCGCGCGGGCGACCTGGACGTCGCGACCTGCAGGCGCCACGGGATCGCCGTGGCCGGGCTGGACGAGGAGGCCGTGGGCCTGCACCGCTACGCCCCGCAGGCGGTGCTCGCCGGGCTGCTCGACCTCGGGGTGGAGGTGACCGGCGCCACGATCGTCGTGGCCGGCGACGGCCCCGCCGTCGCGTACGTCGTGCAGGCGCTCGCGCGCCTCGACGCCCGGGTGCTCGTGGCGGCGCCGGAGACGGCCGGCCGGGTCGCCCTGTACGGCGGCGAGAAGGCCGGAGAGGTGCTCGGCGACGAGGCCGTGGCCGGCCGCCTCGCCGAGGCGGACGCGCTGGTGCTCTGCCCGGCGGGAGCGGACGCGCGGACCGTCGGCCCCGGCACGCCGGTGGACGCGGCGCGCCTCGCGGCGGCCGCCGCGCACCTCGCCGTGGTGGGGCTGGATGCCGAGAGCGACCTGCGGGCGCTCGGCGCCGCCGGCCTGCGCTGCCGGCCCGCCGGCGGTCCCGGCGGCGTGTTCGACCTGCTGCCGCAGGCCGTGATCGCGCAGCACGCCGCCGGCCTCAAGGTCGCCGAGGTGATGGCGCGGGCGCGGCAGCGCGGCTCGTCGCCGCCGGTGGCGGAGCAGCTCGCCGCCGCGGAAGCCCACGCCGAGTTGCTGCCCAAGGACATCTCGGTCACGCGGCGCTAGCGCGCCGCCTCGCTCCCGTACGTGCGTCGGGAAGTCCGGCCCGAGGCCGGATGGTAGAATCCCGCCGACCACGGCAACCGGCGGCCGGCGGCCGTCCCCGCGGCCGGCCGCGCCCACCCAGCTCCGGAGGCACCACGAACCCATTCGCCAGGCTGCGCATGGCGAGGCGCAAGAAGCCCGGGAGCCACGGCTACTCCCTGCTCCTCAAGGACTCCGTGATCTACGGGGCGGGGCGCGCCCTTCAGAAGTTCCTCGTCGCCCTCCTGCTGCCGCTCTACACCGCCTTCCTCAGTCAGGCGGACTACGGCATCCTCGGCATGGTCGTCACGGTCACGACCTTCCTCGACGTCTTCGTCACGCTGGGCTTCGACGTCGCCTTCAGCCGCTTCTACTTCGACGACAAGTCGGAGACGGCCCGCCGGCGCGTCATCACCAACGTCTTCTACGTCTCCACCGTCTACCCGCTGATCCTGCTCGGCACTGTCGGCCTCCTGATGCCCCAGCTGGCGCCCGTCCTGCTGGGCAAGGAATACGACGCCGGCGACTGGCGCTACTTCGCCGTCGCGCTCGCCACGCTGTTCTTCAGCAACCTCAACGACCTGCCGTTCACGCTCTTCCGCCTCGAGCACCGGCCGTGGATCTTCTCCGCCTACACCATCGGCCGCATCCTCATCCAGGTGCCGCTCTCCATCGTCTTCGTCGCCGTGTTCGACTGGGGCCCCATGGGCGTGCTGCTCGCCAACCTCTTCACGGCGGCGGGCATGCAGGTCGGGCTGCTGCCCACCTACATCCGCAAGGTCGACTGGCGCTGGCACTGGCAGCTCATGCGGCCGATGCTGGCGTTCGCCATCCCTGCCCTGTTCACAGGCATCTCGTTCTACTGGCTCAAGCTCTCGGACCGGTACTTCCTGCTGCACTACCAGGGCAAGGCGGTCGTCGGCCTGTACACCGTGGCGTACTCGCTGAGCCAGCCGCTGTACCTCACGCTGATGGCGTTCCGCATGGCCTGGCCGCAGTGGCACTACGCCAAGCTGCACGAACCGGAGAAGCACCGCAGGATGGTCTCGCGCTCGTCCACGTACTTCCTCGCGCTCAACGCGGTCATGCTGGTGCTGATGGGGGCGTTCATGCCGTTCATCGTGCACACGTTCCTCAACGAGAGGTTCTGGAGCATCGGGCCGACGACGTTCGTGCTCGCGCTCTCCGTGGCCGTCTACGCCGTGTACTTCGTCTTCTGGGTGGGCTCCAACGTGGCCAAGAAGAACCGCATGATCCCGGTGTTCTTCCTGATCGCCTCGGCGGCCAACATCGGCCTCAACTTCCTGCTGGTGCCCGAGTACGGGATGTACGCGGCGGCGTGGACGCACGTGGCCGGGTTCGCGATCCTCGCCGTGACCGTCTACTTCTACTCGCAGAAGTGGTACCCGATCCCCTACGAGTGGGGCCGGCTGCTCAAGATCGTGCTGGCGACCGTGCTGACCCTCGCCGCCGCCTGGGGCGTCGGACGGGCGCTCGGACAGGACGTGTACATGCCCTACGACGAGCTCGTGCTGACCACGCTCGCGCAGGTGCCGACGCTGCTGCTGTTCCCACTCGTGCTGTTCGCGACCCGGTTCTTCACGCCGGGGGAGCGGGAGAGGATCGGGAGGGCGCTGCGCCGCGGGCGCGCGCGCCGCGCCGCCGTGCCCGCCGCGGCGACTGCGAGTGGCGCGGCCGTCGCCGCGGCGCCCGTCGACCGCACGCGCCAGCTCGATCAGGACGACGTCGAGGCGGAGGAGGAGGAGCTCGAGATGGAGAAGGAGGCGGAGGTCGACCTGCTCGAGGGCCCCTCGACGACCACCATCACATGAACGCCCTGAGGACGACAGCATGAGCCCGGCGACCGGCAAGAAGGTCCTCGTGGTCGCCAACCCGTACCCGCCGATGGCGAGCGCCGGCACCACGCGCGTGGTGCGCTTCCTCCGGCACCTGCCGGACGAGGGCTGGGAGCCGTCGGTGCTGACGGCAGCAGCCGAGGGCCCGGCGGCTGTGCCGCCGGGCGTCCGCGTGGCGCGAGCCGCCGTGCCGTGGCCGAGGCAGCTCCTGGGCGGTGGCAAGCGGAGCACCAGGATCAACCGCTGGGTGGCGGTGCCCGACCCCTACTTCGCCTGGGTCGGGCCGGCGGTACTCCTGGGCCGCAGGATCCTCGCGCGCGAGCGCTTCGACGTCGTCATGAGCAGCTCGCCGCGCGCGAGCGCGCACCTCGTCGCCGCCGTGCTCTCGGAGCACGCGCACGTCCCGTGGCTGGCCGACTACCGCGACCCCTGGTCGACGTACCAGTTCCGCCGGTACCCGACGCGTGCGCACAGGCGCGCCCACGAGAAGCTCGAGGCGTGGGCGCTCGGCCGCGCCGCCGCCGTCACGGCGGTCAACCGCCCGATCGTCGACGACCTCGTCGCGCGGCACCCGTGGCTGGACGGCCGCGCGCACGTGCTCCCCAACGGGTTCGACCGCGCCGAGCAGCCGGCCGAGGTCGCGCTCGGCGACGGCTTCTGGATCGTCCACACCGGCCGGCTCTACGGGCGCGAGCAGCAGGTCGCAGCCTTCCTCGAGGCGCTCGCGACGCTGCCGCCGGAGGTCAAGGCGCTGTTCGTCGGCGTCGACGAGAGCCGGGTGCGCCCCGACGCCGACCGGCTGGGCCTCGGCGACCGCGTCCGCGTCGAGCCGCTGGTGCCGCTGCCGGTGGCGCTCGGCTACCAGCGCGCCGCCGACGCGCTCCTGCTGGTCAACGGGCGCCGGCCGGAGAGCATGTCGAGCAAGGTGTTCGAGTACCTGCAGGCCGGCCGGCCCGTCTTCGCCATCTCGCCGGCCGGCTCCGCCGCGCGCGCTCTCTTCGCCGAGGTCGGCGGCGGCACGTGCGTGCTCCCCGACGACCCGATGCGCGAGCCGCTCGCCGCCTTCGTCGCCGCCGCGCGCGGCGGCGCCGCACCGCTTGCGGACCCCGGAGCGCTGGAGCGCTACGAGCTCGGCCACCTGACAGCCGAGCTGGCCGCGATCCTCGGCGACCTTGCCACGGACCCCCGGGCTCCGGCTCCGGGCGCTTGACCTGCTCGAAGAGATCAAGGGGCAGTCGGGGGCACGCGCCGCCTGAGCCCCTCGCAGAGCTCGCTGGTAGGATTCGGACATGATCTCGAGCTCCTCGTCAGACGCCGGCGCCGGTCGCGGGGCCACGGGCCCCGCCCCGGGGGACGGCCGCCGGGGCCCAGCGCCCGGCGGCAGGTTCTCCGCCGCCGACGCCGCGCTGCTCGGCGGCGGCGCCCTCCTCACCGCGCTGGTCGCGGCGGCCTCGACGCGCAGCCCTCTCGCCGCCGCCGCCCTGCTCGTCGCCATCGCGCTCGCGGCGGCGGTGATCCTCGGCCGCAGGCGCCTCGCGCGGGCCTCCGTCGGCGCCGTGCTCACGGCGCTGCTCGTCTCCCTCCCGGTGCTCGCGCTGCTCGGCCCGTCGTTCGCCCTGCCCGTGTTCCCGCAGGCGTTCCTCTTCCGTCTCGTGCTCGCCGTCGTGATCTACGCCGGCGTCTGCTACCTGTTCGTGCGCCGCGACCCCATGCCGTTCGCCGCCAAGGACCTCGCTCTGCCGGCCGTGCTCTGGTTCGCCTGGCTGCTGCTCGGGATGATCTGGGCGCCGGACAAGCTCGCGGCGCTCACCTACATCGCCATCGTGGTCACGATGGCCGCCGTGTTCCTCGCGACGGCGGCGGCCGGCG
The DNA here is from genome assembly GCA_036277455.1 of Thermoleophilia bacterium. Classification (GTDB taxonomy): domain Bacteria; phylum Actinomycetota; class Thermoleophilia; order UBA2241; family UBA2241; genus CAIXSE01. Next base: position 9,780 of record DASUMX010000141.1, read on the forward strand.
GCTCCCGCCGGCGGCTCATCTGGTTCGGCTACACGATGCTGGCCGGCTACGCCTTCGTCGTCGGCTTCACCATCCTCGAGGCGCGCCTCGGCATCCGCCTGCCCACGTCGCGCCTGCTGACGGCGGTGACCTCCCAGACCTACGCGGTCACCAGCGTGTTCCACAACCAGAACGACCTGGCCACCTACATCGTCCTCTGCTGGCCGTTCATGCTCTGCGCGTTCTTCTTCACGCGACGGTTCAAGTGGCTGGCGCTCACGCTTCTCTTCATGGCCATGGGCGCCGCCGCGTTCGTGCGCACCGGCTCGCGCTCGAGCCTGGTCGCCGCGGGTATCTCGTCGCTGGCCGCCGTCGTCCTCTTCTGGCACCTCGGGCCGAAGCTCTCCAGCCGGGCCGGCAAGGTCGTGATGGGGCTCGTGATCGTCGGCCTCGTCGTCGCGGCGGGCTGGTTGCTCTTCAACGACAGCTCCAACGCCATGCTGCGGCAGTTCCGCCTGGAGGCGCTGCTGAGCCAGGCGCAGTCCAACCAGGGCTCGGGAGCCATCCGCTCCAATCTGACGGAGCGCGGCCTGGAGATCGCGGGCGGCACCTGGCTCCTGGGCGCCGGCCCGGGCCAGGCCGAGGGCATCATCGGCTCCGGCACCGACGCGCTCGGCATCAGCAACCTGCACAACTGGTGGCTGGAGACGTACGCCGACGGCGGGCTCGTCGGCTTCTCGCTGCACGTCGTCTTCTTCCTGCTGCTGGTGGTCGCGCTCTGGCCGGTTGCCCGGCACGACCCCGACCCGCTGACGCGGTACCTGGCGTGCGGCACGTGGCTGGCGCTGCTCGGCTGGACCATCGGGTCGGTGGGGCCGAGCAGTTCGGTGGGCTTCGCGCCGATGTGGATCCTGTACGGGCTGGGGCTCGCGGTGGTGTCACGCTCGCGGCTGGCGACGATGGAGCGGGAGACGAGCTTGGAGACGGGCGGACCGGCTCGCCCGCCCGGCGCGCCGGCGAGTATCATCGCGGAGGCGCCGGGCGCCCCGGCGAAGGCGGCAAGCGGCGGAGCCGGCCGCGCCGCCGCACCCTGAAAGGACGTCATGCGCCTCGACACGTTTCTCAAGCGCGCCGCCGAGCGCCATCCGGCGCTCGTCCTCCAGGTCTCCTGGGCGAACGGCCTCGACATCATCCGCGACCTCTCGGCCGAGGGCGTGCCGCTGCTCGCGCTCGACGCCAACCCGCGCGCCCTCGGCCTGCGCTCACGCCTCGCCGCCGGCAGCGTCTGCCCGGACCCCCAGCGTGACGAGGAGGCCTTCGTCTCGTTCCTCGAGGACCTGGGCCGGCGCCTGCCCCGCAAGGGCGTCCTGTTCCCCACGCACGACCAGTACATCTGGCCCGTCTCGAAGCACGCCGAGCGGCTGGAGCAGTGGTTCCTGATCCCGTTCTCTCGCTGGGAGACCATGCGGCGGCTGCACGACAAGCGCGCCCAGATGGAGGCGGCCTGGCGCGTGGGCGTCGACACCCCGAAGACGGTGTTCGTGGACTCCGCCGCCGACCTCGAGCGCGGCGTCGAGGAGATCGGCTTTCCGTGCATCTTCAAGCCGGTCGAGTCGCTCGCGTTCAAGACGCGCTTCCGCCGGCACGTGCTCGAGATCGGCTCCGCCGAGGAGCTGCACGAGGTCTACGCCAAGGTCGACGACTGCGGCACGCTGATGCTGCAGGACATCGTGCCGGGCGGGGACGAAGAGCTCTACACGCTGGGCTCGTACCTCGACGCGCAGAGCCGGCCGCTGGCGCAGTTCACGGGACACAAACTGCGCCAGCACCCCCCGCGGTTCGGCCACGTGAGCATGGCCGTGAGCACGTGGGTGCCCGAGCTCGCGGAGGCGGGACTCCGCCTGCTCCACGAGCTCGGGTACCACGGCGTCAGCCAGGTCGAGTTCAAGCGCGATCCGCGCGACGGCCGCTTCCGCCTCATGGAGGTCAACGCGCGCCACTGGATGTGGCACTCGCTCGCCGCCGCCTGCGGCGTCAACCTCTCGCTCGCCGCCTACCGCGACGCCATCGGTGACCCGTACATCACCGCCCGCCAGGTCGACGGTCTCCGGTGGGTCGTCTCGCTCACCGACGCGCGCGACGCGTTCTCTCGCTGGCGCCGCGGCGAGGA
>DASUMX010000142.1:0-3126 GCA_036277455.1 Thermoleophilia bacterium
AGCAGAGTCGCCGCAGCGAGCCGGCCACGCGCTCGCGGCCTCGACCCGCCGACCGCCGGAGGTCCTCATGCCAGTCAACGGAGCAGCTACCACGGGCAAGTCCCTGGCGATCGTCGGCGGCGGCATCGCCGGCCTGTGCGCCGGCTGCTACGCGCAGATGAACGGCTACCGGTCGCGCATCTACGAGATGCACGACCTCCCCGGCGGGCTGATGACCGCCTGGGAGCGCAAGGGCTACACGGTCGACTACTGCATCCAGTGGCTGGTCGGCTCGTCTCCCGAGACCGGCATGCACAAGCTGTGGCGCGAGGTCGGCCTGCTGCGCGACACGCGCATCGTCGACCTGGACATCTGGGTGGAGTACGAAGCCGCCGACGGCCGCCGGGTGACGTTCTGGCGCGACCTGGACCGTCTCGAGGCGCACCTCTGCGAGCTGTCGCCCGCCGACGCCGACCTCGTCAAGCGCCTGCTGAAGGACGCGCGGCGGCTCGCCACCGTCGACATGCCGGCGGACCTGCCGCCGCGCGAGCTGATGCGCCTCCGCGACACCCTCCGCACCGGGCCCCGCATGCTCCCGTGGATGCTGCCCGCCCGGCGCTGGGGCAAGCTCACCGTCGGCGAGCTCACCGACCGGTTCCACTCCGTGCTCCTGCGCGACGCTATCCGGTCGCTGATGCCCTCGCCGATCGGCGCCATGGCGCTGCTCGGCACCTGGGCCTGGCTGCATGCGGGCGTGGCCGGCTACCCCCTCGGCGGCTCGCTGCCCCTGGCCCGCAACCTCGAGCGACGCTATGCGGAGCTCGGCGGCGAGATCCGCTACGAGGCGCGCGTCGCCAGGATCCTCACCCAGCAGACCGGCGGCGCCGACCGCGCCGCCGGCGTCGAGCTGGCCGACGGCACCCAGGAGCCGGCCGAGATCGTGATCTCGGCGGCCGACGGCCACGCGACCCTCTACGAGATGCTGGGCGGCGCCTACCTCGACGACGAGCTGCGCGGCGTCTACGAGCGCGAGGAGCTGCCGCTCTTCTCTCCGATCCTCTTCGTCGGCGTCGGCGTCGCCCGCGAGTTCGCGGACGAAGCGCAGAGGATCTCCGGGCTGCTCTTCCCGGTCGACGAGCCGATCGGCGCCGGCGCCGTGCACAGCGGGCGGCTCGAGGCGCGCATCCTCAACTTCGACCCGGCCATGGCGCCCGAGGGCAAGACGGTCATCACGGCGATACTGGAGGCGGACGGCCCGTACTGGCTCGAGCTGAGGGAGCAGGACAGGCAGCGGTACAACGCCGAGAAGGCGCGCATCGGCGAAGCCGTCGTGCGCGCCCTCGACCGCCGCTACCCGGGGCTGAAGGACCAGGTGGAGATGGTGGACGTCGCCACGCCGGCCACCACGGTCCGCTACACCGGCAACTGGCGCGCCAGCTTCGAGGGCTGGATGCCCACGCCCGGGTACCTCATGAAGGGCCTGCCCCGGCGCCTGCCCGGGCTCGACGACTTCTACATGGTGGGGCAGTGGGTGCAGCCCGGCGGCGGGCTGCCGACCGGCGTCATGACGGCACGGGAGGTGCTGCAGCTCGTCTGCAGGCGTGACGGGGTGGCCTTCCGGACGACGGCGGTCTGAGGCGGTGGAGACCAGCACGGAGCTTGAGAGCGCGTACCGGTTCGGGTTCTGGATCGCGATCGCCGTCGCCGTCCTGACGGCTGCGACCTTCGCCCTGGCGCTGACGGCGCTGCCCGACAAGGTCCCGTACCCCTTCACCGACCCGGTGATCGCCGAGCAGTGGCCGGGAGACTACCTCTGGATGTATCCGGCCATGGTGCTCATGCTCCTCTTCGTCGCGCTCGTGGCCGCCATCCACGTGTGCGCTCCTCCTGCGCGGCGGGTCTTCAGCCTCATCGCACTCAGCGTCGCGATCCTCGCCGCGGCGGTCCTGCTCGCCGACTACTACCTGCAGGCGAGCGTGATGCAGACGAGCCTCGAGAAGGGCCAGCTGGACGGCTGGTCGCTGCTCACGCAGTACAACCCCAACGGCGTCTTCATCGCGCTCGAGGAGCTCGGCTACCTGCTCATGGGCGTCGTGTTCCTGTGCCTCGCGCCGGTGTTCATCGGGACCTCCGGCGTGGAGCGGGCCCTGCGCTGGCTGCTCGGGGCGAGCTTCGCCGCGTCGGTGCTCGCCCTGGTCGTGGTCTCGGCAGCGAAGGGCACGGACCGCGGCGACACCTTCGAGATCGCCGTCATCTCCATCGTCTGGCTGACGCTCATCGCCGCGGGAGTGCTGACCGCGATCGTGTTCAGGCGCGCGGGGAGGGCGTAGCCTGTCTCACAAGGTGATGACGATCTTTCCTTTGGTGTGGCCCTCCCCGAAGGACGAGATGGCCTCGTGAGTCCGGCTCAGGGGGTACGTGCTGCCCACGATGGGCGTCAGCCGGCCGGACTCCATGAGCTCCTTCAAGACGAGCAGGTCGTCCCGTCCCGGGCGCTCGTGACACACGCGGATCCGCTGCGGCACCTTCAGCGAGAGCAGCGGCGCCCTGATGAGCAGGACCCCCGTGCTGGCGAACCAGCGCTTGTGGAACTGGCCGCCGTTGGGCACGAGCGTGCCGTTGCGCTCCAGCGCTCGCAGGAGCTCGGTCAATGAGTGCTGCAGCACGTTGTCGAGCACGAGGTCGTAGCGCTTCTCCCCGGCGGTGAAGTCCTCCCGGGTGTAGTCGATGACGTGGTCGGCGCCGATCGAGCGGACGTAACCGAGCTTCGAGGTGCTGCACACGCCGGTCACCTCGGCGCCGAACGACTTGGCGATCTGCACCGCGAAGCTGCCGACCCCTCCTCCGGCGCCGACGACCAGCACCTTCTGCCCCGGCTGGATGCCGCCCGCGTCGCGCAGCGCCTGGAGGGCGGTGAGGCCGGACATGGGGACGGCCGCCGCCTGCTCGAACGTGACGCCGGCCGGCTTGGTGACGAGGTGCTTCTCGGGCGCGGCCGCGTACTCGGCGAACGTGCCCTCGCCGCGGCCGAAGACCTCATCTCCGACCCGGAGTTGCGTCACGTTCTTGCCGACGGCCTCGACGATCCCGGCCATGTCCGTGCCGCGGATGCCGAGCCTCGGCCGGCGCAGCCCGAAGGACAGGCGG
>DASUMX010000143.1:0-6850 GCA_036277455.1 Thermoleophilia bacterium
CCAGCCCGTGCCGACCACGGCGACGACGCACGCCCACGCCAGCAGCACGATCCACGCGCGCCGCACGCACCAGTCGCCGAGTCTATAGAGGAGGGTGGACACGCGAGGGAGTATCCTTCCTGTGGCCGGGATTGACGATACGTACCCCGGCCCGGGTGTCAACCGCAGTACGCAACGCCGCCCCCGCGGGGGACGGCAAGGGAGGCAATGTGACGAAGAGGCTCAAGATCAGCAGCGCGATGACGGCGGTGCTCGCCGCGCTCGCCCTCGCCGTGGTCCTCGCCGGCTGCGGGGACGCCAGCCCGAGCGAGACCCCGTCGACCATCTACCCGGAGTCGTCGGCCACCGGCACGCTCCCTGCTCTCAAGGCGTACCTCGACGACGCCCAGGACGTCCTCGCCCAGGTGAGCACCACGGTCGGGGCGCTCCCGGACGCTGTCGGCGAGATGAGCAGAAAGCCCGACGACACGTGGTCGGCGTCCGCAGCGCAGCTGCAGAGCATCGCCACGCAGCTCGGCGACGAGGCGGCGGCGCTCGCCGCACTCGAGCCGCCCAGTGGCCTGCAGCCGGTCCAGGACGCCGTCGTCAAGGGCATCGAGGCGGCGCAGAAGGGCGTCGAGAAGCTGGCGACGCAGCTCGACTCCAGAGTGGAGAGCGCGGCGACGAGGAAGGACCAGGTGCAGGCCAAGGCCGGCGAGATCAAGGCGCAGCTCGACGGGCTCGCGCAGCAGCTGAAGGGCGCGCTCGGGGGCCTCACGGGCCAATGACCTCGGCCGTCGTCACCGAGCGCCTGACCAAGAGCTACGGCAGGCGGCGCAGCCGCGGCGTCGTCGATCTGGACCTGGAGGTCCGGACCGGCGAGGTGTTCGGCTTCCTCGGGCCCAACGGCGCCGGCAAGACGACCACCATCCGCGTGCTGCTGGACCTGATCCGGCCGACGGCGGGGCGCGTCCTCGTCCTCGGACGGGACAGCCGCCGCGAGACGCTGGCGATCCAGGCGCGCAGCGGCTACCTGCCCGGCGAGCTGAGCCTCTACCCCAACCTCACCGGGCGGGAGACGCTGCGCTACCTCGCCAGCCTGCGCGGCGGCGTGGACTGGGACTACGTCGCCGCGCTCACGGAGCGCCTGGACTGCGACCTCGAGCGCAAGGTCGCCGACCTCTCCACCGGCAACCGGCGCAAGATCGGCCTCATCCAGGCGTTCATGCACCGGCCCGAGCTGCTGATCCTCGACGAGCCCACCTCGGGCCTCGACCCTCTCGTCCAGCACGAGTTCTACCACCTGCTGGACGAGGTCCGCGACGCCGGCCAGACGGTGTTCCTCTCCTCGCACGTGCTGCCCGAGGTGCAGCGCGTGTGCGACCGCGTCGCCTTCGTGCGTGAGGGCCGGCTCGTCGCCGTGGAGGACGTCGCCGAGCTCATGGGACGGGCCGTGCGCGAGATCGAGGTCGTGTTCGCGGAACCGGTCCCGCCGTCCTCGTTCGAGAACGTACCCGGCGTCACGCGGGTGCTGGCGGACGGCAAGGACGCGACCACGCTCCGTCTCACCGTGACCGGCTCCCTGGACCCGGCCGTCAAGGCGCTCGCGGCTCATCCCGTCGTCGACCTCATCAGCCAGCTGCCCGACCTCGAGGACGTCTTCATGACGTTCTACGAGGGAGGCGACGATGCTGCGTAACGCCTTCGTCAAGGGCCTGCGCGACCAGCTGCGCCCGTTCGTCATGTGGGCCGCCGGCGTGGCCTTCTACGTGGCGCTGCTCATCTCCATCTACCCGAGCATCAGGAAGAGCGCCGGCGCCATCAACGAGTACGTCAAGAACATGCCGGAGGCCGTCAGGGTGGCGTTCATGGGGTCCAGCGATTTCACGACTCCGGTGGGGTACGTGAACGTCGAACTGCTGTCGTGGCTCGCGCCGATCGTCCTCATCGCGTTCGCGGTCGCGGTCGCCGCCCGGTCGCTGGCCGGAGAGGAGGAGAACGGGACGCTCGGTCTCGTCCTCACGCACGCCGTGGGACGCCGGCGGTTCGCGCTGCAGAAGTACGCCGCCATGACCGTGGTGGTGATCGCGCTGGGCGCGACGTTCTGGCTGTCGCTGACCGTCGCGACGGCGATCGCCGGCACGCCGGTCGGCGCAGGCGACCTCGCCGTGGCCTTCGTGCGGCTGACGCTGCTCGGCCTGGCCGTGGGCAGCGTCACCTTCGCCGTGGGCGGCGCGACCGGGCGCCGGCAGGCCGGGATCGCGGCCGGCGCCGGCGTGGGCGTCGTCATGTACCTGCTGAACACGCTCGCGGTGATGAACGAGACGATCCGCCCCTTGCGCCACGTGTCGCTGTTCCACTGGGCGGGAGGCGCCTCGCCGCTCGGCAAGCCCCTGGACGCGACCGGCGTGCTCGTGCTGGTCGCCACCTCGGCGGTGCTGCTGGTGGCGACCCTGGTGCTGTTCGAGCGGCGCGACGTGCGCGTCTGACGCCGGCCTCGAGCGACGTCGGCGAGTCCAGCCCGGCGCGCGCCGCGTCGCGGGAGACGCGTCGCTGAGTCGCGTGGCGCGAAGGTATGCCCTCACCAGAGTGACACGGCCGCACGTACGCTTGCCCGTACGCTTGTACAACTGGAAGCACCTTTGATGGTGCCAGTCCCCGAAGAGACTACCTGCTTCCCGGGCCGGGGTGGCGGCGAGGCGGATAGGCCTCTGGTCGGGCCCGCTCCTCGGCCGTTCTCGCGGCGCGACCGCGCCGCCGGGGGTCAGCCCCCGCCGCCTCAGCCGACGCAGTCGCGCATCTCCTCGATCGGCCTCGGCGGATTCTTGGCGGCGTTACGGACGCGGCTCTCCCAGTGCTCCCGCACCCGGCCGGAGCCGCACGCCGGGCACACCAGCCCGTCGCCATCCGCCGGGCCGGTCACGGAGAACCACTCCTTGCAGACGCTGCAGATGTAGTCGTGCACGGCCTCCACGCTCAACCCTGCGAGTGCAGCCCGAGGGTGTTGCCCTCGGTGTCGGTGATCATGGCGAAGTGCCCGGCGCCCTCCATGCCGATCTCCGTCTTGGGCATGAGGATCGTGCCGCCGGCGCCCTCGACTCTGTCGAGCATCACCTGCAGATCCGGGTTCGCGTTCAAGAAGACCGCGGTGCCGGTCGCGCTGGGAACGGCTCCCTCTCCGGTCACGATCGCACCGCCCACCTCCCCCTGCTGCCAATCGGATGGGAACCCCCACATCTCCATGCCTGGGCCGGCGTCCAGCGGGAGGAGCTCGAACCCGCAGATCGTCTCGTAGAACGCCTTCGCGCGCGCACTGTCGGTTGCCGGGATCTGGAACCACGTGATGGCGGATGCCATGAGGAGCCTCCTCGGTGACTTCTCCCCTTGCGGGGCCTTGCCACTCTCATTGCCTCCCGGGCGGTGAAGAAACGTCTCGGGCCGTCTCGACCGGGCCCAGCGCGGCGCGCCAGAAGACCACGTCGGCGATCGCGAGCGCCGTGCCGACGGCGACGTAGAGGATGCCGAGGAACGTGCGTCCCCACCAGGAATCGATGAGCGGCGAGTGACGCAGCAGCACCCCGCCGCCCATCATGACCAGGATGAACAGCCACGAGCTCCACGCGAACAGGCCGAAGAAGCAGGCGTGCCCGCGCGTGCGGATCCGCGTGACCGCCTTGCACGCGTAGCGGATGAGGATGAAACGCGCCTTGACGATCCCGATGGCGATCGCCGCCAGGGCGATGAGCGCGATCCCGTAGCCGAAGCGCTCGTACTCCTCCGGGGCGACGATGTACTGCACGCCGCGGACGAGCAGGATGGCGGTGCCGACGAGCCAGACCACCGCCGCGGCGAGGAGCTGGGCGCGCACGCCGGTGCGCGGCGTGAGCCGGCGCCACCCTGCTGCGCGCCTCGAGGTCGGAGCATCCATGGGCTCGAGGATAGCAGGAGCTAGGAGGGAGGCGGGACCAGCTCCAGATCCGTCTGGGCGAAGTCGTCCCCTACGCAGAGCAGCGGCCTAGCGGCGAGCTTGGCGGTGGCATAGGTGAGACAGTCGCCGAAATTGAGGCCGGCGGGATGGCGGCCCTTGCCAAACCTGCCGAACGCCTGCGCAGCCAGCCGCCAGTGCTCCTCTCCGAACGGAACGGCGTGCACGTCGTACTCGACCAAGAAGCCGCGGAGCGCGGCGAGCCCCGTCTGCCCGATCCTCCCCTGCAGGACGATGCCGGCCTCGGCAAGCGTGGGCGAACCCACCAGACTGGGCGACTGCACGACCAGCAGCTGATGGAGCGCCGCGGCCTCGGCCTGCCCCAGGAGGATCGCGACGATCACCGACGTGTCGAGGACCACGGGCTACTCCGGGAGGCCGTCGGGCCCGTAGCCGATGATCTCGTCGTCGCGACGCGAATCGTGCGGCTGGCCGCGGAGCTCCTCCGGCACCAGCGACCAGACCTCAGTCTCCAGCCAGTGGAGGATCTCGGCGGCCCGCGCCTCCTGGTCAACGTCGCTGCTGAGCCGCCGCCGACGCTCCTCGAGCGCGACGCGGATGGCCTGCGTCTTGGTCTCGCCGGTGAGGCGTGCGACCTCTGCGGCGAGCCGTTCGACCTCGGGGTTCTTGATTGTCAGGGCCACAGTCATCTCCCCAGAATCATGGCGATGCCTGCATGGTACCTTCAAGGTTGACAGCAGTAAACGAAGTGGACGTTCGACGTCGAGACGACGACGGAGCTCAGAGCTCGCCGCGCAGGTAGGCGCCGGCGCCGTAGTAGATGACGTAGTAGAGGATGGCCGCGCCGGCGAGCAGCGCCAGCAGGGTCACCAGAAGCTGCAGGCAGCCCTGCTGCTGCTCGAGGGGATTCTCGCGGCGGCGCTGGAACACGCCCAGCCATCGACCGGCGAGCAGGATGCCCGCCACCAGCGCCGCGAGCGCGGCGAGACCGCCCAGGATGACGGTCCAGCCCTTGTGGCCCGGTACCAGCCACATGAAGACCGGCGCGGCGCCGATGATCAGCACCAGCCCCGCGATCGTGCGTCCAACGCCAACGCGCGTCCGTTCCCCCTCTGTCATGGACCTCCCCCGTCGCGCTCCGACCCCACGCCGCAGCGTGACCCGCCCAGCATACCCCCGTGCGGACGTGCCTCGCCGAGGCGATGGTATCGAGCGATCACACGCGCCGAACGGGGGTAGAATCGGCCCCAGTCTCGAACCCGGCGCGGAAGGTCTCGTGGGCAAGTCCAGAAAGAGGAAGCCGAACCGGAAGAGCGACCCCCCCGCCGGCGCAGCCGGCAACGACGCGCCGGGCAAGAGCGTGCCCGCCTCCGGTGCACCGCGGAGCACGAGCCCCGCCGGCAGCGGCTTCTTCGTCAGGGCGGCGCCCTGGGCGGGGGCCACGGCGCTGGTCGTCCTGGCCGTGGCCGTCCTGTACTTCTTCACCGGCGCCGCCGCCACGGAGGCCTTCGAGGCGCCGCCGGTCGCCGCCGACGACCTCAGCTACGGCCCGGAGAACCCCGAGCTCACCGTCATCGAGTACTCCGACTTCCAGTGCCCCTTCTGCGCCGAGTACGCCAAGTGGATGATGCAGCTGCGCGCCAAGTACGGCGACAGGGTCAAGTTCGTCTTCCGTAACTATCCGCTGGCCGACCACGAGTGGGCTCAGTTCGCCGCTCAGGTCGCGTACGCCGCCTCGCGGCAGGGCAAGTTCTGGGAGATGCACGACCTGCTCTTCGAGCGGCAGGACGAGTGGGCCGCGTCCAGCGACCCGCGGCCCATCTTCGACTCCTACGCCGAGAGCCTCGGCCTCGACCTGGACCAGTTCCACGCCGACGCCGACGCACAGGCCACGCTCGACTTCATCAAGCAACAGGCCACCGCGGGCAAGGAGGCCGGCGTGAGCCACACGCCGTGGTTCGTGATCGGCGACGAGTCGGTGCTGCCGCGCAGCCTGGAGGAGTTCGACAAGACCATCCAGGAGCGGCTCTGATGGGCGCGCCGGATCCGGCTGCCGCCGCGGCGCGCCCGGCGCGAGCCGCGCCCGCCACGCGCCGCTGGCTCCCGTGGACGCTGGCGGCGCTCGCCTACGCGGGTTTCGTCATCTCCGTCTACCTGACCATCGTCCACTACCGCGGCTACGTCTCGCCCTGCTACGTGGTGCAGGGGTGCGAGACCGTGCAGACCAGCGAGTATTCCGTGATCCTCGGGGTGCCGGTGGCCCTGGCGGGGGCCGTGTTCTTCGGCCTGCTGTTCTACCTGACCGTGGGCCTGCTGCGGAGTTCCGCGCCCACGCTCGTGCTGGTGTTCAAGGTGCTGGCGTTCCTGGGCGCGCTGGCGATCATCCCGCTGTTCCTGCTGCAGGCGATCGTGCTCAAGGCGTTCTGCTCGTACTGCCTCGCCACCGAGGTGCTCATGCTCGCCATCTGGCTGCTGAGCTTCCTGCTGACGGCGCCGGGCCGGAGCGGCGAGCCGCTCGAGGCCAGCGCCGGCGCCACCACCGTCGAATGACCAGGCACGCTGCAACGCTGGTAGCGGCGGCCGTGCTCGTCGTCTCCCTCGCCGCCGCGGCTGTGCCCGCGCGCGCGCATGCCGCGCCGGCGAAGGGCCTGGTCGACGCCTCTCTCGAGGCGCTGCCCGCGGGCTCAGCGGCTGCACCGGTCATGATCCGCGAGATCGACCAGCGGCTCGGCGCGCGGTGGATCCGCCTGACCATCTCGTGGGCGGTGCTCGAGCCACAGCAGGGGGCGTACTCCCCCATCGAGCTCGAGCGCCTCGACGCACTGGTGCAGGACCTGCACACAGCGGGCGTCAAGATCATCCTCACGGTGTGCGCGGCGCCCGCCTGGGCGCAAGACTCCTCACTCTGGCAGAACCCGCCCGTTG
>DASUMX010000144.1:0-17692 GCA_036277455.1 Thermoleophilia bacterium
CCGGCGAGGTCGACGCCTTCTGGGAGCTCGACCTCTCCCCGTGGGACCGGGCCGCAGGAGCGCTGATCGCGCGTGAGGCCGGGGCCGCCGTCGAGCTCCTGCCCGCGGCGCACGGCTCCGGGCCGGCCGTGGTGGCCGCCCATCCCTCGCTCCTGCCGTCGTTGCTGGAGCTGCTGCGCGAGGCGGGCGCGCTGGCATAGCGGGGCTGCCGCGGCCGCGGAGCCACCCGGAGGCGCGGCCGCCGCGGGATCAGCCGCGCAGCTCGAGCAGGTCGAGCGGCGCGGCGATGACCGCCGCGGCCCCGCTCTGCATCAGCTCTTCCGGCGTGCGGAACCCCCACGCCGCGCCGACGGCGATCATGCCGGCAGCCGTCGCCGTGCGCATGTCCACGAGAGAGTCGCCGAGGTACGCGACGCGCCCGGGAGGCAGCCCGAAGCGGGCGGCGATCGCCAGCGCCACCGCCGGGTCGGGCTTGAGCGGCGCGTCCGGTCGAGCGCCGGCGACGTGCACGAAGTCGGCGGGGTCCAGCAGCGCCGCGACGATGGCCTGCGTCGGCGCGTCCGCCTTGTTGGAGTGGATCGCGAGCGGGACGCCGGCGGAGCGCAACTCCCGCACCAGCTCGGGCACCCCGTCGTAGACTCGCGTCTTGTTCAGGGAATTGCGCCCGTAGTCCTCGATCATCCGCTCGTAGCAGCGCGCCACGCGCTCGTCGCTGCGCAGCTCCGCCGGCAGCGACTCCGTGACCAGGTTCCGGATGCCGTGCCCGATCAGGTAGCGGTACTCGTCGTAGGAGTGCCCGGGCGCGCCTTCCAGCGCCAGCACGCGGTCCATCGCGTCCGCGATGTCCTCGAGCGTGTCGACCAGCGTGCCGTCCAGGTCGAAGATGACGCCGTCGAAGCCCCGTGCGCCGGAGTCTCCGGCGCCCTCGCCGCCGCCGGCCATGCGCGGCGTCAGCCCAGCGCCAGGATCGCGAAGACGAGCACGAAGATCGCGACCGTCTCGACGATGCCGATGACGGCGATGTAGTTGCTGAAGCCCTGACCCGTCTCGGCGAGCGCGTCGGCGCAGCTGGCGCCGACCTTGCCCTGCCCGTAGGCCGACATGCCGATGCCGAGCCCGGCGACGATGCCGACGCCGAGCAGGGCCCAGGGGTCGTATCCCGCGTCGGCCTTGCTCGCCATGGTGATCATCAGGATCATGCCGTAGATCGTCTGCGAGAGCGGCGCCCCGACGAAGGTGATGAGGGTGAACGGCGCCGGCTTGCCCTGGGCCGTCAGCTTCTTCCACGCCCCGACGGCGCCGGCGCCCCCCAGATACGTGCCGAGGGCGGAGCCCGTGGCCGCCAGCGCCATGGCGGCGACCGCCCCGATCCGGCCCATCTCTGCTGCAGCTTCTGGACTCATCGGCATCCCCTTCGTCTGTCGGCCGGCGGCGCGGGAGTCACGCGGGTCCCCTCGGTCCGGCGAACGGTGTGTACAGTGTGTGGCCCTGCCAGGCGAGGCCCTTGTGGGTGGAGAACTCGAGCGTGTTGAGACGCACGGCGTGGACCAGCACGCCCAGGCCCGCGAGCACGATGTTGAGCGCGTTGGCGAACAGCAGCAGCACGCTGGCGGCGACGGCTGTGAGCGGCGAGTCGAAGCCGATGCTCGCCGCCATGTCGTTGAACGCGGCGAGCACGGCGACGGACGCATAGCCGACGGCGAACAGGCGGATGTACGACAGGATGTCCACGAAGTTGCCGACCAGCGTGAGCGGCAGCATGGCGTGGTCGATCCAACTGGCCTTGAGCTCGGCCGGCGTCTTCATGAACGCCGCCACCACGACGACGCCGGTAAGCAGCATCAGCAGCAGGAAGCCCGGAGCGCCGCGGCCGAGGACGGCCGAGCGGGCGATGAAGAACATCGACCACACGACGAGCAGCCAGCCGCCCTGCGCGACCACCTTGGTCCAGGCCCCCTCACGGATGAACGACACCGCGTTCCAGACGTGCGCGAAGGAGAGGTGCACCGCGCCGATGAGGAAGCACAGGTCGATGAGGTTGTCGCGGTCGGCGAGCCAGGCCACCTGGAGCTGCTCCGCGAAGCGCGGCAGCGTCGGGATGCCGAAGTAGCTGCCGGAGAGCACGCCCCAGACGAGCGTCGCGAAGCCGACGATGTACATCATGTGGAAGACGTGCGCGGGGACCTTCTTGAGGCGCCACTGCAGCACGGCGGTGAGCACGAGCAGCAGCACGGCGTAGCCGGCGTCGCCGACGATCATCGCGAAGAAGAGGCTGAAGAAGGGCAGGATCACCCAGCCGGCGTCCGCCTCCCAGTACCCCGGGTAGATGTGCAGGAAGTCGAAGACGGTGCTGATGGGCCGCACCCAGCGCGACTGGTGCAGCTGGACAGGCACGTCCTCGCCGGGCTGCGGATCGTCGAGAAGGATGCCCCAGCCGTGCGCGGCGGCGGCCTCCCGTATGGCGTCCTGCTCGGCTGCGGGCACGTAGCCGGAGAGCACGGAGAGCTCTCCGGCCTCGTCCATGCCGGCGCGCACCTCCACCCAGCGCACCTGGTCGGCCGTGGCGCGCGCCAGGGCCGCGACGGCCGCGCGCGCGGCGGCGAGCTCCGTGAGACGCCGAGCCGCCGCGTCCGTCTCGGCCTCTGCCGCCGCGACCTCGTCGCGCAGCTCGGCGAGCGAGCGCTCGGGCCAGGGGACGAGCTCGTAGTGGCCGCCGAGGTCGGGCAGGGGGTCCGGGCGCCCGCCGAGGACGGCGAGCACGAGGCGCCGACCGCCGCGGTCGCGCCCGAGTTCCGTGAGCACCACGCCGTCCGGCGCCGTCAGGCGCTCGTCCGGTGGCGCGCCGGCGAGCGCCGTCCAGACGCCGGCGCGCTGGAGCTCGCGCACCTCGTCCAGGTCGAACTCGCCGAAGCCGGCGTACCGGGCCAGCTCCCGGCGGAGCTCCCCGGCGCGCACGGCGAGGGCGTCGCCGCGGTCGAGCAGCGCGAGCACCTCCGCGACGGCGTCCTCGGCCGGCAGCGTCGCGGCGTCCGCGCGTGTCGTCGCGGCGTCCACGGGCGCGGTCGCGGTCACCCCGCGCGCCGGCTTCTCCGGCAGCGCGGCCAGCGCCCGCTCCGCGCCGGCGAGCCGGGCGCGCAGCGCCTCGAGCTCCTCGCCGGCCGGCGGGCGCCTGTCCGTGACGTGCACCACACCGAGTCCGCGCAGCTCGTCCAGGGCCGCGTCGCGGTCGTGGAGGAGGCACAGCAGCGTGAGCCGCTTCATGCGGACGATCATGCGCTCGACTTCCCCGAGAGCACGCTCACCGTCTTGCTCTTGGCCAGCTTGGCGCGCGCCACGGCCGCGGTCTGGGCGTCGCCCAGCGCGATGCGGATCACGCGGATGTTGTCGAGGGTGCGGGGGATCATCACCTTCTCGAACAGGTTGACGCGCTGGGACGTGAGCCGCAGCTCTTCACCGAGCAGCTCGCGCTGCCGTGAGAGCACGTGGATCTCGGCGCGCAGGCGGACGAGCTCCCCGAGCACCTCGACCGCGTCGTCGAGCCAGGCGGGAGTCGAGAAGTAGTCGATCGCCGGGGGGACGAAGCGCAGGCCGGAGAGCACCGGCACGTTCACCCCGGCCACGTTGACCGTCTCCACCTCCAGGCCCTCGACACGCACGTACTCGGTGAGGTCCGGCGGCCCCGTCAGCAGCCCCGCCCAGGGGCGCAGGCCGGCGAGCAGCTCGCCGGCACGCTCCTCTCGGCGGCGCAGTTCAGCCTCGGCGCGGCGCACCTCACGCTGGAGCTGCTGCTTCTTGAGCTCCAGCGTGGGCAGGAATCGCTGGTAGCGCTGCAGCGCCTCACGCTGGGCCTTGAGCTCGTTCTTGGTCTTCTTGAGCTTGGCCATGGCTCACGTGGAGACGCCGGAGGCCGCCGCCGGCCAGAACCGCTCGACGAGCGCCGTGGGGATGCCGGTCTCCTGCGGCGCGAAGCACTCGGCCAGGATCCGCCAGCCGAGGTCGAGCGCCTCCTCGAGCGGGATGGTCACGGAGAGGTCCATCAGGCGCGTCTCGAACAGCCCGCCGTACTTGAGCAGCTTCTCGTCCCAGGCGCTCATGCGGAAGCCCATGGACTGCTTCTCCTGGCTCTCCTTGAACCCCGCATAGAGCTGGATCATCGTGTTCATGATCGTGCGGTGGTCGTCGCGCGTGCGCGCGTTGACCTGCTGCTTGAGGCGGCTGAGCGACCCGAACGGCTCGATGCGCCCGTTGCGCAGGTAGAACTGCCCCTCGGTGATGTAGCCGGTGTTGTCGGGGATGGGGTGGGTGACGTCGTCGCCCGGCATCGTCGTGACGGCGAGGACGGTCACGGAGCCGGCGCCCTCGAAATCCACAGCCTTCTCGTAGCGCGCCGCCAGCTGGCTGTAGAGGTCGCCGGGGTAGCCGCGCGTGGACGGGATCTGCTCCATGGTCACGGCGACTTCCTTGAGCGCGTCGGCGAAGTTGGTCATGTCGGTGAGCAGCACCAGCACGCGCTTGCCGGCGAGAGCGAACTTCTCGGCCACGGCGAGGCACGTATCGGGCACGAGCAGGCACTCGACGACCGGGTCGGCGGCCGTGTGCACGTAGAGGACGGCGCGGGAGAGCGCTCCGGCGTCCTCGAGCGTGTCGCGGAAGTAGAGGTAGTCGTCGTACTTGAGGCCCATGCCGCCGAGCACGATGAGGTCGACCTCGGCGTTGAGGGCGATGCGGGCGAGCAGCTCGTTGTAGGGCTCGCCCGCCACCGAGAAGATCGGCAGCTTCTGCGACTCGACGAGGCTGTTGAAGACGTCGATCATCGGGATGCCGGTGCGGATCATCGTGCGCGGGATGACGCGGCGGGCGGGGTTCACCGGCGGCCCCACGATGGGGATGAGGTCGTCGTCCAGCCCGGGGCCGCGGTCGCGGGGCACGCCGCCGCCGGTGAAGACGCGGCCGAGCAGGGCGTCCGAGAACGGCGTCTGCGCCCCGTGCCCGACGAACCGCACCTCGGCGTCGGTGGGCACCCCGCGGGTGCCCGAGAAGACCTGCATGGTGACGTAGTCGCCCTCCACGCGGATCACCTGCGCCTGCGAGGAGAACCCCGGCGCCTCCACGCTGGCGAGCTCCTGGTTGCCCACGCCGGTGGCCTGCACGGTGATCACGTTGCCGGCGATCTGCGAGATCTGCTGGTAGACCCTACGCATCGGGGCTCACCTCGGAGAGCATCGCCGCGACGCGGGTCTCGGCGGCGGCGAAGGAATCATCGTCCCACGCCGCCCGGTTCCAGTCCCTGGTCGCCTGGGTGAGCGTCTGGAAGTAGGAGCGCGCAGCGTCCTTGTCCGCGAAGTCCATGTCCGCGGCGAGGATGCGCGCGATCAGCGCGAAGACGTGCCGCTGGCGCTCCGCCGACGAGGCGCCGTCCACCGGGTCGAAGGCGTCCTGCTGCAGGTAGACGGCGTCGAGGTACTCGGCCTTGAGGGAGACGAGGAAGTCGGCCATCGCCGTGCCCTCCTCCTCGACGACCTTCATCATCTCCTGGACCTCGTGCCCCTTCTCGAGCACGCTGCGCGCCAGCGAGAGCTCGCGCGCGGGCACGATGCTCCCGTACTTGCTCCAGCTGTCGAGCGGGTCGATCGCGGGGTAGCGGCGCGCGTCCGAGCGCTGGCGCGAGAGGCCGTGGAAGGCGCCGACGACCTTGAGCGTGGACTGCGTGACCGGCTCCTCGAAGTCGCCGCCGGCGGGGCTCACGGTGCCGCCGATGGTCACGGTACCGACCGTACCGTCGTTGAGGCGCACGGCGCCGGCGCGCTCGTAGAAGGCGGCGATGACCGACTCGAGGTAGGCCGGGAACGCCTCCTCACCGGGGATCTCCTCGAGCCGGCCGCTCATCTCGCGCAGGGCCTGCGCCCAGCGCGAGGTGGAATCGGCGAGCAGCAGCGCGTGCAGGCCCATCTGCCGGTAGTACTCGGCGATGGTCACGGCCGTGTACACGGACGCCTCGCGGGCCGCGACCGGCATGGAGCTCGTGTTGCAGATGATCACCGTGCGCTCCATGAGGCTGCGGCCCGTGCGCGGGTCGGTGAGCACGGGGAACTCGCGCAGCGTCTCGACCACCTCGCCGGCGCGCTCGCCGCAGGCGGCGATGACGACGACGTCCACGTCCGCGTGGCGGCTCACGAGCTGCTGCAGCACCGTCTTGCCGGCGCCGAACGGGCCGGGGACGCAGTAGGTGCCGCCCTTGGCCACCGGGAAGAAGGTGTCGAGGATGCGCATCTTGGTGACCAGCTGCTCGGTGGGCCGCAGGCGCTCCGCGTAGCAGCGGATGGGGCGCTTGACCGGCCAGCGCTGCAGCATCGCGACCTCGAGCGCCTCGTCGTCGGCCGTGCGCAGGACGGCGATCCGGTCGGTGATGGTGTACTCGCCGGCCGCCGCGACCTCGGCGACCGTGGCGACGCCGGTCACGCCGAACGGCACCAGCACGCGGTGCTCGAAGATACCCTCCGCGACCACGCCGAGCGTGTCGCCGGCGCGTACGCGGTCGCCGGCGGCGGCGCGCGGCGCGAACTCCCACACCTGGTCGCGCGGCAGCGCGTCCGTCTGCTCCCCGCGCGGCAGGAAGAAGCCGTGCCGCTCGGCGATGACGTTGAGCGGGTTCTGGAGGCCGTCGAACACCCGCGAGAGCAACCCGGGGCCGAGCTCCACGGAGAGCATCTCACCGACGAACTCCACGGCGTCGCCCACCTTGATCCCGGCGGTGCTCTCGAACACCTGCATGTCGGCGTAGCGCCCGCGCACGCGGATCACCTCGGCGATCAGCCGCAGGTCGCCGAGCAGCACGTAGGCGACTTCGTTCTGGCTGACGGCCGCGTCGAACTCGACGGTGACGAGGTTGCCGCTGACGCCCATGACGCGGCCGGTGCGGAGGCTCAAGGCAGGCTCCCCGCGAGCGCCGCGTCGGCCACCGCGGCCGCGACGCGGAGGCCTTCGGCCTCGTCCGTCGCGGCCCACTTCTCGGCCAGCCGGAGCTTGAGCCCGTAGGCCAGCACCGCCTGGAGGCCGAAGGGCGGCGCGGCGGCGAGCTCGTCAAGGAGCGTCCAGCGCAGCCGGTCCAGGGCGAGCTCGCGCTCGCGCGGGTCCTCGAGCTCCATGGCCCGCTCTGCCGCGCTCGCGCAGCGCGCGTCGTAGCCGGCGAACGGGTGTGTGCCCGCGTCGTAGGCCGCGCCGGCGCGCGCCGCGCGCAGCCTGGCGACCGTGGTGCGCAGCTGCGTCTCGGCGTCGAGGTACGGCCGCAGCTCCGGCGCGCGGACGTCGTGCGGCCGGTCCTCGAGCACCGCCCTGAGGTCCTCCCGGTGGTCCTCTCGCAGGACGCCCGCGGAAGAGGACAGCAGCTCGGAGGAGGAGATGCGGGGTGTGGCCGTGAGCTCCAGCGACGGCAGGCTCGCGACCAGGTACACGTACTCCACGTCAGCCCTGCTCCGCGGCGGCTCGCCGGACGATGTCGCACAGGGGAGGCTTGAGCACCGGCGCAAGCGCCTCCGCGAGCGCCTCCGCGCGGAAGTCGTGATAGAGGTTGTAGTCGACGAAGGAGACCTTGAAGCCGTCCTCGACGCGCTCGTCGGGCCGCAGCGTGAGGCCCTGCCGGACGAGCTCGCGGTACTTCTCCATGACGATGGCGCCGACGGCGTCGCGGTCCTCGGGCGAGAGGAGCACGTCCACGCGGCTCTCGTTCATGTCGTGGGCGGCGTAAGCATCGGCCAGGCGCACGAGGATCTGGGCCATGACGTCCGGCGTGAGCGCGCCGGCCACGGTCTCGCAGAGCGTCTCGCGCAGCACGGACTCGATGCTCTTCTGCAGCGACAGCAGGAAGTCGCGCGCGGCCTGCTCCAGCGCCGTGTGCCCGCGCTCGACCGCCGCGGCCGCGTCCGTCTCCGCCGCGGCGCGCAGCGCGGCGGCCTGGCGCTCGGCGCCGGCGACGATGCCGGCGGCGCGCTCCTCCGCCTCCCCGACGATGCGCGCGGCCTCCGCGTCGGCGCGCTCCACGCCCTCTGCCCGGATGCGGTCGAGAAGACTCTGGAGCTCTGCGGTCATGTGCGGTCCCTCACGCTTCGGACTACGTATCGGAGTTCGTATACGAACTTAACCCGGAAGTCAATTCCGCGGTCTTCCCTCACGAAGAACGACCAGACCCTACGCCGCTCCGTGAGGGACTGCAACACCCCTCCGGGACGCCGCGGCCGATGGTGGATCCGCGTCGCCTTGAGACCCGGCAGGTCCGGTGTTAGCGTGGCTGCCGGGTGTGAAGGACTCATAAAGAGGAATGACCCGGCAATCAGTCGATAGGCTGAGGAATGGCACGCAGACGATACCAGGATGAGGGCGGCGCGATCGGCTTCGGAGGCCTCTTCGGCACCTCCTTCGGCTACGTGGGGACCTCCATCTACTTCGTCCTCGGCGCCATCGGCCTGTACGCGCTCGGGGTGACCCCGCTCCTGATCCTCATCGTCGGCCTCGCCTTCGTGGCGACTGCGTGGTCCTACGCCGAGGGGTCGGCCGCCATGCCGGAGTCGAGCGGGGTGACCAGCTTCACGCGGCGCGCCTTCGGGCCGCTGGCCGGCTTCGCCGCGGCGTGGGCGCTGCTGCTGGACAGCATCGTGCTCGTGGCCATCGTCTGCTCGTTCATCCCTTCGTACCTCAGCGTGTTCTGGCCGCAGGTGCAGGACTGGCCCTACGACCTCCTCACGAGTCTCACCGTGCTCGTGGTGATCGTCGCCCTGAACCTCCTCGGCGCCCACGCGTCGGTGCGCCTCAACGCGCTCATGGCGTTCCTCGGCGTGGCCACCCTCATGCTCCTCGTGATCGTCGGCTTCTTCGTGGCCGTGAAGCCCGGCCTCTTGTGGAGTCAGGTCGCCTTCGGGACCGCGCCGACGTGGCGCAGCCTCCTCTACGCGATCCCGCTGGCGGTGGCCGCGTTCATCGGCCTCGACGCCGTCTCCAGCCGCGCGGAGACCGCGCTGCGCCCATCCCGCGACGTGCCCCGCGCGATCAACCTGGTGCTGCCGCTGATCGTCGCGCTGGCCGTCGGCGTCGCCGTCGTGGCGCTCTCGGCGCTCCCGGTGGGCGCCACCGTCGTGCCCGTCGACCCGTCCACCGGGCTCACGCGACCGGTGGCCGTGGTCCCCGGCGACGAGCCGGGGGTGTTCGTGCTCGCCGGCGACCCGGCCACGCAGGTCCTCGTGCCCGTGGAGCAGTCCGGCGCGGGGCACGTCATCCCGGCGCAGGAGCCCACGGGGGCCGTGACCGCTTCGCCGGACGGCCCCGTCACGCGCCTGTACGGCACGCTGCTCGGGAGCGCGTACCTGCAGGACCCCATGATGGGCCTCGTCGCGATCTTGCCCGAGAGCCTGAGCGGGCTCGAGGACGTCCTGCGTGTGTGGCTCGCCGTGCTCATCTCCGTGTCGCTGCTGCTCACCGCGAACGCCGTCGTCGGCGGGTCGGCCCGCGTCGCCTTCTCGCTGGCGCGGCACCACCAGGTGCCGGCCGCCCTCGGCCGCGTGCACGCGACGCGCATGACCCCCTACGTCGGCATCGTGCTCTTCGGGGTCGCGGTCGTCGTGCTCCTGGTCCCCAACGACCCGCTCCTGCTGCTCGGCCTGTTCGGCTTCGGCGCCGCGCTCGCCTTCACGGCCGCGAACGCCTCCATCGTGGCGCTGCGCTACAAGGAGCCTTCCATCTCGCGGCCGTTCGCGATCCCGTTCTCCGTCCGCTTCCGCGGCGTCCCGCTGCCGGTCCCCGCCGTCGTCGGGGCGGCGGCCATGGCCGCGGTCTGGGTGCTCATGGTCGGCACCCATGCCGCCGGCGCCGTGGTCGGCTTCGCCTGGCTCGGCGCCGGCCTCGTGCTCTACGCGGCGTACCGGCGCAGTACCGGCTACGCGCTGCTCACGCAGCCGCGGGAGGCCGCCGTGCCGGCCGCGGCCCTCTCCGACGTGGACTACGACCGCATCCTCGTGCCCGTCGTCGGCACGCGGCTCAGCGACGAGATGATGGTCCTCGGCTGCCAGCTCGCGGCGGAGAAGGACGCGGTCATCGACGTCCTGTACGTGCTCGAGGTGCCGATGAACCTGCCGCTGGACGCGTCGCTGCCGGACGGCCGGGCGCGCGGCAAGCACGTCCTGGACACGGCGATCGCGGTCGCGCGCGAGTTCGGCGTCGAGGCGTGGCCGCACCTGGTCAGCGCCCGGTCCCCCGGCCGGGCGATCGTCGACACGGCTCGGGAGTGGGACGCGGACGTCATCATCATGGGCGCCGTCCGCAGGTACCGCCCGGACGGCAAGCTCGTCGGCGACACGGTCGCGCACGTCATGCGCCAGGCGCGCGCGGAGGTGCTCCTGAACCTCGTGGGCGAGGACTACCCGCTGCAGGGGTCCGCGGCCGAGTACGACGCGGAACAGGCGGCCACGAAGGCGGCGTCCACGTCGACCACCGGAGCGTGAGGGCGGGATGCACGTGATCATCGCCGGATGCGGCCGCGTCGGATCGGGGATGGCCACCGACCTCGTGCGCGAGGGTCACGACGTCGTCATCATCGACGAGGACCCTCGCTCGTTCGCGCTGCTGGGCGACGAGTTCCCCGGCGTGCGCGTCGTCGGCCAGGCCATCGACTGGTCGGTCCTGCGCAAGGCGGGGATCGAGGGCACGGACGCCTTCGCCGCGGCGACCGATGGCGACAACACCAACGTCACCTGCGCCCTGATCGCCCTGCGCGCGTTCGAGGTCCCGTGCGCCGTCGCGCGCGTCTACGATCCGCGCCGCGCAGAGGTGTTCGCGCGCCTGGGCATCCGCACTGTCTGCCCCACGTCGGGAACCACGCTGATGATGCTCGCGGCCGTTCTCACCTGCCCTTCCACTCCCAGGACGGCCTGAGGTGTTCGCCGTCATCGTCGGAGGCGGCAAAGTCGGGCTGAACGTCGCCCGCAGCCTCACGCTGCTCGGCCACGACTTCGTCGTCGTCGAGCAGCGGCGCACCCGGTTCGACCTGCTCCGGGCCGAGCTCGAGGACCACCTGCTCTTCGGCGACGGCGCCGAGCTGGGGACGCTCGAGGCGGCGGGCATCGGAGTCGCCGACCTGGTCGTGGCCGTGACCGGCGACGACGAGGACAACGTCGTCATCGCCATGCTGGCCAGGCACGAGTACGGCGTGCCGAAGGTCGTCGCCCGCGTCAACGACCCGAGGAACCAGAAGACCTTCGACCTCCTGGACGTGGACGCCACGGTCTGCGCGTCGAGCCTCGTCGTCTCGCTGATCCAGCACGAGCTCCCCGTGCACCAGTTCGTCCCGCTGCTCTCCCTCAGGCGTGAGGGCCTCGAGATCGCGGAGATCGCCGTGAGCGACGACTCGCCCGCGGCCCACCTTCCCGTGGGGGAGATCCCCCTGCCTCCGGGCGTGCTGATCGGCGCGATCCTGCGTGGAGGCGCGGCGGTCCATCCGGGGGACGGCGAAGTGCTGCGACCCGGCGACCAGTTGCTCTGCCTGCTGCCGCTCCAGATGGAGCGCTCGCTCCTGAGCTCGCTGCTGCCCGAGCGGCGGCCGGAAGACGTTCAGGCCGAGACGTACATCGACGCGGGAGCCGGCGAACGTGCCTGATACCGGAACGGACGAGGAGCGACGATGAGGATCATCGTGGTGGGGACCGGTGACCTCGGCTTCCACGTGGCCAAGCGGTTCTCGGAGGAGCACCACGACGTGGTCGTGGTCGGACGGGACGACGAGGCGCTGCACTGGGCGCAGGAGGTCCTCGACGTCAGCGCCGTGCGCGGGCACGGGGGCTCCCCGTCCATCCTCGTCGAAGCCGGGGTGCGGTCGGCCGACATCGTGGTAGCGGCGACGAGCAACGACGAGACGAACATCGTCGCTTGCCTCATCGCCGAGGCGATCGCCCCGACGGCCACCCGCGTCGCCCGCCTCCACGATCCGGCCTATCTGGGGTCGAGCGGCATCATCGACCAGAGCTCGCTGAGCATCGACGTGGTCATCAGCCCTGAGGAGGAGGTGGCCAAGGCGGTCGCCGTCCTGGCGAGCGTCCCGGGCGCCGCGGATGCGCTCGAGTTCGCCGGCGGCCGCGTGCTGGCGGTGGGCGTCGAGGTCGACGAGGACTCGCCCATGATCGGCCGGACCGTCGCCGAGCTGCGCCGGAAGGACAAGGGGGGGCTGCTCGTGGCCGGCGTGTACCGCGGCGAGGTGGTCAGCGCCCCCACGAGCGACCTGCGCATCCAGGTACGGGACGTACTCTTCCTGGTCGGCGGCCGGGACGCGCTGCGCCGGGCGATGACGCGGCTGGGCAAGACGTGGGCGCGGACGCGCAGCGCGATCATCGCGGGCGGGGGCTGGGAGGGCGTCGCCATCGCCCGTCAGCTCGCCGCGTCCGGCATCCACGTCAAGATCATCGAACGCGACCCGGCCGTGTGCGACGAGATCACGCGCGAGCTCGGCGACGCCGTGGTCCTGCTCGGCGACGCCCACGATCACAGCCTGCTCGTCGACGCGGGGGTGCAGCGCTCCGACCTCTTCGTGTCGGCGCTCGGGAGCGAGGCCGACAACATCGTCGTCGCTCTCCTCGCCAAACGCCTCGGCTGCCGGCGCGTGGTCAGCCTCGTGGACACCCCCGGCCAGGCGGCGTTCGCCTCGGCCATCGGCGTCGACAGCGTGGTCAGCCCGGTGCTCGCCGCCCTCAACACCATCGTCCAGCTCTCCCGGCCGGGCCAGGTGGTCACCGTGCGCACCCTGCGCGAGAGCCTGGTCGAGGGCATCGAGTTCGTGGCCATGGAGGGTTCGGGGATCGTGGGCCTGCAGCTGGCGCTGCTGCGCATGCCGCATGGGTCGCTCATCGGGGCGATCGTCCGCGACGGCAAGGCGGTCATCCCCGAGAGCTCGACCGTCGTGAACGCCGGCGACCGCGTGATCCTCTTCGCGCGGCCGGCGCTCCTCCCGCGCCTCCGCCGGCTCATCACCGCCGAATGAGCGACCGTCCGCAGCGATGACGCGGCGCTCCTCGTACGCCGGCCGGGCCCGTGTCCACCCGACGACGCTGTCCTCGGCCCGGCGCGTCGGCTATCTGCTCAGCCTGCTGCTGGTCTTCGCCAGCCTGACCCTGGCGGTCCCGCTGGCGATCTCCGCGGGCTATAGGGAGCCGGAGACCGTCGGGGACTTCGCGGCAACGCTGCTCATCGGGGTGGTGATCGGCCTGGCCGGCTACCTCTTCCTTCGGACCGACCTGGCGGGCCTCACACGGCGCGAGGGGTTCGCCGCGGTCGCGCTCGGCTGGCTCATGGTCTGCGCGCTCGGATCGCTGCCCTTCGCGCTCGCCGGCGGCCTCGACCCGGTCAACGCCTGGTTCGAGACGGTCAGCGGGTTCTCGGGCACGGGGTCGAGCGTCATCCCCGACGTCGAGTCCTTGCCGAAGGGTCTGCTGTTCTGGCGCAGCTTCACGCACTGGCTGGGCGGCATGGGCTTCGTGGCGCTGTACATCGCCATCTTCCCGCTCATGGGCGTCGGCGCCATGCAGCTCTTCCGCGCCGAGGCGCCCGGCCTCGAGATGGACCGCCTGCGGCCGCGCATCCGCAGCACCGCGCGCATCCTCTGGCTCATCTATCTGGGCATGTCGGTGATCCTGACCGCCCTGCTGATGGCCGGCGGCATGGGCTGGTTCGACGCCGTGTGCCACATGTTCGCGGCCATCGGCACCGGGGGCTTCTCGACGAAGAACGCCAGCGTCGGCTGGTTCGACAGCGCGTACATCGACTGGGTGATCATCCTGTTCCTGTGGATCGCCTCCACCAACTTCGCGCTCTGGTGGGCCGTCCTCGGCGGCAAGCCGAAGCGGTTGCTCAAGGACCCGGAATGGCGCTTCTACTCGCTGGTGCTGCTCGGATCGAGCGCGGTCGTCTCCGCGCTCGTCTATCTGCAGAACAACGTCTCGCTCCACGACGCCATCCGCAACGCCACCTTCGAGGTCGTCTCCACGGCGTCCACGACCGGCTTCGCGACCGCCGACTACGAGAAGTGGGCCCCCCTGGCGCAGCTGATCCTCTTCCTGCTGCTGTTCATGGGCGGCTCCGCGGGGTCCACGGCGGGCGCCATGAAGGCGGTGCGCGTCTACCTGTTCGCGAAACAGGCGCTGCGTGGGCTCTTCACCACCATCCACCCGCAGTCGGTGGCGCCCGTGCGGCTCGGCGGGCGGGCCGTGTCGCCGGAGGTGATGCGTGGCATCTCGACCTTCATGGGTCTCTACCTGTTGACCTACGTCGTCGCGGTGGCGGCCATCTCCATCACCGACATCGACTTCGCCACCGCCATGTCCGCGGTGGCGACGGCGATGGGGGGCGTCGGGCCCGGTCTGGGCGAGATCGGCCCCTACGACAACTTCCTCTGGATGCACCCGTTCGCCAAGCTGGTGCTCTCGTTCTGCATGCTGGCCGGCCGGCTCGAGCTGTTCACGCTCATGCTGATCTTCGTGCCGGCCTACTGGCGCCGCTGACTCTCGCCGCCGGCCGCACCGGCGCGATGCTTGTCGCGGCGGCTGCGGTGCGGTTCACTAGGCACCCAGCCGTCACACAGTCCAACCGGGAGGTTCCCCATGTGCTTGCGCCTCGAAGGCTACGTCACCATCGTCACCGGCGCGGCGTCGGGCATCGGCAAGGCGACCGCCATCCGCTTCGCCCAGGAGGGCGCCAAGGTCACCTGCGTCGACATCGACGGCGACGGCGTCAAGGCGGTCGCCGAGGCGATCGGCGGCGACGCGTTCGGCGTGCAGGCCGACATCTCCGACCCGGAGCAGGTCAAGGCCTACACCGACGGCACCGTTGAACGCTGGGGCAAGCTCGACGTCGCCTTCAACAACGCCGGCGTCAACCTCCCCGGCGTGTTCCACGAGGTCCCGGACGAGGTCATCGACCGCACCCTCGACGTCAACGTCAAGGGCACGATGTTCGGGTGCCGGTACGCGATCCCGCACATGCTCGAGCAGGGCAAGGGATCGCTCATCAACACGACCTCGGTCAACGGCATCGTCGCCGAGCCGTACCTCACCGTGTACGCCGCCTCCAAGGGCGCGATCGTGATGCTCTCCAAGGGCATCGCGCTCGACTACGTCAAGAAGGGCATCCGCTGCAACGCCATCGCCCCGGGCTGGGTCGACACGCCGGTGAACTACGCCCACGCGGAGATGCTCGGCGGCCTGCAGCACGTGTACGACACGATCGACTCGTTCCAGCCGATCGGGCGTCCCGGCGAGCCGGTCGAGATCGCCAACTGCGCGCTCTTCCTCGCCTCGGACGAGTCGTCGTTCGTCACCGGCACGGTGCTGGTGGCCGACGGCGCGATGACGGCGCAGTAAGGGGCGCGGCCCGGCCTCACCCCACCCAGGCCTGGTCGTCCCAGAAGGCGACGACCTTGCGCCGGCGCCCTCGTAGCTCGAGCACGAGCTCGTCCGGCGGGCGCCGCTCGCCCGGGTCGAAGAGCACCTGGAAGCCGCCGGCGTCGTGGGCGCGGAACTCCCGCGCCCCGCCCTCCGGCGGCACGCTGCCGGTCTCGAGCAGGACCAGCGGGCCGGTGCAGCAGCGGTGCGCGCTGGTCCACACGTAGAGGCGGCCGCCCCGCTCCCGCACGGCGGCCGCCACCTCGTCTGTCGCCCGGATCCTCATGTCCGGGGTGTTCCCCGCAACTCCGCGCGCCAATGCACGACCCAGGGCGCGCCGCGCCGCACCCCCCAGCCCCTCAGTCGCCCGCCGTCGCCGTCTGGGGGGCGGGCGAAGGGCCGGCCGGCGCAGCCGCTCCGGCCCGCTCGTCCGGCAGGTCCACCCTGGGCAGCCACTGCAGCCAGCGCGGCAGCCACCAGTTCCACTCGCCCAGCAGGACCATGGTCGCCGGGACGATGACCAGGCGCACGATCGTCGCGTCCAGCAGGATGGCGACGGACAACCCCACGGCGAACTCCTTGAGCACCGGGTCCGCGGTGGTGACGAAGCTCAGGAACACGGTGACCATGATGACGGCCGCGGCGGTGATCACGCGCGCGCTGCTGCCCACGCCCACGCGCACGGCTGTGGGCGTGTCCATGCCCTCGGTGTGGGCGTGGAAGATCTGGCTGATCAGAAAGACCTCGTAGTCCGTCGACATGCCGAACAGCACCGCGAACATGATGAGCGGGACGTAGCTGGCGATCGGCACGGTGGTGATCCCGCTGAGGCCGATGAGCTCGAGCCCCCACCCCCACTGGAAGAAGACGGTCAGGACGCCGAACGCGGCGCCCACGGCGAGCAGGTTGCAGAGGATCGCCTTGAGCGGCACGAGCACCGAACGGAACGCCGCCAGCAGGACGACGAAGCTGAGCGCGAGGACCACGCCGATGACCAGCGGCAGACGGTCGGAGATGAGCGTCGCGAGATCGTCGTACGCGGCCGTGATGCCGCCGACGTAGGCGGTCACGCCCTCGCCCCGGGTAGCGTCGGGGATCACGCTGGTGCGCAGCCGCGTGACCAGGTCTGAGGTGACGGGGTCGGACGGCGCCGTCGTCGCGGTGAGCGCGAAGACGGCGGCGCCGCCGGTCTCGTTGACGCTGGGCGGCGAGACGGACGCCACGCCCTCCGCTCCCTCGAGGACCTGCTGCAGGGCCACGAGGCGCGGGTCGGTGGCGCGGGGCTGCCCGCCCGCGTCGGTCAGCATCCGGACCAGGTCCTTCTTCAGGGCGCGCGCCCGGTCGGCCTGCCGCTCGAGCCGCCGCCGCTCGCGCCTCAGGGCGGCGGCGTCCTGCTGCAGGGCGGCGGCCCGCTTCTCGAGCGCGCCCCCCTCCTTGGTCAGCCGCGCGCCCTCGGCCTGAAGCGCGTCGCCCTGCGCCGTGAGCGCGGCGGACTCGGCCTGCAGCGCCGCGCCCTCCCGTTCCAGGCGTCGCCCCTCCGCCGCGAGCTCCGCGCCCCGGTCCTCGAGCGCCGCCACCTCCTGCTGCAGGGCGGCGGCGTCCGCCTGGACCCGGGCGATCTGCTGCTGCACCTGCTGCGCCTGGGCCGCCAGGGTGACGAGCTGCGTCTGCAGCTCGGCCAGCTCGGCCGGGTCCGTGGTCGCCGCGATCTGCGCCTGCAGCGCGGCGATCTGCGCCTGGAGCTGCTGGCCCTCGGCGGCGAGCGCCGCGCCCTGCTGCTGCAGCGCGGCGCCCTCGGCCGCGAGCGCGGCGCCCTGGGCCTCCAGGCGCGCCTTCTGCGCCCGCAGCCGCTGCTCCCGCGCCAGCAGGGCGTCCCTGCGCGCGAGCAGCGGGGCCGCCTGCGCCTCCAGCGCGGCCTTGCGGGCCGTGAGCGCGGCCGCGCGCCGCTCCAGTGGCGCCTTCTCCGCCTTGAGCGCGTCGCCCCTCCGCTCCAGCGCCCTGCCCTGCCGCTTGAGCCGCCCGGCGTCCTGCTCGAGGCTCTCGGCGAGGCGCTCCGCCCGAGCCTTCTTCCGCGTGTACGCCGCGCTCGGCTCGGCGACGGGCGAGAACCGCGCGGCGATCAGCAGACGCCCGTTGGCGCCGGCGCCGAGCCCCTCCGCGATGAGGTCGTAGGCGCGGCGCTGGGTGGTCGTCGTGGGCCAGGCGCCGATGCTCTCCTGCCCCAGGATCAGGGTGAGCGTGGGGGCCGCGAGCGGCAACAGCACGGCGAGCGAGGCGATGAGCGC
>DASUMX010000145.1:0-19336 GCA_036277455.1 Thermoleophilia bacterium
TTGCTCAGGCAAGTATGTATTCCCTCAGGCGGGCAGAAGGACACCCGGGCAGCGGCGACGCAGGCGCGCGGAGCAGCCTCAGCCCAGGCGGGTGACGAAGCGCCGGTAGTAGGCGTCCTCACCGCGGAGGACGGCCAGGTACCGGTCCCGGATGCGCTCCGTGATGGGACCGACGCGGCAGCCGTTCACGGTGCGCGCGTCCACCTCCGTGACCGGCGTCACGTAGGTCGATGTGCCACAGGCGAAGACCTCGTCGGCGATGTACAGCTCGGTGAGGTCGACCTCCCGCTCCCGGGTGGGGATGCCGAGGTGCTCCGCGATAAGGAGGACCGTGCTGCGGTTGATGCCCTCGAGCAGGTCGCTCGCGGTGCTCGGGGTGACGAGCGTCCCTTCGCGCACGATGAAGATGTTGGCGGCGCTGAGCTCGCAGACGTGTCCGGCCGCGTCGAGGAAGATGCAGTCGTCGTAGCCGCTGTCGATCGCGTCCTGCTTGGCGAGCACCGAGTTGACATAGGCGCCGTTGACCTTGGAGCGCGAGGGGATCGCGTAGTCGGGGATGCGCCGCCAGACGCTGGTCTTGAGGCGCGCGCCGTCCAGCGGCAGGATCGGCTCCGCCGTGTAGACGAAGATGCTGAGGCGCGTGCTCATGCCCCGCGAACGCGTTCCCGGCAGCTCCGCGTCGACGTGCACGGTGGCACGCACGAAGACGTCCTCCGTCACGCGGTTCGCGAGCACGACCTCCGTCACCGCGGCGGCGAAGCGCTCCTCGCCCCACGCCGGCTCGAAGGTGTCGATGCCGATGATGCGGGCGGAGTTGACGAGCCGCCGGTAGTGGTCGGCGAGGCGGAAGGCGAGCGGCGCCCGATCGCCCGAGACCGTGACCGGCAGGACGGTGTAGACGCTGAGCCCGTAGAGCACCGCGGCGCTGGTGATGCTCAGGGAGGCGTCGGGGGCGGGCGCGAGGCCGTCGCCGAACCAGGTGGTGGGATACACGTAGGCCATGGCGCAAGGTCCTACCAGAAGCGCGCCACCGAGGGCAACCTCTCGCCGCGGTTGTCTTTGCGTCCTCTTGCCGTACTCTGGACCGACACAACGCACCGAGAAAGAGACCCCCGCATGAAGATCCGCTTGATCGAGCCCGCCCCCGCCCACCTGCACATGTGGTCCTACACCTTCCTGCCGCGCCTGGGCCTGCCGCTGATCGGCGCCGGCCTCGAGGCGGCCGGCCACGACGTGGTCATCTACTGCCCGCAGTTCTCGCCCATCGACTGGGACGACGTGCTGGGGGCGGACCTCGTCGGCATCTCCACGACCACGTCGACGGCGCCGGCCGCCTACGAGATCGCGGCGCGGGTCCGCGAGCACGGGGTGCCGACGATCGTCGGCGGGTCGCACGTGACCTTCATGGCGGACGAGGCCCTCGCGCACGCCGACTACGTCGCGCGCGGCGAGGGCGGCGACACGCTCATGCTCGAGCTGATCGAGGTCCTGCGCGGCGAGCGGACGCTGGAGACGATCGACGGCCTCTCGTTCACGCGCGACGGAGAGGCCGTCCACAACCCGCCGCGGGAGGCGTGCCGCGACCTGGACACGCTCCCCGTGCCCGACCTCACGCTGATCGCCGGCTCACGTGACCGTCGCGGCACCACGCCGATCATGACAAGCTTCGGCTGCCCCTTCGGCTGCAACTTCTGCTCGGTGACGGCGATGTTCGGGCGCAAGTACCGCTACCGCAGCCCGGAGCACATCATGGCCGAGATCGAGGCCAAGCAGCCCCGGTCGATCTTCTTCTACGACGACAACTTCGCCGCCGACAAACGCCGCCTCAAGACGCTGCTGCGTATGATGATCGCCCGCGGGCGCAAGATCCCGTGGTCGGCGCAAGTGCGCACCGACGTGACCGATGACCCGGAGCTCCTCGAGCTGATGCGCGACTCCGGCTGCGACCGCGTCGCGCTCGGCCTCGAGTCGGTGAGCCAGGAGACCCTGGACGGCTTCGACAAGTCGCAGAGCGTCGCCGACATCGTCCGCGCCCTCAAGGCGCTCCGCCGCTACGGCATCAAGACGCACGGCATGTTCGTCCTCGGCGCCGACAGCGACACCGCCGCGACCGTGCGCGACACCGCCCGGTTCGCGCGCAAGCACGACATCAGCACCCTGATGCTCAACATCCTCACGCCGCTCCCCGGCACCCCGCTGTTCGACGAGCTGGACGCCCAGGGCCGTATCTTCGACCGTCACTGGGACCTCTTCGACGGCCAGCACGTCGTCTTCAGCCCCGGGCAGATGTCCCCTGAGACCCTGCAGGCCGAGGTCTGGCGCGCCTATGCCCGCTTCTACTCGTTCCGCCAGTGGCTCAAGTACCTGGCGACGTTCCGCTACGGGACGATGGCGCTCTACAGCTGGTACTGGGTGTTCCTGCGTCGCTGGCGCAAGGAACGAGGCAACCGCGACTACCTCGAGATGCTGAAACGGCTGCATCTTGGGGGACCGACGCCGGCCAAGGCGGACACGCAGGGCTGACCGGTGCGGCCGGCGAGCCGGCCCTAGTCCGTCCAGTCGCTTCCGAACCCGGCCACGTAGGCCTTGAACACGGCGCGGTGCCTGTTCCGGAGCAGCCCGCGCTCGGGGTCCTCGTACAGGCTGTCGTACTCGGCCATGCCGTGGGCGAGCGCCCAACCCGCGTGCAGGATGGCGAACACGTCGTCCTCGTCCCTCACGTTGAGGGTGCCGCTCGCGCGCGCCGCCTCTGCCAGCCGGAACATGCGACCCACGATCTCGTCCGGAAGCGCCGCGGCGCGGTAGTCGGGCGCGATGCTCGCGGCGGTGGTGAGCAGCAGCCGCCGCTCTCCGGGGTGCCGGCGCGCGTACTCCAGGTAGGCGAGGCAGATCTCGACGATCTGCTCCTCCGGAGGCAGATCCTCCGGGACGCTGCGCAGGTGCTCGCCGAGCCGCTCGAGCCCGCGCACGGCGAGCGCACCCACGATCTCCTGCTTGCCGGCGAAGTAGCGATAGAGCGACGCGGCGTTGCCGAACCCGGCGCGCGTCGCCAGGTCCTGCAGGTTCAGCCCTTCGACTCCGTGCTCCGTCACGAGCTCGGTCGCGGCGTCCAGGATCTCGTCGCGGGTGCGGGCGTGCAGCGCTGCGCGCCGGCCGCCCGCCGCCTCTTGCCCGGTCATATCCCGCCTCCCGCGTCTGTGTACGCACCGGCCCCGCGCGCGCCGGTGAGCGCCGGCTTCGTGGCGTCGTCCCCTCCGGCGCCCCCAGCAGGCGCCGGCCCCTCGATGTCGATGCGCGGCAGCCACTCCAGCCAGCGCGGCATCCACCAGTAGCGGTCGCCGATGAGCGCGATCAGCGCCGGCGCGACGATCACCCGCACCACGAACGCGTCGAGCAGCACGGCGATGGCGAGCCCGAAGCCGAGCTCCTGCAACACGACGAGGCGGCCGCTGCCCATGCCGAGGAACACGGCCGCCATGATGAGCGCGGCGCCGGTGATGATCCCCGCCGTGGACTGCACGCCGAACACCACCGCCTCGCCGCTGTCGTGCGCCTCGGTCCAGCGCTCGCGGATGCGGCTGAGCAGGAACACCTGGTAGTCCATGCTCAGCCCGAAGAGCACGCAGAACATGAGCAGCGGCACCCACGACTCGATCGCCTCCATCCGGGTCAGGCCCACGACCTCGGCGCCCCAGCCGTGCTGGAACACGAGCGTCAGCGCGCCGTAGGCGGCGCCCACCGACAGCAGGTTCATGAGGATCGCCGTCGCGGCCACGACCACGGAGCGGAAGGCGAGCAGCAGCAGGATGAAGCTGAGCAGCAGCACGGTGGCGATCACGATGGGCATGTAGCCGTCCGTCAGGTCGACCGAGTCGATCTGCACCGCGGTGGTGCCGCCCACGTAGACCTCGGCGCCGGTGCCGGCGAATGACTCCGGCGCCAACGTGTCGCGCAGGTCGTGGACGACGACCTTGGCCCTCTCGGACATCGCGTCGGCGTCCTGGATCATCTGGATCACCGCCAGCGAACCGTCGGCGCTGGTCGAGAAGCCGGTCACGGTGAATCGCCCGTCCTCGTCCAGGCGGTCGACGAAGCGCTCGATGCTGCCCTGCACCTTCTCGCTGCCCAGGTCGCCGTCGACCACCACGGTGGTCGGCTCGCTCATACCGGCGGCGAAGTCGCTCTTGAGCATATCGAGGCCGCGCTTGGAGGTGTACGACTGTGGGAACGCGTCGGCGCTGAAGCCGCCGCTGCGCATCGTCAGCGCCGGGGCCGCGATGGCCAGGAGCAGCACGGCGCCGAGGGCGAGACTCACGGCCGGGCGCCGCATGACCCGTCGCGCCGTCCTGCCCCACCAGCCGTGCTCGCTGTGCCGCCGCGCGTAGCGCTCCAGCCAGGGCACGCGCAGCGCGTCGACCTTGTCGCCGAGCAGCGCGAGGATGGCCGGCAGCAGGGTGAGCGCGGCGGCGACGGCGGCGAAGACGGCGCTCATGGCGCCGACGCCGAGGCTCACGAAGATCGAGAGTGGCACGATGAGCATGCCGACGAGCGACAGCACCACCGTCATGCCGCTGAAGAACACCGCGTTGGACGCCGTCGCCGACGCGGCCCCGATCGCCGCCATCTCGTCCAGGCCGCCGTGACGCTCCTCGCGGTAGCGCGAGACGATGAACAGCGAGTAGTCGATGCCGACGGCGAGTCCCGTCGCCGTGAGGATGTTGAGCGCGAAGATCGAGAGCTCGAAGTTCTGCCCGATGAGCACCGTGATCGCCAGGCCCACGACGATGGAGAAGATGCTGAGCACGAGCGGGAGACCGGCCGCTACCAGGGCGCCGAACACGACCACCAGGATGACGAGCGCCACCGGGATGCCGATCGCCTCGCCGCGGCGCAGGTCTTTCTCGGCGAGGTCCTGCGCGTCCTTCATGAGCGACGCCGCGCCCGTCACGGCCACCTCGAACTCCGGCTGCGCGTCCGCCTCCTCGACCACGGCGTACACGCCGTCGACGTGGTTCACGGCCTCGTCCGCCGCGGCCGCGAGCTCGACCTTCATGATGGTCGTGTGCCCGTCGTCCGAGGTGAGCGCGTCGCGCGTCTCCTCGTCCAGCCCCTCGTCGAACACGCTGAGGACGGTGACGACGTCCGCCTCCGGCAAGGCGTCGATCTGGTCGCGGATACGGACGACCTCACGCCTGAACGCGGGGTCGTCCACGGTGAGTCCGTCGCTGTGGATGACGACGACCTCGCTGTCGTGGTTGTTCAAGGTCCCGGCGGACGACAGGGCGTCGCTCAGCTGTCCGGCTCCCGCCGACGCCGAGTCGAGGCCGCGGCTGAGCTCGCTGGCGCCGGCGCGCACGGCGTCCGTCCCGGAAGCGAGCTCGCCGGCGCCGGCAGCGGCGCCGCTCACGCCGGAGGCGACCTTGCCGGAGCCGGCGGCGAGCTGCCGCGAGCCGGCGGCGAGCTCCTGGGAGCCGGAGGCCGCGGAGCCGATGCCGCTCGAGAGGGAAGCGCTGCCCGACGCGAGTCTGCCCATGCTCCGGTCCAGCTGCCGGGCGCCGCTCGCGCTGCGCGCGAGACCGGCGTCGAGGGCGCGCGCGCCGGCCGCGAGGCTCGACGCGCCAGAGGCCAGTCTGCCGGCGCCGGCGGCCACGGACGAGACGCCGGCGCTCGCGGACTGCAGGCCGGACGAGAGACCGGACGTGCCGGAGACCAGCTGGCCTGAGAGTCCCATGATCTGCTGGAACGCGGGGTCGTCCGCCACCTCCGGGTGCGCCTGGAGGTAGGCGGCGACGAGCTGGTCCAGCGTCGCCGCCCCACCGGCGATCTGCTCCGCGGACGCCGCGGCCTTGCCGACGCCCGCTGCGGCGCCGTCCGCGCCGCCGGCCAGGTCGCTCGCGCCGCTCGCCACCTTGCCGGCGGCGGCGGCGAGCCTGTCGCCGCCCTGCGACAGCTGCTGCAGTCCCGCGCTGAAGCTGCCGGTCGCGCCGTCGACCTCGGCGAGGCCAGAGCTCAGGCTCGCCGCCCCCTGCGAGGCGCCGGCCAGGCCGTTGCTCAAGGACTGGGCGCCAGAGCGCGCCCGCTCGGTGCCGCTGCTGACCTCACCGGCTCCCCGCGCCAACTTCCTGAGGCCTCGCTGGAGCTCTTTCGCGCCGGACGACACCGACCCCGAGCCCCTGGCCAGCTGGCGCGCGCCCTTCCGGGCGTCGTCGAGGCCGTCGGCCAGGCTCTGCACAGAGGCGCCGGTCTGGGCGAGCGCGCTCCCTCCACCGCCGCCGCCGTGCTCCTCGATGAGCCGGACCGCCTTCTCGGAGTCGGGTTCGTTCAGGAACTTGGAGGACGACGTGAAGACGTCGCCCCAGGTCAGG
Source organism: Thermoleophilia bacterium (assembly GCA_036277455.1). Classification (GTDB taxonomy): domain Bacteria; phylum Actinomycetota; class Thermoleophilia; order UBA2241; family UBA2241; genus CAIXSE01. The sequence goes on from DASUMX010000145.1 coordinate 6,366, forward strand.
TACACGCCCCCCGCCATCACGAGCGCGACCAGCCACAGGCCGATCGTCAACCAGGGATGCCGGGCACAGGCGAGCGCAAGCCGCTGGGTGAAGCCATGCCTTTGCTCGCTCACGCCACGCCCGGTCGTGCGGAGGTCACATTCGCCGAACCGCAAATCGCCATCGTCATTGCAAACATGATTTGCAGTATGGGCGACCGCCGCATCGGTCGCAACCAGGACCCGGCCGTCCCGCTCGCCCGCCCGTCCGCGTCCTCGCCGCCAGACGGGGCGGTCGCCGTCAGGTCAGGTGATGCTCAGGGACGCGTCGCCGGTCGGCACCAGCCGGTCGCCGAACCAGGCGGAGGGATAGACGTAGGCCATGCCGCGGATACTTACGAGAACCCGGCCGCGGAAGCCAGCCTCATCGCCGGGCCCAGAGCGCCAGCGCGGGCGCCGCCCGCCGGAGCGCCATCCAGGCCGTGACGGCTCCGGACAGCATGGCCCACGGCCGGCGGAACTCGCTCGCCGGGGTGTCGAGCACGACGCGCAGGACGGCGAACGGCCTCCCCGCCGCGGCCGGCGCCAGCCACGCCGACTCCATGTCGACCGCCAGCACGCCCTCGCGCGCCAGTACTCCGCGCTCCGCACCCCGCACCACGTGGCCGACGGAGGCCAGCGGCCCGGCGTGGATGCGCTCGATCCCCAGGGCGGCGAGGGCCTCGATGAGGGGCAGACTGTCGCAGCCCGTGACGCCGTCCGGACCGCGCACCTCGCCGGCGACAACCACGTCTCCGGCGCGCAGCCCGGCAACGGTGGCCCCGCAGAACCCGGCGACCGCTACGGCGTCGGCCGGAGCGGAGGCGGCGCGGCGCGCGGCCGCACGGGCCCTGGCCGCGCCCATACCGGAGCACAGCACCCGGGCATCCGGCAGACCGCGCCGCAGAGCCGCGCGCTCGATGCGCAGCGGCGCGATCACGAGCAGGCGGGCGTGGTCGGCAGTCACGCCGACCACGCTATACCAACGAGGCGGCGACGCGATACGCGCCGCCGCCTCGTCCTCGCCCGGCGTCAGGCGCTGTGCTCGGCTTCGCGTCGGATCCTGTAGTCGAGCGCCAGGACACCAGTGCCGAACCTCTGCGACCGCACCAGCTTCACGGGCACCTGCGCGTTCCATCCGTCGAAGAGACGCCTCCCCTCGCCGACCACGACCGGGCAAACCATGAGCCGGAGCTCGTCCAGCAGGCCGTAGCGCACCAGGGACCGGAGGAGGGTCGCGCTGCCGTTGACAAGGATGCTCCTGCCCGGCCGTCGCTTCAGTTCGGCGATCTCGACGCCTGGATCACCCTTGATCAAGGTGGAGTTCTGCCACCCGACCGACTCCAGTGTGGTCGAGACGACGAACTTGGGAACGCCGTTCATGAAGTCCGCGACCGGCCCCTCGGCGTTGGGCCAGGCCTGGGCGTAGGTCTCGTAGGTCCGACGCCCGAGCAGGAGGGCGTCGGCCTCGGCCATCGCCTGCCCCATCTCCTGCCCCATCTCGTTGTCGAAGTAGGGGGACTGCCATTTCTCGGGCGCTTCCACGACGCCGTCCAGCGACGTGAACAGCCCGGCGATTATCGGTCTCATCTCCATCTCCTTTGCAGTGGTGCTCGTCACGCGGCTCGCCGTCGCCGTTCGACATCGGCAGGCTCCGCCACCCGGCGAGTGAGACCGAGCCCCAGCCGCAGCGCCGTGGCTGACACCCAGGCCCACACGATGACCGCAGCGACGAAGTAGCGGATGCTTGCGCCGCCCTGTCCCGGCCACATGCTGAGGGCGATGGCGGTGGCCGCGGTCGCGAGCGCGAAGGCAGCCCAGCCCCGGCGACCCTGTGCGACGTCGCGGCGTGCGAACACGAGGCAGGCGATGCCCGCCGAGCCCATGGCGAGCATGAAGCCGGCTCCGTGCAGCATGGCGTGCCAGCTGAGCTGCTCCGGCGTCCCCCCGGGCGCCCCCGGAGGGAAGCCCAGGGACGGGTCGGCGACGAAGACGCCGGCGGCGATGAGGCCCACTCCGAACGCGCCCAGAAGCCAAGGTCCCCAGGTCCCGCCCCGAGAGCCTTTCAGCACCCTTCTGGCCCCGACCGCGAACGCTGCCACGAGCAGGCCGGAGACGACGAATGTCGCGATCTGCACCCATCCCAGTTCCCCGAGACTGAGCAGGCTGATGGGCTGGCTGCCGAGGTCATACCCCGCGCGGGTCAGCGCCTGGATGAGGGCCGCGGCGACGAACAGCGGCCCCGCGACCACGCCGCAGACGAGAAGCCGAAGCGTCCTTCCGCTGGTGGTCGCCGACAGCGCACCGGACGGGCGCGCGACCTGATAGTCATTCATGGGTCTTCCTTCCTCACGCGGACCACTTGCCCGCCGATGTAGACTAGACGGTACCGGTCCACAGGAAAAATGGAACTAAACTGTCCAGTACAGTTCCGAGCAAGGAGGGTGAGCGTGGCAGGACCACCTCCTACCGCCGAGGAACCTCGAGAAGGACCCGAGCGGCCGCCGGAAGGCCGTTCGGCACGCAAGCACCGCGCCATCCTCAGCGCCGCCGGTGAGCTGTTCCTCCGTCAGGGCTATCTGGGGACCAGTGTCGACGAGATCGCCGCTTCGGCCGGAGTGTCCAAGCAGACCGTCTACAAGCACTTCGACGACAAGCAGCACTTGTTCACCGCCGTCGTCTTCGCCAGCATCGATCACGTGGGCCGGCCGTTCTACGAGGAGATCCATCGCCTTGAAGACAGCGACGACCTCGAGGCAGACCTGCGGGAGCTCGCGAAGCGGCTCTCGGCCGTCGCAACAGACCAGCGCCTCCTCCAGGTGAGGCGCCTCGTGATCGGTGAGGCGGCGCGCTTCCCGGAGCTTGGCCACGCTTACTACGAGCGCGCCGTCGACCGTACCACCCGGAGCCTGGAGGCGAGGTTCCGCGGCCTTGCGGAGCGAGGCCTTCTGCGACTGGACGATCCCTATCTCGCCGCACAGACGTTCATCTGGCTGGTCCTGTCGGTCCCGCTCAACAGAGCCATGTTCTCCCCGGAGACCGAGACGGATGCCGCTGGGCTCCGAAGGATCGCCGACGAGGCCGTGCGCATCTTCCTCGCCGCCTACGGCGCCACGCCGGCGTCACCTCGCCGCGGCGCACGGCCGCCTGCTCAAGCCTAGCTCTCGGGCCGCTGATCCGGAGAAGCCTGGTCCGGGCCACTCGCGAGACCGCCGCCGGCGCGGCGCAGCGCCTGGGAGCCGAAGCGCGCCCGCACGCGGTCGACGGCCTCATCGCACGCGTGGTCACGCGCGGAGTCGTCGAGCGCGGTCTGGCGGGCCTCGGTGAGGCCGCCCAGGGTGAGGCCGACGAGGCGCAGGAGACGGCCCGGCTGGTGCAGTTCGGCAAAGAGGGTCAGAGCGGCCTCGTAGATCACCTGCGTCGTGTTGGTCGGAGCGGGCAGGGTGCGCCGGCGGCTGACCGTGTGGAAGCGGGCGTCGCGCAGCTTGAGGACCACGGTGCGGCCGGCGTAGCCCTGCCGCCGCAGATCGCTCGCCACCTGGTCGGCCTGCTCGAGGAGTGTCGCCCGCAGGAACTCTGGGTCGGCGGTGTCCTCGGCGAAGGTCACCTCATGACCCATGGACTTGGGCGCCGCGTGGCCGGCGCGCACCGGGGCGTCGTCGCCGCCGAAGGCAAGCTCCCTGAGCGAGCCGGCCGTCTTCGCGAATGACGCCTCGAGCAGGGGAAGCGGCGCGTCCTGCAGGTCCCCGATGCTCGTGATCCCCAGGGAGCTCAGGCGCTTGACCGTCACCGGGCCGATGCCCGAGACGGCGCCGACCGGCATGGAGCGCAGGCGGCCGTGCACGTCGTCCCGGGTGAGGGTGGTGAGGCCGCCGGGTTTGTCCAGCTCGGCGGCCAGCTTCGCGAGCAGCCGCGTGGGTCCGATGCCGATCGAGCAGGAGAGGCCGAGCTCCTCGCGCGTCAGCCGCTGGATCTGGCCGGCTATCTCTTGCGGAGAGCCGAACAGCCGCCGGCTGCCGGTCACGTCGAGGAAGGCCTCGTCGATCGACACCGGCTCGACGAGGTCGGTGAAGCGCCCGTAGATGGCCAGCAGTCGCTGCTGGACCGCCTTGTAGGCGGCCATGTCCACGGGCAGGAAGACGCCCTGCGGGCAGCGCCTCAGGGCCTGCGCCATCGGCATCGCCGTGCGCACGCCGCAGGCGCGCGCCTCGTAGGAGGCGGTGCTGACGACGCCGCGGCTCTCGGCTCGGCCGCCGACGATGACCGGCCGGCCGCGCAGTCCGGGCCGGCGAGCCTGCTCCACCGCAGCGAAGAAGGCGTCCATGTCGATCAGCAGGATGGCACGGGGCATGGCCTCATCCTGCTGGGCAAAGGCGCCATGGTTCAAGTCTGCTGCCGCTGCAGCCACCTCGCCGCTGAGACGCCGGCCCTCGCGCCGTCGCCGGCGGCGATGATGATCTGCTTGCCGGGCGCGTCCGTCACGTCACCGGCGGCGAAGATCCCGGGGCGGCTCGTCATGAGGTCGCGGCCGACCTCAACCTCTCCCGCGGCGTTGACCCGCACGAGGCCGCCGGTGAACTCCCCGACGGGGATCGTGCCGGCCTCGATGAACACCGCGTCCACGGGCAGGACCAGTTCGTTCTCCGCGTCGTCCTGGACCACCAGAGCGGTGACGTGGTCTTCGCCCTCGATCCTCCTGGCCTGCAGGCCCGTGCGCATCTCCACCTGAGGGTCGGCCTCGAGCTTGCTGAGCAGCGTCTGGGGAGCGCGCAGCTCCTGCTCGCTGACCAGGACCACGTCCGCGTCGAGGGCGGCGAGCTGCAGCGCGGCCTCGGCCGCTGACTCGCCCGGGCCGACCACGGCGACCGGGCGGCCGCGGAAGAACGCCGCGTCGCAGTAGGCGCAGTAGCTGACGCCGCGACCCACCAGTTCCCTCTCGCCCGGGACGGACAGGCGCACCGGGGCGCGTCCGCTGGCGATGATCACCGCGCGCCCGCGCAGCTGCAGCCCCTCGCGCGAATGGACCTCGAAGAGCGCGTCCGACGGAACGACCGCGTCGGCATACCGGCCCTCGAAGGTGTCGATGGCGAAGCCGGCCGCGTGCGCACGGAAGCGATCGGCCAGCTCGCTCCCGGCGATGAGCTCGAACCCGAGGTAGTTCTCCACGTGGCTCGCCCACTGCGCCTGCCCGCCCAGCTCGCCCGCGATGATGGCCGTGGACAGGCCCTGGCGCGAGGTGTAGATGGCGGCCGCCAGCCCGGCGGGGCCGCCACCGATGACGACCACGTCGTAGCGGTCCTTCGGCTCCTGCTCAGCCACCTGTCACCTCGCGGTTCGTGCTTGGGTCGGCCAGGAGCACCATGCCCGCTTCGGCGCCGCTCCTCACCACCGCGCATGGCCGGCCGGGACGAGCAGAGGGCGGGAAGAGCAGACCTCGCTCTTCCCGCCCTCGTTCACCTGCGAGAGCAGCGGCTCAGTCGAGCCGTCAGATGCTGCTCAATCGAGCCCACTGTAGATGGCATTGGCGACCAGGCGGAACGAATCCTCCGGGTGGCCGCGGAAGATGGGGTCCAGCCCGATGAGCGCCGCATCCTGCGTGCCCGACGCCCAACCGATGACGACCGGCTTGCCGGCTGCCCCGCTGGTCTGCCAGTCCGGCCAGTAGCCGGAGACGAGGAAGTCGGGATCGTGGATCGTCGCGGAGACGCGGACATCCGCCGCGAGCCCGCTGAACGTCCTCGTCCCGTTGGCGAAGCCGTACCCCTGCGCCCCGAATCCGCTGCCCACCGGGTCGTTGACGTTGTAGTCGACGCGGATGGCGGAGTCGAGTGGGCCGCCAGTGTAGCTGGTGGCCGTGAAGACGAAGGACGGCAGCATCTGGGTGGCCAGAAGGGCGCCTGTGCCTCCGATGCCGATGTAGTCCTTGCCGGCCGCGAAGTAGTCGGTCAGCCTGGCCTTGCCGGTGGCGTTGAGCCCCCCGGTATTGAAGTGGACGCTGGTGTTGATGAACACGTCGTACTCCGTCAGCGGCGGCTTGGTCGCGTCGTTCAGTGTGCTGACCGTGATCACGTCGTACGCGAAGCCAAGTCGCTTGAGCAACTCCCTCCCTCCGGCATCCGAGAAGGCGACGGCGATGCGCTGCCGGCGCAGCGCGATCGCGCCTGCAGGCACGCCGCGAAGAGCGTACGCGTCGAGGCCATACCGGCTGGCCAGCTCATTGGCGACCGTCTTCGCGGTGCCGGGCAGGATGAAGGCGCCGGCGTCGAAGGCGCGTCCGCCGTCGGTGAAGGAAGCAGGCGCGCGTGACACGGCGACTCCGCGCGCCAGCAGGTCGTTCGTGGCCTGGATGGCGGCGATGCTGGTCGGGAGGTAGGCGTAGGCGCCGGCCTTGCCGCCCTGCACCGTACCTTGCGGTGCGTCAGCCTTGGCGATCGCTCGCGTCTGGAGGGCCATCGGGTCCTCCATCACCGCGCGACGCACGCCCCACAGCAACGGGTGCGACCACACCGTGGGCGGCGAGTAGAACTCCAGCCCGGGGATGGCCGAGAGGTCGAGGCCGTCCGACAGGATGGTGTTGGCGAGGCCTCGCTTCGGCTGGTCCAGCCACACGACGTAGGTCCCGGCCGGGTAGGCCACGCCGTCCAGAGTGAAGCCCTTGCTGGCCTTCTCGACCTGGACGTCGTTGAAGAGCAGGAAGTCCACCAGCCGGGCGGGCGCCTGCGGGCTGATCTGGAACGGCTCGTCGGCCGGGATCACGTAGGCCGCCGGGAAGCCGTTGGGGATGACGTCCTGGTACTGCGGCCACTGCGGCAACAGTTCCGGCGGGATGGGCTGCTGCGGCAGCGAGAGGAAGCCGCGCCGGAAGATCTCGACCTGGTCGCGGACCATGCCCACGCGGTTCTCGGCGACGAAGTCGAGCGCGCCCCACACCGCCGCATAGTGGGCGTCCACGCCGCGCGCGTCGCGGTACGGCGTCTCCATGGTGTGGCCGTAGGCGCCGTGGAACATGGCGTACATCGGCGCGTAGGTCGGGGGCCAGTCGTCCCACTCCAGCGGATCGTCGCGGTAGGGGATCTGCGCGCTGAAGCCGGTCTGGGCGAACAGCTCGGCCTCCATGGCCTCGGCCTGGGCGAGCGCCCACTTGATGTACAGGTCGTACTCGTAGTTCGGGTTGTGCGGCGGCGTACACGGCTCGATCAGCATCGGATTGACGAAACCGTGCAGGTCGAGGACGACCATCGGATTCCACTCCGTGAACACCCCGACCGTCGCCCGCGTCTCGGGCTGCGACTGGGTGATGAAGTCGCGGTTGATGTCGATGGCGTTGGCGTTCTGCCTCGTGCCGAGCACGCGACCGTCCGGGTTCTGGCACACGTTGATGAGCAGGATCTCGTTCTCGAGGACATCCAGGACTTCGGGCTCGTTGCTGAAGGCGAACTCCTCGATCAGCCTCATGGCGGCATCGGTGCCGGGGTACTCGTTGCCGTGGATGCTGCCGTTGATGAACACGGGGACCTTGAAGTCACCGAACCTGTCGATGAGCTCCTGGGCGTGCTCCGGATCCCGGATCATCGCCTGGCGGATGGCCTGGTACTGCCCGAGGCGGCCCTGCGCCTGGGGGTCGGAGATGGTGACCAGGAACAGGTTCCGGCCCCCGGCCGACTGCCCGATGACCTCCACCTTGACGCGGTTGCTGGCCATCTCGATCTGACGGAGCCTGGGAGCGATCTCGGAGTAGAGGATCGAGTCGTACTGTGGTGACGGGACTTCGGCCTCCGGAGTCACGTCCCACCAGTTGCCCACCGTGGATGGCTCGGCGGCCGCGGCCACGCCGGCGAACGCCAGCAGCGCGACCGCCGCCAGAAGCAGGAAGAGCAAAGGAGTGCTGCGAGATAGGGAGCGTCTCATTCGGGAACCTCCACGTCGCTGACGGAGTCGTTGGCGCACTCGTGCGTCACCTCCTCTTCCCTGCCCGGTCAGGGCGCGCCATGCCTCTTGCGGGCAGCTCGCGTGCATGGAGTTCGAGCCTACCACCAAGCCGCGCGGCGGCCGGCGTTGACGACGCTGAGGGTCACCGAGTGACGGACGCGCACTGACTACAGCAGCGACACCGGGATCCGCACTTCGTTCAGGTGCGAGCCGTCCTTGGCCGACGCCTCGTAGACCACGAGCCAGCCGCTGTCGCTGCCGGTCGAGTACACGATCTTCTTTCTGAACGCGCCGCGGCCGGGGGCGCCTTCGGTGGCCGTCGTGAACGTCTCGACGAGCGTCTGCTCGCCGGCGTCGAGCAGGTCGATGTTGACCGTGGCCTCGAAGACGGTGGCGCGACCCTGGACGATGAAGGGGCTCGACAGGGTCGCGCCGACGCCCGGCCGCTCGACGAAGATGGCCGGCTCGAAGCTCTGCCAGTCGGCGCGGCGCTGCGGGGTCTCCACGATCACGCCCTCCCCGCCGATCGTCGCGACGCGCTCGCCGTCGAGCATGAACTCGACGGCTCTGATGGTCTTGAACTGCGTCATCGTGTACACGACCTGCGCGACGCGCGCGGTCATCGAGAGCGAGCCGCCGCCCGAGGCGAACTCGCGCGACAGGTCGACGGTCGCGACGGCGCCGTCGGCGGAGATGCCGAGCAGCCTGGTGCCCTTGGGGACGGCGGTACCGAGGCCGGCGGCCTTCTCGTCGCCGTTCGGGCCTGCGACGAGGGCCTCCATCGCGGCTCTGGCGACCGCGACCGTCTTCGGCAGCGTACGCTCGGCCGTGCCGAGCTCTTCACCGCGCAGGAAGTAGACGAGCACGGTCGTCTCGCCGGCGGCCGTCTCGGGCGGCGACGGGCTCGCCGCCGGGGTCTCGGTCGCCGCTGGGGTCTCGGTCGCCGGCTGGGTCGCCGCCGGGGTGCCGTCGGAGACGGGCGGAGTCTCCTCCGTACCGCACGCGGCGAGCACCAGCGGCGCCGCGAGCGCGAGCAGCGCCAGGACGGCGAGCGCCATCCAGGGCGAGACCGCGCCGCGCCGCGGGGAGCGCCTGTCGGGTCGGTGGGCGGGTGTCAAAGCGGGGCGCGACATGAGGATCGCCTCCAACTGGCTGCGACGGCGGGCAGACGGCGCCTGCCGCCTGCCCCCATGCTGACGTGACGCAACAAGAGACGCCTGCGGCGGCGGAAACGTTCCGTCGGCCGCCGAAGCATCGATCAGCCGCCCGCCGAGCCCTCCCGGATGCACGCGACCGGCTCGGGGGCCGGCCGGCCGGCCCCCGCGGCGCCGGCCGAGCGCTCAGCGAGCGCCCCCACGTAGGCCCGGTTCGTCGGGTCCTTCTGCCAGCGGTGGATATACAGCCTGCCCCAGAGGCGCTCCAGCGAGGTGCCGAGGCGCAGGCGCGCGAGAGGTCTGACGATGTTGCCCACCGAGTAGAACCGCCGATAGCCGTCGATGACCCCGGTCTGCAGCTGGCCGGCGGTCATGTTCTGCGGCTCGAAGATGACGTGCTGGCCGTCGTAGAACTGCCAGCGGCGCTCGAAGACGCGTTCGTCGCCGTTCATCATCTCGTACTGCCTGGTGCCGATCCCTGGTGTGAGGATGTTGAGCATCAGGCTGTCGATGCGGTAGCGCTCGGCGAAGGCGACGGTAGCGCCGGCCGTCCGCACGGTGTCGCTGTCGGCGCCCACGACGAACATGCCGTGGACGTGGATCCCGTGGCGGTGCAAGGCGGCGATCGCGTTCGTGATGTCCTCGACCGTCTGCGACTTCGCGTAGCTGTCCAGCGTCGCCTGGTCGACCGATTCGAACCCGAGGGCCAGGCGATGACAGCCGGAGCGCTCCATGAGCGTCAGCAACTCCTCGTCGCGGGCCACGTCGGTGCGCACCTGGGCCTGCCACTTCAGGGTGATGCCGCGGTCGATCATCAGCTGCAGGATCTTCTTGAGCCGCCGCTTGTCCGCGGCGAAGTTGTCGTCGTAGAAGAAGACCGAGCGCGGCTTCTTCGCCTCCAGTTCCGCGATGACGCTCTCCGGGCTGCGCATGCGGTACTTGCGGCCGAACATCATCGTCACGGTGCAGAAGGTGCAGTCGAACGGGCACCCCAGGCTGGTCATGATCGGCGTCTCCCGCATGCGCTCGGAGCCCACGATCAAGGAGAGGTCCGGCATCGGCAGCGAGTCGAGATCGGCGCAGCGCTCGCGCAGCTCGTTGTGCACGGGGAGCCCGTCGCGCCAGAAGGACAGCCCGTTGACGGAGTCGAGCTCACGCTCGCCGCGGAGCGCCTCGAGGAGCTCCAGCATGAGACCGTCGCCGCCCTCCCCGCGCGCGACGTAGTCGGCGTGCGGCATGGCGTCGTCGGGCACGAAGCTCGGGTGGGGGCCGCCGATGATCACGGGGAGCCCGGCGGCCCGCAGCTCATCCGCCAGCGCGTAGGCGGTCGGCGCAGTCGAGGTGGTCGTCGAGATGCCGACGAGGTCGGCCGAGGCGACGTCGGCGCGGTCGATGGGCGCCGCCTGGGGGGCGTAGATGAGTACGTCGTGGCCGGCGGCCTTGAGCGCCGCGCCGATCAGGGGCAGGCCGAGACGCGGATAGAAGCCGTAGGAGAGGATGTTGATGCTGGGCGGGGCAGGTTCGATGAGGCGGATCTTCAAGGCGCTTCCCTTCTCGGCCCGGGCCTGCCGCACGCAGCCCGTGTACGTGCATGTTCCCCCGGCCCTCACGGCGACGCAAGTCGACAGTGAGCCTGCGTTACCCCTCTCCCCTGTAAGTAGTCCGTTAAGCGAGAAGACCGGGCGGCTCTGAGAGCCGCCCGGTCTTCAGGTGGAGCTACGACGTTGCCGTCTCTGTTACGACAGCACCCGCACGTTGGTCGCCTGCGGCTTGTTGTTCTTGCCGGTGCCCTGCTCGAAGGAGACGGCCTGACCCTCATCGAGGGACTTGAAGCCCTCGCTCTGGATCTCCGAGAAGTGAACGAAGAGGTCGTCGCCGCCCTCGTGCTCGATGAAGCCATAGCCCTTGTCGGCGTTGAACCACTTTACTTTGCCTGTTGCCATACTGATCAAATCCCTTCGCCCACTCGGGGCAAAACAAAAACGACGTGATTTCCGCGGAGAAATGCGGTGTGTCACGTCGCAATCCTGCGGGCCCACTCGGCCCGTCCCGAAGAGTATAGCAGATTCCGCGGCGCCGTGCTCACGGCGCGGGTGGAGCGCTTTCAGGGCCCTCGGCCGCTGGCTTTGCTACGAAATTAGGCGTAGAATGGGATGGTCTACGGAAGGGTCCACCCATGGACTGTCGCTCCACCGTTCTGCCCCACTCGTGAAGTCCCGCGTCGCCGGCGGGTTCATCCTCCCGAGCACCGGGAAGCTCAGCGACCGGATCAAGTCGTACGGGAGCGGGCGCATCTGCGAGGCGCGGGGCTGCACCACCATCCTCTCGGCCTACAACCCTGCGGAATTCTGCTCGACGCACAAACGCGCCGGTACACGGTAGCCCCGGTCTCGGTCCGGCCGCCCGCTGCCCCGTGCCAGGAGCGCATCGCGGCCCGTCCTCGATCCTGACGTACCCCCTAGCGGCGATCGCCGCTGCGGCCGACCGTGAGGGGCAGCAGCGCCGGGCGAGGCGCGCTTCGAGCGTGCCGGCGAGGAGGCCATCCGGGCGGGCGCGGTGGCGGCCTCAGGTCGTCGAATCCCACCCGCGATGAGGACGACGACCCGGAGCGCATCGCCGAGCCCGCCGCCAGCGCACCCGCCACAGTCGCAAGCAGGGCGATGCCGGCAGCCTGTTGGGCATCGCCGGCAAGCGGCTCGCTGTCGAGCGGCCCGCTGTCGAGCGGCCCGCTGGGGAACGGCTCGCAACCCCAGTACTGCTGCGCGAGGCCGCGCGGCCAGTCGAGGCCGAGATACTCCATCTGCAGGGTCGAGAAGGAGGCCGCGCGTCGTGACGCTGAGCGGCGGGCATGGGGGCGCGTCGTGAGTGCGAACAGTTGCCCACCGCAGGCGACGAAGCGCTCGCCGGGCGCGGCGATGCAGCGTGCATGATCATCATCGGGAAGATCGTGGGGGTCGTTCTCCCAGACCCACGTGAGCGGGACCTTCACCTCGACGCTCCTCGCCTCGGCCTTTGGGGCCAGCGTGCCGTCGTGTGAAGCCGCGTTGGTCTGACTTTTTTAGTATACCACGCGCGGGGCTCGTCACCCGCGGGGCGGCTGATAGCGGGCAAGGGCGAAGTCGACGAACCGCGACTGCACCTGCTCGCTCGCGAGCAGCTTCGCGGCCGGCGGCAGCGACAGGATGGCTCCGAGCACCGCGTTGGCGAACGCCGGGCCTCGGCCCGCCGTGCCGTCCACGAGCAAGTCCGCCAGCCTCCCCCGCTCGAGCATCCGCCGGGTGAGGTACTCGACGGCGTTGAGCGGGACGTGGGGCGCTCGCGGGCGCCGGACCATGGTCACGGCGTCCTCACGGCACGCCCCGACGCAGACGCCGCAGCCGATGCAGCGGGCGAGGTCGACGCGGCTGGTCAATGGCGTCGCGGCATCGTCTCCGTCGTTCTGCCGAGCGCCCTGACGGGGGACGAGCGAGAGAGCCTGGACCGGGCAGGCCCGCACGCACCTGCCGCAGCCCGTGCAACGGTGATCGTCAACGGCGGGCTGGAAGGCGCTCGGCTGCATGACCGCCATGTTGTTCTGAGCCGAGCGCAGCTCGACGCAGCAACAGGAGCAGCAGCTGCAGATGTAGCTCAGCTCCCGCTGCACGTTGTCCGCGATGTGCACGAGGCCGTGCTCGCGAGCGGCCTCGAGAAGCTCGCGTCCCTCCTCCCTGCCGATCTGCCGGGCGTGGCCGTGCCGGATCAGGTAGCGCGCCGCCACCCCCAGGCTCATGCACGTCTCCAGGGGATAGTCGCAGGCCGTGCCGAGATGCGTTGCGGTGTGGCGGCAGAAGCAGTTCGTGACGGCCAGGCAGTCGGCCCTCTCCACATACGA
>DASUMX010000146.1:0-3680 GCA_036277455.1 Thermoleophilia bacterium
GCACTCGATGAGGTGGGCGACGCGGTGCACGAGCGCGGCCGTCTTGCCGGTGCCGGCGCCGGCGACGATGAGCAGCGGGCCGTCGTCGTGCTGGGCGGCGGCCAGCTGCTCGGCGTTGAGCTCGACGAGCATGAGGAGTCCTCCTGGGGTGCGGTGGGCGTGAGGCTAGCACCCTGGTCGGACGGATGCGAACGGATGTTCGAGTGACCGCGCCCGAGGGACGAACGCGCGTTACAGCAGCCCGATGAGCCCGATGATCTCGAACGTCACCAGCGCGCCGTAGCCGGTGAGGAGGAGCACCGTGGTCGCGAGCGCCTTGCGGTAGCGGCGCAGGGACCACAGCCCGAACGTGGCGAGCGCCATGACGCCGATCTTGGCCGTCGCCGCAGGGCCCGGTCCAAGCTCGAACAGCCAGTCCATGATCGGGTTGAGCTCGATGGCTCCCAGACGCAGCACCGACAGCGTGAGGAGCAGGTCGAGCACGCTGAGGAGGTTGACCAGGATGAGCGTCTCCGCCAGTACGCGCGGCTGGTCGCGGAGCTGCAGCAGCCGCGCCTCGACGGCGGACGACACCGGCGAGCGGCCTTCGCGGCGGCGCCGGTCGAAGCCCGAGCGCCGGTCGAGGAAGATGAACCGGCGCTCCCGGCGCCGGTCTGGCCCGCGGGCCCGGAGCGCCCCGGGCGCCTGTTCGGCGGCGATCTCCATGCGGCGAGCATACCCCGCACGGCCGGGGATGAGGCCATGCCCTTCGCCGACGGCCGGCCTGCGCGGCGACCGCGACGCCCGGGAACACCCAGGCCATCGGCACTTCACGAGGAGGTCGACATGACCGCTTCCGGTCAGACAGATGACGTCGTGCGTGCGCTGAGGGCCCACCTGACGGGTGAGGTGGTAGGCGCCGGCGACGAGGGATACGACACGGCCCGTTCCGTGTGGAACGGGATGATCGACAAGCGTCCGGCCGCGGTCGCTCGCTGCGCGACCAGCGACGATGTGTCCGCGGCCGTCGGCCTCGCCCGCGCGGCCGGACTGCCCATCGCGGTGCGGGGTGGTGGGCACAACGTCGCCGGGCTCGCCACCAGCGAGGGCGGCGTGGTGCTCGACCTGTCACGCATGAACGCGGTGACGGTCGACGCTGAGCGCCGCCGCGTGACCGTCCAGGGCGGCGCCATCTGGCGCGAGGTGGACGCCGCGACCCAGGCCTACGGGCTCGCGGCTCCGGCCGGCCTGGTCTCCGAGACGGGTGTGGCCGGCCTCACGCTCGGCGGCGGCATCGGCTGGCTGCGGCGCAAGTACGGCCTCACCTGCGACAACCTGGTCGCGGCCGAGCTGGTGACCGCGCAGGGAGAGCTGGTCCGGGCGTCCGCCGAGGAGAACCCGGACCTGCTCTGGGCCCTGCGCGGCGGCGGCGGCAACTTCGGCGTCGTCACGTCGTTCGAGTTCCTCCTGCACCCCGTCGGCCCCGAGGTCGCCTACGCGCTCGTGTTCTACGACGGCGCGGAGACCGTCGCGGGGCTCCGCGCGCTGCGCGCGGTCGCCGGCGACATGCCGGACGAGGTCGCTCCCATCGCCTTCACCGGCAGCGTCCCCGAGATGGAGGGCATCCCGGCCGAAGCGGCCGGGCGCCCGATGCTCGCGGTGGCGGCGGCCTACGTGGGCCCGCCCGACGAGGGCGAGCGTCAGCTGCGGCCGCTGCAGGGTCTCGCGACGCCCATCGCCGACCTCAGCGGCCGCCAGCCCTACGCGCAGCTGCAGCAGTTCCTCGACGAGGACTACCCGCGCGGGCGGCACTACTACTGGAAGTCGGCGGCCCTGGCCGAGCTCAGCGACGCCGTGATCGACGTCGTCGCCGAGTACGCGTCCACGCAGCCGTCGCCGCTCAGCACCATCGACGTGTGGCAGATGGGCGGGGCGCTGCGCGAGGAGCCGGCGGGAGGCTCCGCCTATGCCGGTCGCTCCGCCGGCTGGCTGGTCAACCCCGAGGCGGACTGGGACGAAGCGGACGCCGACGACGTCAACGTCGCGTGGGCGCGCAGCCTCATCAAGGCCCTGCAGCCGCACACCGTGGGCACCTATCTCAACTTCCCCGGGTTCCTCGAGGAGGGCGAGCTGCAGCTGCGCGCCGGGTTCGGCGACCACTACGAGCGTCTGGTCGAGGTGAAGACGCGCTGGGACCCGGAGAACGTGTTCCGGCTCAACCACAACATCCCGCCGCGGCGGCTCGGCAGGGCGGCGTGACGGGCGGCACATGGCGGCGCCTGCGCGAAGAGATGGTACAGAAACGAGGGTGAACGGCCGACAAGGGCCGTATGGACACGGAGAGAGAGGGACGGCGGCTGCGCGGCCGCCGTCGCTGGCTGCGCGTGGCGGCTGCGGCCGAGATGCTGGAGGTCAGTGAGCACACGCTGCGTCGCTGGGCGGACGCAGGGGTGATCCCATGTCGCCGCACGCCCAGCGGTCAGCGTCAGTTCCTGCCCGGCGACCTGCAGCGGTTCCTCGAGAGATGCGGGGCCGGCGGCAACGGGCATGCGGACGGCGGCGCCCTCGCCGCGGTGAGCCGTGCCGCGGCTCGGACCGAGGATCCCATGGAGGCGCTGGCGCAGGTGGCGCGCGCGCTGGCGGGTGAGCCCGGCGTGGACCGCTGCCTCGTCATGGAGCACGACGGTGCGCTCGACGCCCTGGTAGGCCTCGCGAGCGCGGGCGCGACACCGGCCGCCGCCGATGACGCCCCTCCAGCTGAAGATCCGGCGGCCGGGGAGGTCTGGTTGCTCGTCGAGCGACCGGCCGAGCGCGAGATGCTGCGCGGCGGGGAGCCGCTGCGCGGACCCTCGCGCCTCTGCATCCCCTTCGCGATCGGAGCCACGGCGAACGGCTGCCTCGTCCTCCAGGGACCCGGCGCCGGGCGCCTGTCGCCGGGGCGTCTCGAGCACGCTCGCGACCTCGGCGACCTGGCCGCGCTCGCCGTCCATCGCCTCCAGGCGGCGCGCGACCGGGCGGCGCAGGCCGCGCGCATGGAGTCGCTGCTGCACGCCGGTCGCAGCATGACCTCGAGCCTGGTCCTGCAGGACGTGCTCGACGCCGTGGCGCGCGAGGTGGTGGACACCTTCGCCGCGCGCTACTGCGTGATCTGGGAGTACGCGGAGGACCAGGACGCCCTGATCGAGCGCGCCGGGTTCGGGGTCGACCCGGGGTTCTGCGTGGACGGCGAGACGGTGATGCTGGAGGAGCGGTCCAAGGAGCGCGAGATCCTGTTCGGCCCGGAGCCGGTGCTGGAGACGGTCTCGGACCCGGAACTCGACCCGCAGAGCCGGGTGTCCATGGAGCGGTGGGGCGAGAAGACCTGTCTGTCGCTGCCGCTGCAGTTCGGCGGCGCGACGCTCGGCCTCCTGGCGATCTGCGAGACCGAGCGGGAGCGCCGCTTCACCGGCGAGGAGATGGAGCTGGCCCGCGGCCTGGCCAACCAGGCCTCCGCCGCGGTGCACAACGCCCGCATGTACCGCGATCTCGAGCAGCGGAACGAAGAGCTCGTCGCGCGGGCACGCCGCGAGCGGCTGCTCAACGAGCTCAGTCTGAAGCTCGGCTCCAGCCTCGACCTGCGGGAGGTGCTCGACTCCGCCTGCCGGCGCATCTGCTCCATCCTCGACGCCGGCGGCTGCGAGATCTGGGCCAGGCGCGAAGCC
>DASUMX010000147.1:0-2258 GCA_036277455.1 Thermoleophilia bacterium
GACGTTCAGCTTCCCGGTTCTCAACGCCGCCGCGCTCGACATCTGGGGCGCCGAGGTCGAGCTGCTGTGGGTGCCGGTCGACGGCCTGACCCTGCAGGGCCAACTCGGCTATCTCAACGCCGACTACGCGGAGTTCACCGACACGATCCGGGGGGCGGGCGGTGTGCCCGTCGAGCGCGACCGTTCCGACGACGAGCCGCCCTTCGCCCCGGAGTGGACGGCGCGCGTGGGCGTGAGCTACGAGTTCGGGCTCGACGACTACGGCTGGCTCACGCTCTCGACCGACGTGAACTACCGGACCAAGTCGTGGCTGTCGGTGGACAACCGCGAGGTGCTGACGCAGGACGACTTCGCCCTCATGAACGTGCTCGCGAGCTGGCAGTCGCAGTCGAGGACCTGGCGCGCCTCGGCCGGCATCCGCAACCTGACGGACGAGGTCTACAAGACCGACGCGCAGGAGTTCTCGAGCGTGGGCAACATCCAGACCGCGTACTACGGCGACCCGCGGACCTGGCAGCTGACGCTCGGCTATTCGTTCTAGCCGTCCCGCTGCGAAGCGCGGTGGTCGCGGCCTCGGTGCCGCGGCGCCGTGCTTCGCGGCGATCTCAAGCAGGAAGCTCTCATGAACTGGTTCGAGGTGCAGGCGCCGCTCCTCCCGGAAATCATCGCCCTGCACGGCACGTGGCTCGGCGACAAGCCCGCCGTCGTCGACGGCGAGCGGGTGTTCTCCTGGCGCGAGTTCGATGCGCGGACCAACCGCGTGGCCCACGGCCTGCAGCAGCTCGGGCTGCGCCGCGGCGAGCGCGTCCTCGTGGTGATGCACAACAGCGCCGAGATGCTCGAGGCGATCTGGGGCATCCTGAAGGCTGGTGGCGTCGTCGTGCCGCTCAACCTGTCGATCCCGGACGACGCCGTCGTGGCGATGGCCGCCGACTCCGAAGCGGTGGCGGCCGTGGCCTCGGGCGACCAGTGCGCCCGTCTCGAGGCGCTGCGTCCGCGCCTCGGCGGCGTGCGTGCCGGCGCCTTCGTCGCGCACGAGGCCGCGCTCCCGGGCTGGCACGTGTTCGGTGTGTGGCGTGACGCCCAGCCTGCACAGGCGCCGGAGCCCGGGCTCGGCGACGACGACGAGTGCAACATCATCTACAGCTCGGGCACCACGGGCCTGCCGAAGGGCATCGTGCACACCCACCGCCGGCGGCTCGACTGGGCGTACGACCTCGCCCTCGCGCTGCGCTACCACGGCGGCGCCCGTACGCTGTGCTCGCTTGGGCTGTACTCGAACATCAGCTGGGTGGGATTTCTCTGCACCATGCTGGCCGGCGGCACCGTCGTGGTGCTGCGCGCCTTCGAGCCGCGCGCGCTGCTCGAGACGGTCCAGCGCGAGCGCATCACCCACGGCGCCATGGTGCCGGTGCAGTTCCAGCGCCTCCTCGAGAGGCCCGACTTCGACCGCTACGACCTGGGCTCGCTGCGCAGCCTGATGTGCTGCGGCTCGCCGCTGGCGCCTGCGCTGAAGGCCGAGGCGATCCGGCGCCTCGGCTGCGAGCTGATCGAGCTGTACGGGCTCACCGAGGGGGTGATCACGACGTTGGCCCCCGAGGACGTCGAGCGCAAGCTCGCATCGGTCGGCAAGCCGCTGCCGGGCACCGACCTGCGCATCCTCGGGTCGGAAGACCAGGAGGTCGGGCCGGGGGAGTCCGGCGAGATCGTCGGGCGGGGGCGCATCCTCATGGCCGGCTACCACGCCCGGCCCGATGCCAACGCCGAGGCCACGTGGACCGACCCGCAGGGTCGCCGCTGGCTGCGCACCGGCGACGTCGGCCGCCTCGACGAGGAGGGCTTCCTCTACATCGTGGACCGCAAGAAGGACCTGATCCTCTCGGGCGGGCAGAACATCTATCCGGCCGACATCGAGAGCGCCGCGCTGCAGCACCCCGACGTGGCGGAGGTGGCCGTGATCGGCGTGGCGAACGATCGCTGGGGCGAGTCGCCGCTCGCCGTGGTCGTGCCGCGCGCCGGCGTCGAGCCCGACGCGGCCGGGCTCACGGCCTGGATCAACGAGCGCGTGGGACGTCAGCAACGTGTGACCGGCGTCGTGCTCCGGGACTCGCTCCCGCGCAACCCGAATGGCAAGATCCTCAAGCGCGAGCTGCGCGCGGAGTACGCCGCCGGACGGGCGTCGCAACGGAGCACGAGTTGAACGGAACCGCCTGGCAGGACCGCTACTTCGAATCGTCGGACGGGCTCACGCTCTACTA
>DASUMX010000148.1:0-2353 GCA_036277455.1 Thermoleophilia bacterium
TTCCGGCGCTCGATGTGAGCTGCTACCTCATCCCCTGGCGCGAGAACGGCGCCGGGCCGGGGTTCGGCGACGCCGAGCCCGTCGACTGACCTTCCTCAGCCGCCCAGCGTCTCCTTGCCCACGTACGGGCGCAGTACCTTGGGCACTACGATCGTTCCGTCGGCGCGCTGGTAGTTCTCCATGATCGCGATGAGGAAGCGCCAGGTCACGGCCGTCCCGTTGAGGGTGTGAACGAAGCGCGGCCCCATGTCGGTCCGGTAGCGGCAGTTGAGACGGCGCGCCTGATAGTCGGTGCAGTTCGAGCAGCTCGTGACCTCGCGGTAGCGCCCCTGACCGGGCATCCAGGCCTCGCAGTCGTACTTCTTTGCCGCCGGGGCGCCGAGGTCGCCGGCGGCGATGTTGACGACCTGGTAGGGGATGCCGAGGCCCTGCAGGATCGCCTCCTCGGCCGAGAGGATGACCTGGTGCTCGGCCGCGCTCTGCTCGGGCGCGCAGAAGCTGAACATCTCGACCTTGTCGAACTGGTGAACGCGCAGGATGCCGCGCGTGTCGCGGCCGGCGGCGCCGGCCTCGCGCCGGAAGCAGGTGGAGTAGCCGGCGTAGCGGATCGGGAACGTCCCCTCGTCGAGGAACTCCTCCATGTGCATCGCCGCGAGCGGCACCTCGCTGGTGCCGACCAGGCAGTCGCCGTCCACCGTCTCGTACACCTGGGCGCGGTCGGTGGGGAAGAAGCCGGTGCCGTACATGGCCTCCTCGCGCACGAGCACGGGGGGGATGACGGGGCGGAAGCCCTTGCTCTGGATCACGCCGAGCGCGTAGTTGACCAGGGCGAACTGCAGCATCACGAGGTCGCCCTTGAGGTAGACGAAGCGCGAGCCGCTCACCTTGGCCGCGCGCTCCATGTCGATGAGGTCGAGCGCGAGGCCCAGGTCGAGGTGGTCCTTGGGCGCGAAGTCGAACTGCCGCGGCTCCCCGACGGTGCGGAGGACGACGGAGTCCTCCTCGCCGCCGTCGGGGACGTCCGGCAGCGGGATGTTGGGCAGCTCCAGGAGCATGACCTTGAGGCGCTCCTCCGTCTCCGCGAGCGCCGCCTCGTGCTCCTTGATCTGGTCGCCGAGCGCGCGCATCGCGGCGATCGCCTCGCCGGCGTCGCCGCCGGCCTTCTTGACGGCGGCGATCTCGTCGCTCGCCCGCTTGCGCTCGGCGCGCCGGCTCTCGACCTCGGTCAGCACCTGCCGGCGCCGCTCCTCCACGGCGAGGAACTCGTCCAGCGACGACGTGGGGTCGCCCCGCCGTTCCAGGGCCCTGCGGACCGCGTCCGGGTCGGTGCGCACCATCTTCACGTCGAGCATCGTCCACTCCTCGGGATCACGTCGGTCGGGTCAACCCGTCCATGGTATCGCACGCCGGGCGGCCTCGAGTCCCGAGCGAAGGAGATCTCCCGGAGGGTCGGAGCAGCTGTCTGGTCGCTCTGTTCGCGTATCTACATCGTAGAGTCGTGCGATGGGTCGGCGCGGAGAAGGAGCCGAGATGTATCTACGTTGTAGAGACCGTTTCAGAGTGCCCATGCAGGCACTCGGGCCCGCCCGGCGGGCGCCCGCACGGTCGACCGTCCGAGAGAGCCCGTGCTACCCTGCTGGTATCGAGCAGGCTCGCACAGCAACGCGTCACGGAGGGAGCACGTCAATGCGCGAGGTCGTCACCGGTCGTGTCAATCGCAGGTTCGCGGCGCTCGCGCTCGTGGTGGTCGCAGCCGTCTGCGTGCTCGCTCTTGCCGCCCCGGCCTTCGGGTCGTCGCCCGAGCCGGTCGCGGCGTCGTCCGCGTCGCCGTCCCCCGAGCCGGTGGCGCCGGCGCTCAGCGCCGCCCTCTCCTCGGCCTCCGTCGTGTTCGGCAGCACCGTCACCGTGAGCGGCACGCTCGAGCCGGCCGCCGAGGGTCAGGAAGTCGTCGTCACCTTCGGCGGCGCCGACGCCGGCACGGCGGTCACCGACGCCACCGGCGCCTACTCGTTCGCCTTCATGCCGCGCCGCGGCGGCGACGTGGTCGTGAGCTTGGCCACCGACCCGGCGGTGGCCGCCGCACCTCTGGCGCTCGCGGTGAAGCCCAAGGTGACCGTCTCGCACGGCACGCTGGTGCCGTTCCTCCCGTCGAGGTTCGTCGTCAAGGTCGCGCCGACCGCCTACGACGGCGTGATCGTGCTCAAGGTCGTGCATCGCCGTGCCCTCGTGGGCACCTACAGGGCGCGCGTCAAGGACGGGCGCGCCGTCTTCAAGGCCCCGCTCCGCGGCGTCGACGGCTTCACGCTCACCTACGTGGTGCCGGCCGCCGGCGGCCTCACCGGGCGCACCGTGC
>DASUMX010000149.1:0-3034 GCA_036277455.1 Thermoleophilia bacterium
CGCCGCGAGCGGCTGCTCAACGAGCTCAGTCTGAAGCTCGGCTCCAGCCTCGACCTGCGGGAGGTGCTCGACTCCGCCTGCCGGCGCATCTGCTCCATCCTCGACGCCGGCGGCTGCGAGATCTGGGCCAGGCGCGAAGCCGGCGTCGTCGAGTGCCTCGCCGCGTGGGAGGACGGAGAGGCCGTCGAGGAGTGGCGTGGCCGCCGGCTGTCTCTCGAGGACTGGGCGGTGACCCGGCTCGCGATCGAGGGCGGCGAGACGGTCGCGATCGCCTCCACCGCCGACCCCCGTCTGGGCGAGGAGGAGCGCGCCATGATGCGGGAGTGGGACCAGCGGTCGATGCTCGTGACGCCGCTCCGCGCGCGGGGCCGCGTCCTCGGCACGCTCGAGATCACGCAGTCGGGCAGAGACCGCGTCTTCACCGCCGAGGAGGCGGCGACCGCGGAAGCCTGCGCGCGGCAGACGGCGCTGGCGATCGACAACGCGACCCTCTACGAGCGCCAGGCCGATCACGCGAGGCGGCTGCAGGCGCTGCTCGTGGCCGGCCGCGCCGTGACCTCCTCGCTGAACATCCAGGACGTCCTCGCTTCACTCGTGCGCTCGGCCGCGACCTCGCTCGGCTTCCCCGAGGCGCTCATCTTCGAGTACCACGAAGAGGCCGACGCCATGACCATGCGCTCCGTGTACGAGGAGAATCCGACCGTCTACGAGGACCTGGACAAGCCCTATCCCCTGGCCGACTATCCCTCGGACAGGGCGCTGCTGGAGAGCGATGACGTGGTGGTCGAGACCATCTCCGACCCGGACCTGCCGGCCGACGTGCGGGAGTCGATGGAGCGCCACGGCGAGCAGACCTGCCTCACCGTCCCGCTGCGGTCCGGCGCCAGCCGCCTCGGCATGCTGACGCTCGTCGAGACGGCCGCCGAGCGCGTGTTCTCCGAGGCGGACCTGGAGTTCGCCCGGGGGTTCGGCGAGCAGGCCGCCATGGCCATGCACAACGCGCAGCTGTTCGAGAACGTCAAGGGCATGCACCTGGGTAACCTGCGCGCCCTCAGCTCGGCGCTGACGGCCAAGGACATCTACACCATCGGCCACACGGCGAGAGTGGCGGCCTACGCGGTGCTGCTCGCCGCGGAGCTGGGCTGGAACCCGCGGCGCATCCAGCTGCTCGAGGAGGCCACGTACTTGCACGACATCGGCAAGATCGCCGTGGCCGACCGCGTGCTGCTGAAGTCGGGCGCCCTGACCGATGAGGAGTGGGCGCTGATGCGGCAGCACCCCACCATCAGCGCCGAGATCATCGAGGCCCTGCTGGACGAGGAGTACGTGGCCGGCGTGCGCCACCACCACGAGCGCTACGACGGGACCGGCTATCCGGACGGCCTCGCCGGCAAGGACATCCCCGTCGTCGCCCGGCTGCTGTGCCTCGTCGACTCCTACGACGCCATGTCGTCGCGCCGGGTGTACCGGCCGGCGCTGACGCACGAGGAGTGCATCGGGGAGCTGCGCAGCTGCAGCGGCTCGCAGTTCGACCCGGACATGGTGGAGGCGTTCGTCCGCGTCCTCGCTCACCTGGACGCGCAGCGCGCAGTGCTGCAGGCCGCCGCCTTCGAGGCGGCGGCCGCCATCGATGCGGACGACCACGCCGTCCTGCGCCGGCCGCAGGACGTGGCCCGCGCCGAGTACGCGCGCATCCTGCGCTCCCTGCGCCAGACGCGGCGCGCGCACCCCGAGGTGGAGGCCATGTTCACGACGGCGCCGGCGGGCGAGCTGCGCAGCACGATCGTGGTGGACTCGGACGAGGACGACGCCACGGCGGTGCCGACCGGCGAGGTGGTCTTCTCGGACGACCTCACGCTCGAGACGTTCGCCGGCCGCCGCCACGACGCGAACGTCGTCGTCGTCAACCGCTGGGGCACGTGGATCGCGGCGGCGGCGCCGATCCGCGCCGGCGACGGCGCCGTCGCCGGCGCGGTCACGACCTGCCGGCAGCCCGGCAACGGCCTGCCGGCCGGCGTGCTCAAGAGCGCCGTGAGCGACACCTTCGCGGAGATCATGCGCACGGCGGCGGCACGGCAGACGCGCGCGGAGATCGAGTCCATGACCGACGCGCTGACCGGCCTCTACAACCACCGCCGGTTCCACGAGCTGCTCATGGAGACGCTGTCGGGCGAGCGCGCGGACGAGGCCGACATCGCGCTGCTGTTCTGCGACATCGACCACTTCAAGCAGCTCAACGACCGTCACGGGCACCTCGTGGGCGACGACGTCCTGCGCCGCGTGAGCCGGATCCTGACCTCGTCGATCCGGCGTGGCGACGTCGCCGCCCGGTACGGCGGCGACGAGTTCTGCCTGCTGCTGCGCGGCGCCGGGATCGACGAGGCGATGGAGGTCGCCGAGCGCGTGCGCGAGCGCGTCGACCAGCTGCACGTGGCGGCTGCCGACTCCGGCGAGGCCGGCGTGAGCATCAGCATCGGCGTCGCGACGCTGTCCGAACGCCGCGACGGCCAGGAGCTGCTCGCCGGCGCGGACCGCGCCATGTACGCGGCCAAGGACGGCGGCCGCGACCGCGTTGTGCGGGCCGACACGCTGCAGGAGGCGCGGCCGCGCCTGGCGACGCAGCTGTGAGGCGCCGCCGGGGACGGCACTGTCCCGCAGCTGAGTGGCGCCACCCATGACGCCACCGGTGATGCCACTCGTCGCAGGACACTGACAGCTCCGGCCGTCCCGGGGGCGAGGTCGCGCGTGATCCGCGCGAGCACCCTGAGTGCTGCGCGGACTCGCGCGATCGGGCGTACTCATGGAAGCACTCTTGTACCTTGGCGCGTACGTCCGGGCGTGCGACAGCGTGCGGCGCTACCGCGCGCGGTTCGTGCGCTGCCTCGAGCCGGTCGAAGCGGTGGCGGCGCGGCGGCGTCCGCGGCGCGTCGGCCCGCCGCCGGCGCCGCCGTGCGCCGGCGGCGCTGGTGTACGATGGCACCGTCCCCGAGGAGGGAGGGACGAGAATGGTCACGCTGCTCGACTCGCGCGCCAT
>DASUMX010000150.1:0-3697 GCA_036277455.1 Thermoleophilia bacterium
CGAGGAGCACCTGCAGCGTGACCGGCGCGCCGTGGAGGGCATCGCCGCCGAGCTGGCCGAGGCAGCCTCCGGCAAGGAGGCCGCGAACGCGACGGCGGCGAACGCGCTGCTGCAGTCCGAGCAGCTGCGCCCGGCCGTGGAAGAGGCCGAGGCGGCTCTGCACCGGTCCGAGGCCGCGCATTCGTCCGCACTCGCCCTCGTGACCCGGCGTCGCGTGGAGCTCGAGGAGCGCCTCGCCGCCGCCGCGCGCGTGGCCGAGCAGCGCGAGGCCGCCCGCCGCCGCGCCGCCGCCGACCGCGAGCGCCTAAGAGAGCTCGAGCGGCGCCTCGCCGGCATCCCGGACGTGCGCGCCGCCTGCGCGACGGTGGAGGCGCGGACCGGCGCGCTCCGGGCGCACTCCACGCGCCTGATCGCCCAGCTCGACGTGGGTGATGAGGAGGGCGCCGGCCTGGAGCGTGGCGAACTCCGCAAGCTGGCCGACGACGAGGCGCAGCTGCGTCGCGGCCTGGAGAACGCCGGCGAGCGTCGCACGGAGGTCCAGGTCGCGCTCGCCCGGCTCGAGGACCGCCGCGGCGAGCTCGCCGCCAGTCTCGAAGAGGTGAGTGAGCGGATCGACCAGGCGGGGTTCGCGCCGCCGGCGGATGCGGCCGAGGAGGCGGGGCTGCGGGAGCGCGTCGAGCGCCTGTCTCGCCGCCGCGAGCGCATCGGGCCGGTCAATCCGCTGGCCGAGGCCGAGTGCGCGGAGCTCTCGGAGCGCGCCGCCTTCCTGCGCGAGCAGCGGCGCGACCTCGAGAAGTCCATGGACGACCTCGACGCGCTCATCAAGGAGCTCACCGCGCAGGTCGACGCCGAGTTCGCGGCGACCTTCGCCGCCGTGCGGGAGCAGTTCAGCCACATGGTGGCGGTGCTCTTCCCGGGTGGTCGCGGTCAGCTGAAGCTGGTCGAGCCCGACGAGGACCACCCGCAGGGCGGGGTGGCCGTCGAGGTCAAGCCCGCCAAGAAGCTGGGCAAGCGCCTGCAGTTGCTCTCCGGCGGCGAGCGCGCCCTGGTGGCGATCGCCTTCCTCATGGCCCTCGTGCTGGCGCGTCCGTGCCCGTTCTACGTGCTCGACGAGATCGAGGCGGCGCTGGACGACGTCAACATCGGCCGCCTGGTGCAGTTGCTCCGCGACTACCGCGAGCGCACGCAGTTCGTGATCATCACCCACCAGAAGCGCACCATGGAGGCCGCGGACGTGCTGTACGGCGTGACCATGGGGCAGGACGGGGCGTCCCAGGTGGTGAGCGCGCGCATGGCGGAAGAAGAGATCGAGCGCGAGGAGCGCGCCAGGGCGAAGCAGCCGGGCGCGCCGGCGGACTGAAGGCGACCGGCCGCCCTTGGGGGGCCGTTGACGGGAGACTGACAGGGTGGAGTGGCACGAGGTGTTCAAGGGCGTCGTCGAGGCGGAGGTGCCGGCGGAGGTCCTGGAGGAAGAAGCACAGGAGCGCAGAGGGCTCTTCGGCCGCCTGCGCCGCAACCTGGGCAAGGCGCACGGCGCCGTCACGGACGCGCTCAAGAGCGCCGTCTACGTCGGCGTCGACCGCCGGCTGTACGAGCAGACCGAGGAGATGCTGATCGCCGCCGACGTGGGCGTCGACGGCACCATCAAGATCGTCGACGAGCTCGAGCAGCGCTGCACGGCGAAGAAGATCGAGACCAGGGAGCCGTTCCAGGACGAGCTGGCGGACGTGGTCGCCGAGCTGCTGCGGCCGGACGACCCGGAGCAGCAGCGCATCGACGTCTCTCACCAGCCGACGGTGATCCTCATGGTCGGCGTCAACGGCACCGGCAAGACCACGACCATCGGCAAGATCGCCTGGCGTCTCAAGGAGATGGGGAAGACGCCGCTCATGGTGGCCGGCGACACGTTCCGCGCCGCGGCGGTGGAGCAGCTGAGCCAGTGGGCCGACCGCGTGGGCTGCGAGATCGTCAAGCAGGCACCCGATGCCGACCCCGCGGCCGTGGTGTTCGACGGCGTGGCCGCCGCGCGCTCGCGCGGCGCCGACGTCGTGCTCGTCGACACGGCCGGCCGCCTGCACACGCAGGTGAACCTGATGCGCGAGCTCGAGAAGGTGCGCCGGGTCATCGAGAAGCAGCTGCCCGGCGCCCCGCACGAGACGCTGCTGGTGCTCGACGCCACCACCGGGCAGAACGGCCTGCGCCAGGCGCAGGAGTTCAAGCAGGCCGTGGACATCAGCGGTGTGGTGCTGACCAAGCTCGACGGCACCGCCAAGGGCGGCATCGTGGTGGCCATCCACGAGTCGCTCGGCATCCCGATCAAGCTCATCGGCGTCGGCGAGCAACTCCAGGACCTGCGGCCGTTCGAGCCGGACATCTTCGCGCGGGCGATCTTCGGCTCGGCCGAGGGCTACGCGTCCGCCGGCGACATCGCCGCCGGCTGACGGGCTCGATCTCGCGCGGGCGCTCGCGATGCCGCGATGATCCAAGGGAGTCTGCCCCTGGACCGAGCACTCCGTCGTGCTTCTCTGGTCGGCCTGTGGGACGACGCATATAATGAGCCCCTGCCCACAACGGGGGTGCGTCGGCAAGCAGCGCCGTTGGTCTGCCGATCGTGCAGACCCCCGCATTCTGAGGGCACGCGACCAAGCGGAACCAGGGGGTGACACTCCCGCCGTTCCGCTCAAGCGGCTTGGTTCGAAGCGAGCCGGAACAGTGGAGGTACCGAGGTGCAGAAGGAAGTCTATGCGACGATCATGGCGATGTCGGCCAGTCCGGAGCATTCTACGAGTGACAGGATCGAGGCGCTGACCAAGGGCCACGGGATGCTGAACATCGCGGCCCTGAGCTCAGCCAACGCGATGGCCTTCGAGATCCTCCGCGGCCGCGACACCAAGATCGTCGACGCCAACCTGTCTGAACTGGCGCTCGACTACGTCGTCGAGGTCGGGGTCAAGGCGGCGGCCGAGGCGGGCGCCGACAAGGCGAACGCCGCCCTCATTGCAGCCACGCTCCTGCTCATCGCGGGCACGGAGTCGCGCGCCGGCGTACCGGCGGGCAACCGCAAGCTCGGAGCGATGGCGCGCATCAAGGCTGGTGCCGATCGGTCCGGCGTCGCCGCGGTCCCCACCTCCAAACTCACGAACAAGCTGTCCGGCTTCGCCGCCGTACAGGCGCTCTACGAGGCCATGCAGCGCGGAGACCTGGTCCGCGTTGACGGCGCCGACGTCCCGGCGTTCGTCGCCGGCGGCGCCCCGATGGGCCACAGCGTGCTGGGCGAGGACATGGTGTACATCGATCTCTGCGTCAACGGCACCAAGATCGCCGTCGACGCGATGATCCAGGCGTACCACGGGGTCGGGATCAGCGCGAGCCCCATACAGTGCGCCATGCTCGCCGCCGCCGCGGTTCTCGAGATCGTCAATCCGGACGGCATGATCAGCCCCGAAGAGGGCGACTTCTTCGTGCACGGCACGGGGTACCTGGCCGGCAAGGGCGCCGCGCAGGCCGCGGGCCTGCCCGAGAAGCTGCATCTTCGCGGCACCGGCAAGGAGTTCGATACCGCCAGCCTCGTGGGCGGCCTAGGCATGATGCTCAAGGACGTCGGGGCGCCGTCGGTGATCGGCATGATGACGCTCAACGAGATGCTGGCAGCCTTCGCCGAGAGCGCCATGATCGGCGCCGGTTTCGGCGGCGGCCC
>DASUMX010000151.1:0-10992 GCA_036277455.1 Thermoleophilia bacterium
CTGGAGGTCATCGCCGACGATCCCGCCGCCGAGGAGGACCTCAAGCGCTTCGCCAAGCGCGCCGGTCACGAGGTCGTCTCGCTCGAGAACGACGGCGTCGAGCTCCGCATCCTCCTCCGCAGGCTCAAGTAGAAGACGAAAGGATCACCATGGCCGAAGAGAAGAACATCCTCTACGTACAGACCAGCGACCTCGCGGAACGCCAGTACTCCCCCCTCGTGCTCGCGCAGAGCGCCAAGGCGATGGGCGTCGACGCGGCCGTCTACTACCTGGGCATGGGCCTGACGGTGCTCAAGCCCGGCGCCGCCGAAGAGATGCAGCTCGGGAGCTTCCCGAGCGTGGCGGAGATGCTCAAGAAGACGCTGGACATGGGCATCACCGTGTACGTCTGCGAAGCCTCCAAGCAGATGCTCGGCTGGGACTCCGTGGAGCTCATCGACGGCGTCAAGATCGTCGGCGCGGCGACGCTCAACGACCTCGCCCTGGACGCCGACGCGACGATGTGGTTCTGAGGCGCCGCGATGACTGACGCCCGGGGCACAGCCCTCCAGATCGGCGACCCCGGCGAGGCGCTGCGCCGCGACGGGATCGTCTACGCCGACTACCAGAGCGCCAAGCCCGTCGACCCGCGCGTGGTCGCGGCGATGCTGCCGTACCTCACCGAGAAGTTCGGCAACGCCGCGTCGCTGCACGGCGTCGGCGACGTGGCGACGGCCGCGCTCGAGGAGGCGCGCGGGCGCGTCGCCGCGTTCTTCGGCGCGGACCCGCGCGAGATCGTCTTCACCGGCGGCGCCACCGAGGCCAGCAACCTCGCGCTCGCCGGCTACGCCCTGCGCAACCGGCGCAAGGGCGATCACGTGATCATCAGCGAGGCCGAGCACATCAGCGTGCTCAACATCGCCAAGTACCTCGAGAAGCAGGGCTTCCGCGTGACGCGGGCCCCGATCGACCTGCACGGGCGCGTGAGTCCCAAGAAGCTGCGCGCCCGCATCACCGACGAGACCATCCTCGTCTCGCTCCAGTGGGCGAGCAGCGAGATCGGCACCGTCCAGCCCATCGCGGAGATCGCCGAGATGCTGGACGGCACGGGCATCGCCCTGCACAGCGACGCCGTGGCCGCCGAGGGGCTCATCCCCATCGACACGGGCGCCGTGCCGATCAGCCTGCTGAGCCTCTCGAGCAACGACGTCTACGGTCCCCGCGGGCTCGGCGCCCTCTACGTCCGCAAGGGCGTGCAGGTCGCGCCGGTGCTGCTCGGCGGCGGCCAGGAGCGCGGCCTGCGCTCCGGCAGCGAGGACCTCGCGAGCATCGCGGGCTTCGCCGCGGCGGCCGACATCATGGCCGCGGAGATGCCCGCCGAGGTCGAGCGCATCCGCGCCATCCGCGACGCGCTGGTCGAGCGCGTGCTGGCCGAGATCCCGGACGCGCACCTGAACGGCCACCCCGAGCAGCGGCTGCCGAACAACGCGCACTTCCGCTTCCACGGCGTGGAGGGAGAGGCGATGGTCCTGTCGCTGCGCGACGCCGGCATCGCCGCGTCCACCGGCTCCGCCTGCAGCTCCAAGACGCTGGAGCCGTCGCACACGCTCATCTCCTGCGGCCTGCTGCACGAAGAGGCGCACGGCTCGCTCGAGTTCACCTTCGGGCGCTGGAGCCGCATGGAGGACGTGGACACCATCATGGCCGCGCTCCCCGGCGTGATCTCCCGCCTGCGCGCGCTCTCGCCCCTGTACAAGACGCATGCTCCCGCGACGCCGTGACCCCGGCGCAGACACCGAAAGGCGACGACCGATGAAATCGACGCAGTACACCGAGAAGACGCTCGAGCACTTCCGCGACCCGCGCAACGTGGGCACGCTGGAGGGCCCGAACGTCGCCGTCGGCCGCGTGGGCAACCCGGTCTGCGGCGACATGATGGACATCTACATCGAGGTCGAGGACGACCGCATCAAGGACATCAAGTTCCAGACCTTCGGCTGCGGCTCCGCCGTAGCCACCTCGAGCATGATCACCGAGCTCGTCATGGGCATGCAGCTCGACGACGCGCTCAAGGTGAGCCGCGGCGACGTCGCCGACGCGCTCGACGGCCTGCCGCCCATCAAGATGCACTGCAGCAACCTGGCGGCGGACGCGCTGCACGAGGCGATCAAGAACTGGCGCGAGGGCGTGGGCCCGGAGGACGCCAAGAAGACGCCGGGCGGCACCGCCTGTCACCCGATCCCGGCGCAGGTCGCCGAGGTCGAGATCCAGAAGCTCGACGAGTACGACGGCAAGGGCCTCTACCGCAAGCTCGACGACCTCACCGACATCGCGGACCAGCGCGTCGTGGTGCTCGACACCGGCGACGACGCGGCCCGGCTGGCGATGGACCTCACCGAGCACACCGGCCGCGTCGTCCTGATGACGACCGGCAAGGAGCCGAGCGTCAGCCCCGCGGTGCGCTCGGCGCTGCGCCTCAGCGACGTCAAGGTGCTGGCCGAGGCGCAGCCGCTCGAGCTGCTCGGTGAAGGCGAGCTCGAGCGCATCAGGGTCCACGACCTCAACGAGGACGAGGAATACGAGCTCACGGCCGACGCGTTCGTGGTGCTCGAGTAGCCCGGAAGAGGAGCTGCCGCGCGCCGCGAGGCGCCGCGGCGCCCGTACGCGACGACGGGGCGGGTGGCCCTTGCGGCCTCCCGCCCCGTCGCGCGTACGCGGTCACTCAGTAGTTCTCGGCGAACACCTGGAAGTACGGCTGCGGATGCAGGCAGGTCGGGCACATCTTGGGCGCCTTCGGGCCCTCGTGGATGTAGCCGCACTTGCGGCACATCCAGCGCACCTTCTCCGGCTTCTCGAAGACCGCGCCCGTCTCCACGTTGGCCAGCAGCTTGCGGTAGCGCTCCTCGTGCATCGCCTCGGCCTTGGCCACCATGCGGAAGGTGGTGGCCACGTCCTTGAAGCCCTCGGCCTCGGCCACCTCGGCAAAGGCGGGGTACAGCTCCGCCCACTCCTCGTGCTCACCGGCGGCCGCGCCGGCCAGGTGCTCGGCCGTGGTGCCCTCCAGCGGACCCGCCGGGTACGCCGCGGTGATCTCGACCGTGCCGCCCTGGAGGTGCTTGTAGAAGCGCTTGGCGTGCTGACGCTCGTGATCCGCGGTCTCGAGGAAGATGCCGCTGATCTGCTCGTAGCCTTGCTTCTGCGCCTCTTTGGCGTAGAACGTGTAGCGATTGCGCGCCTGGCTCTCGCCGGCGAACGCCTTGAGGAGGTTCTCCTCCGTCCTGGTGCCCTTGAGCTCGGCCATCCTGACCCCTTTCGTCGTGTCGCTGCGTGGGATTCTATCGTCCGGGCACGCCGAGCCGCGAGAGAGAAGGCGAAGCGGAGTGGCGTCACTGGTGGCGTCACCCATGACGCCATCCGTGACGCCACCCGCCGGCGGACGACCCCGAGCCGGCCGACCTGCGCGCGACGACCCGGCGGGCGACCCCGGGCCGGGCTGAGGGCGACGACCCGGCGGCGACCAGCGCGAGGCGAGCGTCAGGGCGCCGGGAGCTCCACGCCCGCCTCGGCGGCGCCGCCGCTCGTCCAGCTGGCGCCGGCGGCGGCGGCCATGACCGCGCCCATCGCCGCCGCCTCGAGCGGCGAGATGCGCTGGCCGAGCACGGCGAGCGCGGCCAGCGCGGCGACGGCAGGCTCGATGCTGAGCAGCACGCCGTAGGTGGCGGCGCGGACGCGGCGGATCGCCACCATCTCCAGCCAGTACGGGAAGGCGGACGAGACCACGGCGATGACGATGCCGAGCGCGATCGCGTTCCAGTGGCCCGCCAGCCTCACGCCGTCGATCGCCAGCAGCGGCGTCGCCAGGACGGTGGCCCCGACCATCATGAGCGCCGTGACGGAGAGCGGGTCCATCCCGGTCACGGCGCGCTTGGCGAGGAGCAGGTACACGCCCCAGCAGATGCCGGCCGACAGCGCGAGGAGCAGCCCGAGACCCGTGGCGGAGCCGGAAGGGCCGGCCAGGACGACGACGCCCGCGCCGGCCAGCGCGATCCACAGCCAGTCGAGCCGGTTGCGCGTGCCGAGCACGGCGACGCCGAGCGGCCCGACGAACTCGATGGCGACGACGATCCCTACCGGCACGAGGCTGATGGCGCCGTAGAAGCTCAGGTTCATCAGGAACAGGGTCACGGCGAGCGCCGCGAGCGGCAGGCGATGGCCCTTGGGCGGCAGCCGGCGCAGCGCGCCCGGCCGCACGATGATGAGGATCAGCGCCGCGAACGCCGTGCGCAGCCACAACGCCTCGAAGACGCCCACGGACTCGATGACGCGCACGGCGAGGGCCGACCCCGTCTGGATGGAGAGGGTGAGGACGACGACGAGCGCGGCGGCGAAGGCCGCGTCGCGCCGCGCCGGCCCCTGCGGAGGCAGGTCTGCGGACCGCGCCGGCCCCTCCGCCGACAGCACCGGCGCGCCGGCCCCTCGTTCACCCGTGGGTTCGCCCATCCCCTGAGTCTAGCTCAGCCCGGGCCGGCTCACGGGCGGTCGCGCCACGCATCCGGGGCTGCCGGCAACGCTTGTGGGCGGCATGCCGGCATGGTACTTTTTCACCCTTCCCCAGTTGCGGATGAAAATTGTCCGCTTCACCGACAGCGAGGGCGACATGAGCGCGAGGCCGAAGACCCCCACCCATGCCGACGAGCAGCACGCCGTCCTGTACGGCCATCCCATCCCGGAGAACAGCTTCGCCGTACGAGACCTGGTCCACAAGCTCCCCGGTGTCGGCCTGTTCGACCTGCGCCGGACCGAGGACGGCGCCCACGCCTGCACCTTCTGCGGCGCCTGCCAGAAGGCCTGTCCTGTGGACTGCATCGACGTGCGCCGCGACCCCTCGCGCTCGCACGGCAAGGGCAAGGAGCGCCACTTCGCCGGCACCATCACGCTCGACGAGCGGCGGTGCATGACCTGCAACCACTGCATGGAGACCTGCAGGTTCGACGCGCTGGTGGCCACCGATCTGTACCGGGAGCACCGTCGTCGCGTGCAGGAGCTGGCGCACGAGACGCCGCAGCTCTCCAGCGGTCACGGCATGTGCAGCGGCTGCACGGCGCCGGTCGTGGTCAATCAGGTGCTGAGCCAGGTCAAGAGCCACTACGTCGTCTCCGGGGCCACCGGCTGCCTCGAGGTGTCCACCACGCGCTACCCCTACACCGCCTGGAAGGGCAGCTACATCCACACCAACTTCGAGAACGCCGCGGCGACGCTCTCGGGCGTCGAGACCGCCTTCCGTTCCCTGTACAAGCGCGGCAAGCTCGAGGAGCGGGTCAAGTTCATCGCCTTCGGCGGCGACGGCGGCACCTACGACATCGGCCTGCAGGCGCTCTCCGGCGCCATGGAGCGCGGCCACGACATGCTCTACGTGTGCTACGACAACGGCGGCTACATGAACACCGGCTTCCAGCGCTCGAGCGCGACGCCACACGGCGCCTGGACCACCACCAGTCCGGTCGGCGACGAGCTCCCCGGCAAGCTCGGCCACAGCAAGAACCTCACCGAGATCATGGTGGCGCACCGCCTGCCTTACGTCGCCCAGTCCTCGCCGCACGACCCGCAGGACCTCACGCACAAGGCGTCCAAGGCGCTGGAGATCGAGGGGCCCACCTTCCTCAACGTGCTCTCCGCCTGCCCGCGCGGCTGGCGCACCGACAACGACGAAGGCATCGACCTCAGCCGCCTCGCCACAGAGACCTGCTACTGGCCGCTGTTCGAGGTCAACGAAGGCGTGTATCGCCTCACCTACCGGCCGCGGCACAAGCAGCCGCTGGGCAAGTGGCTGGAGCGCCAGGGGAGGTTCGCCCACCTGGCGCTCCCGGGCAACGAGCACATGGCCGAGGCGCTGCAGGATTGGGTCGACTTCGAGTGGGACCTGCTGCTGCGCAAGTGCGACGAGATCCCCGAGGACCAGTGGGACAGGGCGAGCAGCCGTCACAAGGCCGAGCCGTTCGTGATGCACCCGAGCCGCGCGCACCTGGAGTCGCTGGGCGAGCCGCTCACCGCGAGCATGACCTCCACCGCGCTCGACTGGGACGACTTCGACTGGGGCCGCCACTCGGGCATGCAGGACGGCGCGTTCGAGGATTAGCGTGTGCGCAGCCGCGCAAGAGAGGGGGAGACGTGTTCAGGGGCATGAGGCGCAAGAGGCAAGTCCTCACGGAGGCGGACACGATCGCCATGCTGCGGTCCTGCACCTCGGGGGTCCTGGCGGTGCACGGCGATGACGGCTATCCCTATGCGGTCCCCCTGAGCTTCGCCCACGAAGACGGCAAGCTCTTCTTCCACTCCGCGAAGGCCGGCCACAAGATCGACGCCATCGGGCGTGACGAAAAGGCCTCCTTCTGCGTCATCGCTGCAGATGACGTCGTGCAGAGCACGTTCACCACGCACTTCCGCAGCGCGATCGTCTTCGGCAGAGTGAGGCTCGTCACGGAGGACGGCGAGAAGAGACACGCCCTCGAGTGCCTCGCCGAGAAGTACTCACCCGAGCACCTCGAAGCGGCGGACGCCGAGATCGAGCGCGACTGGAAGAGAGTGTGCGTGATAGAGCTCGCCATCGAGCACATGACCGGCAAGGCCGCCATCGAGATCGTCAAGGAGACCGCCTAGACACCGCCGGCGGACCCGCAGCGCATCAGCCTGATCCGGTCAGCCGTTGCGCTCCCTGACCGAGGCCACCACCGATCGTATCGCGTCGCTGACGAGACCCGGCTCGCTCATCTGTGGGAAGTGGCCGCTCCTGCGGGCGACCAGATGCTCACCCAGCGGCGAAAGGGCGACCAGTCCCGCTTGATTCCGGGCCCGCGCGTCACGGACCGCGGCAGGAACGCCGCGCGCGGGCTTGCCTCCGCTGACGACCACGACCGGCACGGGCGGGAAGGCGCCCGCTCGCGCGATCATGTCCACGGTCTGCGGGACGCACGCGGCCTCGCCGAACTGGTCCCGCGCGAACACCGCATCCACCAGCCGTTGCGCAGACCGCTGGAAGCCGGTGCCGTGTTCATCGACCAGCGTGGAATCCTCGGGCGCCGCGGCCTCCAGGAAGACGACGGCAGCCACCTCATCGGGGTACGTGCGCGCGAACAGGTCGACGAACAGACCGCCAAGAGAGTGGCCGACGAGAACGTGGGGAGGGCGCAGACCCAGCTTCTGAAGCAGCGCGTGGAGCAGGCGCACCACGACGTCTCCGGTCTGCGGCTCTGAGGGCTTGCTGCTTCGACCGATGCCGAGCCGGTTGTACGCGACGACGGTGCTCACGGCCGCGAGCGGCGCAAGGACTCGGTACCAGCCCTCGATCGGGCCTCCCGCGCCGTTGAGCAGAACGATGGCGGGCGTACCGTTGCCGGCTACGGCATGCTCGACTGCCACGCCGTCGATGGTGGCGACACGCCTCTCCACGAACCCCTTACTCCAAGCCTTTGTCGAACGGAGACTACGCCGATCCTGTCTCCACCCTCTGGATGATCCGCCACGCCAGCAACGTGAGCCAGCGCGAGGGTTCCTTCTTCTGCGCGAACTCCCATCCACGCCAGGCCATCCAGACGGACTCGGGAGTGAATCGTCCTTGCCGGTCAGCCTTCCCCTTGAGCAGTGCGAGCATGTCCAGAAGCCGGGGGTCGTCCTGGAGCCAACTGAAGCGCGACAGCACGTCGAGCACGTGCAGCAGGTCATACCAGACCAGCGGGGCTTTGAGCTTGCGGAAGTCCGTGCCCATGTAGAACTGATACGGATGCCGGGTCGTGCTGTCGGCCCACAGCGTCAGCAGCGTGTTCGCCCCCACGTGGCAGGGAGCAGTCTCGCGGAGCGCGGGGGACGCCGACAAGGCCTTGAGCATGGCAAGGTTGGCAAACGGGCACGGGTCGTCCTTGCGTCCCGGTCCGCGGAAGGCGCCCAACTCCTTCGACACTGCGCACGGCCAACCGTTGTCGCGGATCAGCGCCTCGAGATACTCGATGGCGGCCTGCACCACGCGCTGCCGCCCCAACCCGAACCTGGTCAGCGAGGAGACGATGAGCGGCGTATCGCAAAGAGCCCAGGCCGGCTGGTCCAGGCCCGTTCCTCCGAAGTGCGCCGGGATGTTCATGGGCACCTGGAAGGGGCCGTCTGCTGAGCGGTGCTCCAGGACGCGCGCCACGACCTCGTCCACGCCAGGATCGCCGACGCGGAGTCCGAGGTCTGCGACGAACGTGAGCTTGTGAAGCAGGAGGCCGGCGTTCTTGTGGCTTGATACGACCGACCCCGGCCACTCTGCCAGTTCCGCGAGAACGTGACGCACCTGGGGACTGGCCAGCATCGATTCTCTGGCGTCGAGCACCTCGAGGTCGTCTTCCGGCCGCCCCAGCAGGTCGCGCCTCGTCCGGTACTCGATCCAGGGATCACCTTCGAGCAGCCAGTCGATGGGCATCTCCACGGCTCTATCCCTCCGTGCTGTGATGCGTCCGAGCGTCCAACCAGGATCGGCAGTAGGGAGAAGGCCTCCGACACTGCATCTCCTTCCGCACAAGACTCTACCATCAGGTTCGCATGGGGATCTGCAGACCGCGTACGACCGAGGCTCCCGCACTTGACCAACGTCAGGCCTGCCGGCGTAGGGCGGGGGGTATCCTGAGGGTGACCGAAGGCGTTCGGGCCGGCGGCCGCGAGGCAGCCCGGCCCCCTTCGAGGAGGCGAGCGATGACGATGGACAGAGGCTGCCCGGGCCAGGACCGGAGCAACTGGACGCCGGACGACATCTTCGAGGCGCCGTGCTCGAACTGCGGCGCCCTGATCGAGTTCTTCAAGGACGACGCGAAGCGTTACTGCGCGGCCTGCGGCACCTGCAACCCCAACCCGCGCCAGGACATCGGGTGCGCCGCCTGGTGCGCCGCCGCCGACAAGTGCTCCACGGGGCGGCAGTGGCTCGAGGAGGACTCGCTGGCCGACACGCCCGCCTTCGGCGACCCGGCCTGAGCGCAGCGTGAGGGGCCGGGGCGGCGCCAGCGCCACCCCGGCCCCCTTGGTCGTGCCGGGCGTCTCCCCCGCCCGGCACGTCTGAGCGCGTCCCCCCGGGCCCGCTCAGGTCTCAGAGCTTCAGGTACGAGTCCGCGTAGAGGGTCTCGTTGGTGAGCATGCGGTAGGTCTTCCAGAGCTCGAGCTGCTCCTGGTCGTCCAGGTCGACCAGCGCCGGGTCGAGCTTGTCCATGGCGGCGACCGCGTCGTACAGCGCGACGACGAGCTTGCCCAGCGGCGTGCTCTCGTCGCGCTGCTCGGCGATGCGGATCCACTCGTTCTGCACGCCGTCCAGCGGGTCGGCGATCGCGCTGTCCAGCCCAGCGCCCATGGCCATGACCATCATGACGCGGTTGATGAGCGGGCGGACCTCCGGCAGGGCGCCGTTGGAGATGTTGGAGAGGCCGATGACCGTGGTCGGAGGCGGGTCGGCCATCATCTTGAACATGCGCACGGCCTCGACGGTCTCCATGGCCACGTCCTGGTTGCAGTTCACGGCCAGGACGAGCGGGTCGAGGAAGACGTCGGCGACGGGGATGCCGGCGGCCTCGGCGGCCGGGAGCAGCGCCTCCATGGCGATGCCGGCGCGGCCGTCCGCGGTGGTCGGGATGCCGTCCACGCCCATCGTGAGCGCGATCACCTTGGCGCCGTACCTGGCGGCGAGCTGCATCACGCTGTCGAGCCGGTCCGGGTCGGCGGACGCCGAGTTCAGCATGGCGGGCTGCTTGCAGACCTTGAGGCCCGCCTCCATGGCCGCCAGATTCGTGGTGTCGAGCGAGAGCGGGGTGTCCACGACCTCCTGCACCGCCTGGACGATCCACGGCATGACCTCGTGGCCGAGCTTCTTCTGCGGGCCGATGTTGAGGTCGACGATGCCGGCGCCGGCCTCGACCTGGGCGACCGCCATGGCCTGGATCGTGCCGGCGTCGCGGGCCTCGATGGCGGCCTTGACCGGCGGCGCGATGATGTGGATGTTCTCACCGATGATGAGCACCGGCGGCCTCCTTCTCCTGGGGGGTGGCGAGCGCGGCGGCGACGACAGGTTCGAGCGCCGTGCTCAACAGGCTGTCGGCCGGCAGGCCGACGAGCGGTCTGCCGGCGGCGTCGAACTCGGCGACGGCCGGGTCGTCCGGCAGGACGGCGAGCAGCTCGAGGCCGTGCTCGGCGATCGCCGCCTCGAGCTCGGGCGACAAGCCTGAGGCGGCACGGTTCACGATCAGGTAGTGCCGCCCCACCTTGGTCCGGAGCTCTCCCAGCAGCGTGGCGACCCGACCGGCGGTCGTGACGCCGCGGATGGTCGCGTCGCTGACGATGAAGAGCACGTCCACGTCGCGGGTCGTGCGCCGGGAGAGATGCTCCAGTCCGGCCTCGTTGTCGATCACGACCCACGGATAGCTGTCGGCGATCTTGTCGATGATCAGGCGCAGCATGTTGTTGGCGGCGCAGTAGCAGCCGGGTCCCTCGGGCCGGCCCATCGCGAGCAGGTCGACGTTGACGCCCTCGACCAGGCTCGAGTTGATCTCGTAGTCGAGCAGGTCGTTCTTCGCGATGCCCGCCTCCAGCAGGTTGGCGCGGGCCTTCTCGCTGGTCTCCTCGCGCACGTCGCCGACGGTCTTCTCCAGGGGGAGGTCGAGGACCGTGTTGAGGTTGCTCGCGGGATCGGCGTCGATGGCGAGGATGGGGCCGGCCTGTACTTCCGCCAGCCGGCGGATGAGCAGGCCGGCGAGCGTCGTCTTCCCGGTCCCCCCCTTGCCGGCGACGGCGATCGTGGTGGTCATGGATCAGCCTCCGTTTCCGCTCCCGTGGCTCCGCTCGGCCAGAGCCGCGCGGACGCTCGGGAACCCGGTGAGGTCGGTGTGCGGGAGGAAGAGCGCCGACGTGTACTCGTCCATGAACGTGTTGTCGGCGCTCAGCTCCAGGTACGTCATCTTGCTCGCCACGTCGGCGACCTCGCGGCGGACGTTGACGCAGAGCAGA
>DASUMX010000152.1:0-26669 GCA_036277455.1 Thermoleophilia bacterium
GCTTCGCGGCGAGCGGCTCGCGGACTTCCGCCGCGAGTACCTCGGTTTCGTGTTCCAGTCCTTCAACCTCGTGCCCTACCTGACGGCGCTCGAGAACGTCACGCTGCCGTTGGCGGTGAAGAAGATGCCGGCCGCCGTGAAGCGTGCCCGCGCGCTGGACGTGCTGGAGCGCGTGGGCCTCGCCGACCGCGGCGGCCACCTGCCCGGCAAGCTGTCCGGCGGGGAGCAGGAACGCGTGGCCATCGCCCGCGCGCTCGTCAACGAACCGCCGCTCATCCTCGCCGACGAGCCCACCGGCGCCCTCGACAGCGAGACCACGGAGGAGATCATGGAGCTCTTCGCGCGACTCCACCGCGAGGGCAACACGATCGTGATGGTCACGCACAACCCGGAGATCCAGCGGTACTTCGACCGCACGATCGTGCTCCGTGACGGCCGGCTGGATTGCGAGCTGCCGGCCTGTGCCTCCGGCACCCCTGTCTGACCGCCTCCGGGCGCTGCGGTACACTACGACCCTATGCTCGCTCGACTCTCAGATGCGCGAGGTGGAGCCCCTGCGCACGCAGGGTCCCGCGGCCGGCCGCTGCGCCTGCCGGCGGTCGCCGCCGCCGTTCTCGCGCTCGTCATCCTGCTTCCGTCCGCGGCGGCGGCCTCCACCGGCGTCGACGACTGGGTCCACGCCTGGGAGGTCGTGCGCCTCGTCGACTACCGGCAGAGCCAGCCCTGGCCGCCGGACGGCATCATGGTCTACTACCTGGGCGACTCCATCGCGCGCGAGTCCACGGTGAGCGACGCGGACTGGTCGAGGCAGCTGGCGCTGCGCGCGGCGACGGCCGGCAAGGCGACCGCGTTCGGCTTCACCGTCGCCGGCCACAACCAGACGTTCGGTATGGACGAGCGCATCGTCGAGGGGCTGCCGGTGACGCCGGACCGGCAGCCGAGAGGCATCGTCCTCATCGGTGTGGGCATCAGCCGGTTCATCGGCCCGCCGGCACCCCTGGACCCCGCGGCGCTCGACCCGGTCGCGCCGGACGCCGAGCCGCCGCTCAGTGCGTGGGTCCAGCACCGCTACGAAGGGCGCGCGCCGCTGTCGCCGGCGCGCAAGCGCGAGCTCGCCGCCCGCTGGATGGAGCGGCGCTGGGACGGGTTCCAGGCCAACCGCCGCGCCAACTTCGCCGCGATCAACCGTCTGATCGCGGCCTGTAAGGCCAAACGACTGCGCCCGATCCTGTTCGACCTGCCGCTCAATTTCGCCGTCGTCGGTCACCGCCTCGACGAGCCGCTGTCGGTCATCCGCGGGCGGTGCACCGACATCGCCCGCCGCAACGGCATCAAGTACCTGCGCTTCAACCGCTCCCTCGGGCTCCGGAGCGCCGTGTTCTGGGACCTGCACCACCTTCTCGGTCCCGGAACCACCCGCTGGCAGTCCCGTCTTTCGGACGAACTGGTCAAGCTGCTGCCGGACGCTCAGCCCGTCCAGTAGGGCCGGCCATCGGTCGCGGCGCGTTGCCCGGCCGCGCGGCGGGAACAAGCCGCCCATGGACGCGCAGC
This sequence comes from Thermoleophilia bacterium, assembly GCA_036277455.1. Lineage (GTDB taxonomy): Bacteria > Actinomycetota > Thermoleophilia > UBA2241 > UBA2241 > CAIXSE01. The sequence goes on from DASUMX010000152.1 coordinate 1,552, forward strand.
GCATCCTCCGCACGTACTACGGCATCGCCGCCACGACGACCCTCGCGCAGGCGCTGATCTGGGGCGTCAACACGCTGTTCCTGCTCTCGGTGGGCTTCGACATCTTCGAGGTCATGCTCATCAACGCCGCCTACACCGTCGCGCAGGTGGTGTTCGAGGTGCCCACGGGCGTCGTCGCCGACACGGTCGGCCGCCGCGTCTCGTACCTGCTCGCGGTCGGCACCATCCTCGTCTCGACGCTGCTCTACGTGGGCTTCGGCCTGGCCGGCTACGGCATCTGGCCGTTCGTCGCGGCCTCCGCCCTGCTCGGCGTCGGCTACACCTTCTACACCGGCGCCGTCGACGCCTGGATGGTCGACGCCCTCCAATCGGTCGGCTACGAGGGACGCCTGGAGCCCGTCTTCGCCCGCTACGGGATCGTGTTCGGCATCTTCATGCTGATCGGCACGACGGCGGGCGGCTTTCTCGGCCAGATCGAACTCTGGGTGCCGTACGTGCTGCGCGCCGTGGTGCTGGTGCCGGCCTTCCTGCTCGGCCTGCTGGTGATGCGCGACCTCGGCTTCAAGGGGCGCGCCCTCACGCTGCGCAGCTTCGGCACCGAGACGCGGCGCATCGCCACCGCGGGGATCACCTACGGCCTCAGCGACCGCGCCGTGCGCTTCATCATGTTCGCCTCGCTCGTGCAGGGCGTGTTCTTCATGTACGGCTTCTACTCGTGGCAGAAGTACTTCCTCGATCTGCTCGGCCAGGACCTGGTCTGGGTGACCGGCGTGATCGCGGCGCTGGTGGGCCTGACGATGATCCTGGGGAACGCCGTCGTCGGGCGCATCACCGCGCGGGTCCCGGACCGCGGCCTCATCCTCATGGTGTGCGCCGCGGTCACCACGGTGAGCATCATCGGCGCCGCGCTGGTGCAGCAGTTCTGGGTCGCCGTGCCGCTCTACCTCGTCTCCACGGTGGCCTTCGGCATCTCGCTGCCGGTCAAGCAGGGCTGGCTCAACGCGCGCATCCCGTCCGAGCAGCGCGCGACCATCATCTCGCTCGACGCACTGTTCGGCGATGCAGGCTCCACGGCGGGGCAGGTCGGCCTCGGCTGGCTCTCCCAGACCGTGTCGATCCCGTTCGCCTGGCTGGTCGGCGGAGTCGTCCAGGCCGCCGGCGTGCCGCTGTTCGGCGTGGCGCGGCGGGCGGAGCGGGCGCAGCCCGCGCAGCCTGCCGCGCGACCGAGCGACCCCGGCCTCGAGGTCGAGTCGGCCGGCTGCTTCGGCCCGGAGCCGTCACCCACCTGCGTCCCCGGCGACGATCCCGGGACGGTGGACGGCGAACGCGTCGCCTGACGCCTGCGGCACGTGCCGCGGTTTCGTGTGTGATTACGCTCAGAACGTGGAACGCTCGCACTGTCACCCTGAGAGGGAGCCGGTCATGAGCACCTACGACATCGCCATCATCGGTGGAGGGCCGGCCGGTCTGGCCACCGCCATGTACGCCGGCCTGCGCGGCCTCGGCGCCGTCGTCTACGAGGCCGAGGCGTTCGGGGGCCAGCTCATCAACCTGTATCCGACCAAGCCCGTCAGCAACTTCCCGGCGCAGCCGTCGCTGCCCTCGCGGGAGCTCGCGCTGCGCCTCGCCGAGCAGGCGGAGCAGTTCGGCGCCGAGCTCCGCGAGTGGCGCGCCGTCGAGAACGTGACGCCGCAGGAGAGCGGGTTCACCATCGACGGCTCACTGCGCCAGGACGACGCCAGGACGCTGGTGCTGGCCCTGGGCCTGGGCCGCTTCACCCCGCGGCGCCTCGGCCTCGAGGACGAGGACCGCTATCTCGGCAAGGGACTGGCGTACCGGCTGCCGCCGCTCGAGGAGGTCCGCGCGAAGCGCGCCGTCGTCGTGGGTGGCGGCGACACGGCTCTGGACACGGCGCTCTCGCTGCGCGAGGTCGCCGACGTCACCGTGGTCCGCCGGCGTGACGAGTTCCGCGCCTTCTCCCACACCCAGGACCGCTTCGCTGAGGCGGGCATAGAGGTCGTCAGCAACGGTGAGGTGGTCGGCCTGAGGGGCAAGGAACGGCTCGAGAGTATCGTCGTGCGGCGTCCGGACGAGTCCTCGGTCGAGCTGCCCGCCGACCTCGTGCTGGTCAGCATCGGCCAGGTCCCCGATCTCTCCGGCTTCGAGCACTGGGGCCTCGGGCTCAGCGGCACCAGGATCGACGTCGACACGACCATGGAGACGCGGCTGCCCGGCGTGTACGCGGTCGGCGACTTCGCCGCCTACCCCGGCAAGGTCCGCATGATCGCCACCGCCGTGGCCGAAGGTTCGACCGCGGCTGCCTCGGCGCAGCGTCACCTGTCGGCGGCCTGACCGGGGGGTGGCCCGACGGAGGCGGCCGGCGTCCGGTCCCCCGGCCCACGGACGTCCGAGGTGATACAGTCCCGCCCATGAGCGCGGACGGAGCACTGCGCGGGGCCTCCGGCGCCGGTGTGCCGGTCCCTTGGGCTGTGGCCGCCGTCGCCCGGGGTTTCTCCCTCTTCATCGGCGGCTTCACGCTCGTCAGCGTCTTCGGCTCGTTGCGCCGCGCTCACGCCGACTTCACCGTCTGGTGGGTCGCCGTGCCGGCCGTGGGGCGCGTCGCGGCCGGCGCGCTCCTGGTGCTGTTCTCCGCGGCGCTTCTCGGCTACGCCGTGGCGCCGCGGATGCGGCCGTGGCGGCGCTGGCTCACCGTCGGTCTCGTCCTTGCCTTCGCCGCCATCACCGCCTGGAACGGCGTGGGCTTCTACCTCGCCTGGCGCGCCGGGGAGATGCGGCCCGGCGTGCCCGTCCCGCTCTCCTTCGTCGTCTGCGCCGCGCTCATCTTCGTCGCGTGGGCCGCGCTCCGGCCGCCGGCGCCGCGGCGCCGGCGGCTCGCCGCGGCCGTCGTCCTCGTGGCCACCGCGGCCGCCTGCCTGCTGTTGTTCCCGGTCGCGCAGGTCTTCTTCTTCGGTGAGACCGACTACCGCCGCGCCGCCGACGCCGTCGTCGTCTTCGGCGCGCAGGTGCACCGCGACGGACGCCCGTCCACTTCACTCAGGGACCGCATGACCACGGCCGTGGAGCTCTACGACGACGGCCTCGTCAGGCGAGTCATCGTCTCGGGCGGGGTGGGGGAGAGCGGCTTCGACGAGGCGCTCGTGATGCGCGACATGGCCGTCGAGGCCGGTGTCCCGGAGGAACGCGTGGTGGTCGATTCCACCGGCGTCAGCACCACCGCGACGGTGGCCGGCACCGTGCCGTTCTTCGGCGAGGACGGCGAGACGCGCATCCTCGCCGTGAGCCAGTACTACCACCTGCCGCGCATCAAGCTCGCCTACCAGCGCGCGGGCTGGAACGTCTTCACGGTACCGGCCGGTACGTCCTCGCCGATCCCGCAGACACCGCGCTTCGTGGTACGCGAGATCCCCGCCTTCTGGGTGTACTACCTGCAGGCCGTCTTCGGCTGAGGTACGGCAGGGCATCGCGGCGAGGAGTGACGTCACCGGTGATGTCATCCGTGGCGCCACGGGTGCTGCCGTCCGCGGCGTCGCACGCGGCGCAGCCACCGGCAGCCGGTTCCGGCGCGCCTGCTACTTGCCCAGCTCCCAGGTGGCCGAGCGCGGCCGTGACCCCTCCACCGGCGTGCACAGGAAGCGGATCGGGCTGGACGCCCCGACGGAGAACGCGAGCGTGGTGCTGATGGTCTCCCCCGGCGGGAGCGTCGCCCCGAGGAGTGCGTCGCCGGTGAGCGCCGCCGTCAGCGTGTCGTCCTCGGCGATGAGGATAAACGAGTCCGCCTTCTTGAAGGGCAGGGGCACGAGGGCGGTGCCCTCGGCGCCCTCGGGGGTCACGCTCAGCTTGAGAGTGACGATGCGCTCGCCGGGGTCCGCCGAGACGCCGGCCGGCGCGTCGCCGGGGTCCGCGTAGCCGCTTGCGGTCACGCGTACCACGGCTCCCTCCGGCGTCTCGAACCGCACCGTGTCGCCTACGCCCACCAGCGGGGGCAGGCTGGAGACCGGCTCCGGCTCTTCCGTGGCTTGCGCCGACGCCCCCGCGCTCGCCGAGGCGGGCGGCGTCCCGGAGGGCTCGTCCACCGCGTCTCCGCCGCAGCCGCGCACGAGCAGCACCACGACGACGATGATGGCGACGATCAGGGCGACGAGGACGGCGAGGCGTGTGAGGCCTCGGCGGCGGCGTCGCCGGCGTGCGGTCATGCGGTCCACGGTGCTCCTCCCGGCCGGGTCGGGTGAACGGCGGCCATGTGATTGTACTCGCCGGCGCGGAAGCGCCGGAACGCGAAGGACCGGGGCGCCGGGGAGGAGGCGCCGAACGGCGAAGGGCCGGGGCGCCTGTCGGCGCCCCGGCCCTTCGCTCTGCTTCGGCTGGTAGCCGGCTGCAGTCTACCGCAGCAGGCAGCCGTTGGCCTGCAGGTACTCCTGCCACTCGGCCTCGCTGGGCTCGCCGCACTTGCGCAGCAGCTTCTCCCACTCGTTGTCCACCCAGGCCTCGAGGTTGAGCAGAGACTCCTCGTTGCCGGGCTTGAACAGGTGAGCGAAGCGCCCCTGGCGCTTGAGCCACGGGATGAGCGGCTTCTTGTGGTGCGGCCGGTAGGTCAGGTGGTACTCGCCGTCCACGACCTCGAAGAGCGGCCAGTAGCAGGTCTCCACGGCCTCGCGGGCGAGGTCGATCGTCTCCGCGCCGTCCGCGCGCCAGCCGCGGGGGCAGGGCGCCAGCACGTTGAGGAACGTGGCGCCCGGCGTGTCCAGGGCCTTCGCCGACTTGCGCACGAGGTCGCGCGGGTCGTGCGGCGAGGCCTGGGCCACGTAGCCCAGTTCGTGGGCGATCATGATGTCGGTGAGGTTCTTGCGGTTCTGGATCTTGCCCGACTGGGCCTTGCCCACCGGGCTGGTGGTCGTCCAGGCGCCCTGCGGCGTGGCGCCCGAGCGCTGGAAGCCGGTGTTCATGTAGGCGCCGTTGTCGTAGCAGACGTACAGCATCTGGTGGCCGCGCTCCATGGCGCCGGAGAGCGACTGCAGGCCGATGTCGTAGGTGCCGCCGTCGCCGCCGAAGGCGATGAACTTGGTGTCCTCCTCGACGAGGCCCTTCTTCTTGAGGGCGCGGTACGCGGTCTCGACGCCCGAGAGCGTCGCGGCCGAGTTCTCGAAGGCGGTGTGGATGTAGCTGCCCTTCCACGAGGTGTACGGGTAGATGGTGGTGCTCACCTCGAGGCAGCCGGTGGCCGCCGAGACGACGACCGGGTCTTCCGTGCCCATCAGGATCTGGCGCACGGCGATCGGCGCCCCGCAGCCGGCGCACATGCGGTGACCGCCGGCCAGCTCGCTGCCCTTGGCCACGAGCTCGCGCCACTTGGTGCGCGCGTCCTCGAAGTGGTTGGTGTCCTTGAGCGCGTCCACCGGGCACACGTCCACGCACTCGTGGCACATGATGCAGCGGCTCTCGTCGACCCTGAACGAGGCGAGGTCGCGCTCGTTGAAGGTGAGCGCCCCGGTGGGGCACGACGTGACGCAGCGGCCGCAGCTGATGCAGTCGGCGAGCTGCAGCGCGTCGCTGTAGGGGGTGTCCACGTTGATGGTGAAGCCCCGGCCGGTGAAGTCGTAGCAGGCCGGGCCGGCGACGTCGCGGCACACGCGCACGCACTTGCCGCAGGCGATGCAGCGGCTCATGTCGCGGCGGATGAACGGGTGCTCGTACTGCGGCTCGACCTCGCGCACCAGGTTGCCCTTGACGACGAGGTCGTTGTCGGTGATCTCGTACTGGACGCCGAGCGTCTGCAGGTCGCAGGCGCCGTTGCTCGCGCACTCGCACTGCAGGCAGCGGTCGGCCTCGGCGCGTGCGGCGGCGAGGCTGTAGCCCTTCTCGACCTCGAGGTCGCCGGCCGTGAGGCGCTTCTGCCTGCCGACCTTGGGCATCGTGGCGCGAGGCGCCGGCTCGGCGGTCGCGCCCATCTTGAGCCACACGGGGCTGCGCTCGGCGAGACGCGCGCCGAGCTCGCCGAGCTGCTCCTCGTCCTTGAGCTGGTCGAGGTACGGCATGCCGTTGAACACGGCGAGACGCTCCTCGAGCTCCTCGAGGTCCTCACCGCGCAGCCAGGCGTCGACGGCGAGCGCCGAGCGCTTGCCGCTCGCCACCGCGTGGATCACGGAGCGCGAGCCGGTGATGGCGTCGCCGGCGGCGAACAGGCCTTCTTCCGGCGTGCGCCCGGTGTAGTAGTTGGCGATCAGGCGCGAGTCGGCCATGGCCAGGTAGTCGGCGCTGTCGCCGAGCTTGGGAGCGTACCCGGTGGCCATGACGACGGTCGTCGCGGCGAGCTCGAAGCGCGAGCCGCGGACCTCCTTGCGGCGGCCCTTCTCGTACGCGACGCGGACGCACTCGACGCCCTGCGTCTTGCCGCCCTTGGCCTTGATCTTCTTCGCCAGGGCGCCGAACTCGACCCTGACGCCCTCCTCGAGGGCGGCGGCCAGGTCACGGCCGCCGGCGGGGATGTCGTCGGCCTGGTGCTGGGCGATGACGACGACGTCCTTGGCGCCCTTGCGGCGCGCCGTGCGCGCGACGTCGAAGGCGGTGATGCCGTCGCCGATCACCGCGACCTTCTGCGAGAACTTGATGGCCCGGCCTTCACGGGCGCGCTTGAGCAGATCGAGGCCGTTCAGGGCGGCGTCGTCCCCCGGGAGGACGTGGTCCTGCTCCTCCCAGTTGCCGACGCTGATGATCACCGCGTCGAAGCCGGCGTCGAACAGGCCGTCCGGGTCGACCTCGTAGCCGAGCTCGGACTCGCCGACGAAGCGCACGCCGGCGTCCCAGAGCGGGGCGAGCTCCTTCTCGACGACCTTCCCGGGCAGGCGGAACTCGGGGATGCTGTAGCGCAGCGTCCCTCCCGGCTCCTCGTTGGCGTCGTAGAGGGTCACCTCGTGGCCGCCCTGGGTGAGGAACCAGGCCGCGGCGAGCCCGGCCGGGCCGGCGCCGATCACGGCGACCCGCCGGCCGGTCGGCACGCCCGGGATCAGCAGCGTCTGGCTGTGGTCGGCCGCCGCCCGGTGCAGGGCGCAGATGGCGATGGGCTCGTCCACGTCGCCACGCCGGCAGACCGGCTCGCAGTAGCGCGGGCACACGCGCCCGAGGATGCCGGGGAACGGCAGCTGCTCGCGCACGATGGTGGCCGCGCCGGCGGCGTCGCCGGAGGAGAGCGCCGCCATGTAGGCCGGGATGTCGATGTGCGTGGGGCACGCGTGCGAGCACGGCGCCTCGCAGTAGGCGTTGTGGTCCGAGAGGTACATCTTGAGGTAGCTCTCGCGGCGCGCGCGGACGCGCTTGGTGTCGGTCTTGACGACCTGGCCGTCCTTGACCCACGTGGTGCAGGCCGCCTGGAGCTTGTCGAGGCCTTCGACCTCGACCAGGCACAGGCGGCAGGCGCCCCACGCGGCCATGCCCTCCTGGTGGCAGAGCGCGGGGATGTCGATCCCCTCGCGCCGCGCCACGTCGAGCACGGTCTCGCCCTCGCGGGCGGTGAGCTGGCGGCCGTCGACGGTGAGCTGCACGGCAGCCTTGGTGCGCGGGCTCACTGCTGCCTCCCTTCGGCCAGCGCCGGTTGCGCGTCGACGACGGGGATGGCGTCGAACTTGCACACCTGACGGCAGGTGTCGCACTTGATGCAGAGCTTCTGGTCGATCACATGAGCCTCTTTGCGCTCACCGCTGATCGCCTGCGTGGGGCAGGCCCCGAAGCAGACGTGGCAGCCGGTGCAGGCGTCCGGGTCGATGGTGTACTTGATGAGCGGCCGGCACACCCTGGCGGGGCAGCGGTGCTCCACGATGTGGGCTTCGATCTCCTCGCGGAAGTAGCGGAGGGTGCTGAGCACCGGGTTGGGCGCGCTGCCGCCGAGCTGGCACAGCGAGCCCTCGATGATGTCCTCGCTCAGCGTCTCGAGGCGCTCGAGGTCGTCGAGGGTGCCGAGGCCGTCGCAGATGCGCTCGATGATCTCGAGCAGCCGCTGGCTGCCGACGCGGCACGGCACGCACTTGCCGCAGCTCTCCTCGGCGGTGAACTTGAGGAAGAACTTGACGAAGTCGACCATGCACGTGCTGTCGTCGACCACGACCATGCCGCCGGAGCCCATCATCGAGCCGGCGGCGACCAGGCTCTCGAAGTCGATCGGGTCGTCGAGCAGAGAGGCGGGCAGGCAGCCGCCGGACGGCCCGCCCAGCTGCACGGCCTTGAACTCGCGGCCGGGCAGCATGCCGCCGCCGATGTCGAAGATCACGTGGCGCAGCGTCGCGCCCATCGGCACCTCGATGAGGCCGCCGTTCACGACCTTGCCGGTGAGGCTGAAGATCTTGGTGCCCTTGCTGGTCTCCGTCCCCTTGGCGGCGAACGCCTGCGCGCCGTGATTGACGATCCACGGCACGTTGGCGTAGCTCTCGACGTTGTTGAGGTTGGTGGGCTGGCCCCAGAGGCCCTGGGCGACCGTGCGGATGTGCTTGCCGCGCGGCATGCCCCGGTGCCCCTCGATGGAGGCCGTGAGCGCCGTCGACTCGCCGCACACGAAGGCGCCGGCGCCCTGGTTGATGCGGATGTCGAAGCTGAAGCCCGAGCCGAGGATGTTCTCGCCGAGCAGGCCGCGCTCGCGCGCCTGCGCCAGGGCCGCGCGCAGCCGTTCGACGGCGAAGGGGTACTCGTGGCGCACGTAGACGTAGCCCTCGACCGGGCCGCTGCCCGCGCCGATGGCGTAGGCGGCGATCGTCATGCCCTCTATCACGCTGTGCGGGTTGCCCTCGAGCACCGAGCGGTCCATGAACGCGCCCGGATCGCCCTCGTCGGCGTTGCAGATGACGTAGTGCACGTCGCCGGGGTTGCCGCGGCAGAAGCGCCACTTGCGCCCCGTCGGGAAGCCGGCGCCGCCGCGTCCGCGGAGGCCGCTGGCCTCGACCTCGTCGATGACCCCCATGGGGTCGCCCTCCTCGAGCACCTTGGCCAGCGCGGTGTAGCCGCCGTGGTTCAGGTAGTCGTCGACGGAGTACGGGTCGATCTTGCCGTTGAGCGCGAGGACGATGCGGTCCTGCAGCGCGTAGAAGGGGATGTCCTTCTCGTGCGCCAGGGGCTCGCCGCTCGCGGGGTCCTTGTAGAGGAGCCGCTCGACGATGCCGTCGCCGACCACGCTGGTCTCGATGATCTCGGCGATGTCCTTGGGCTTGAGCCGCGGGTAGAAGAGGCCCTGCGGGCGGACGACGACGATCGGGCCCTCCTCGCAGAAGCCGTGGCAGCCGGTCTCGACGACGGTGACCGTGTCGGTCAGGCCACGCTCGGCGAGCGCCTTGTCGAGGGCCTTGCGCAGGGCCAGGCGGCCCGAGGCGTGGCAGGCCGTGCCGGCGCAGACGCGGATCTCGGCCTTCTTGTCGTCGGCGAGGTAGGCGCTCTTGTCGGCTGCCGCCTTGAGCGCCTTGCCGATCCTGGTGGAGGGCTTCGCGAGCGGCGTCATGCGGGCACCTCCGCCTTGCGCAGCTTGCGGACCAGCTTGCGCGCCTCGTTGGGTCCGACGCGCCCGATGGTCTCGTCCTCTCCGAGGCGCACGACCGGCGCCAGGGCGCAGGCACCGACGCAGTTGACCGTCTGCAGCGTGAAGAGGCCGTCCGGCGTGGTCGCGCCGACCGGCACCTCGAGCTCCTGGCTGAAGGCCTCGACCACGAGCGGCGCGCCGGCGACGTGGCAGGCGGTGCCCATGCACACGTCGATGATGTACTTGCCGACGGGCGCGAGGCGGAACTGACCGTAGAAGGTGGCGACGCCGTAGACGCGCGAGAAGGGCAGGCGCATCTCCTCGGCGATGTTCTCGAGCGCGACGCGGGGCAGGAAGCCGTACGCCTCCTGCGTGGAGTGCAGCGCCTGCACGAGGCCGGACCCGCCGCGGATGCCGGCGATCACGGCGTCGAACAGCTTCATGTCGATCTCCGGCATGAAGCCCGCCGGCTGCTCGCCCATGACGCAGGCCGCGTTGGCGCCGCAGCTCTCGCCCGGGAGCGTGGCCAGGGCGGCGGCGCGCTCGGCCTCGACGTCGAAGGGGAGCTCCTCGAACTCGGGGCAGTAATCTATCTCGATGCAGTCCACGGGGCAGGTGCGCTCGCACAGGGTGCAGGCGTAGCACTTGTAGGCGCCGCCCTTGTCCTTCACCAGGTCGAACAGCCCGACGCCGCGCGGCTTGTGGACGAGCTCGCGGCGCTCGAAGTCGATGCCCTTGAGTACCTCGTAGAGCGCCGATCCCTTGGGCTCGGTCGCGGTGGTGCCGTTCCTTCTCGGCATGCCGGTCACCTCAGTCCTTGCGCAGATTGAGGTAGCGGCGCTCCGTGGAGGCCCGCTTCGTGCTCTGCGCAGCGTTCTCGAGCTCGGCGAACGCCTGCTCGATGTTGTCCGGGAAGATGTCGCGCCCGCCGAGGCCGTAGATGAACGGCAGCACCTGGGGGCGGGGGTCGCAGTCGTAGAGGGCGCTCCTGACTTCCAGGAAGACGGGGCCGCCCTGCGCGCCGAACGAGTCGGCGCGGTCCATGACGCCCACGACCTTGACGTGCTCGAGCGCCCTGGCGTACTCCTCGTGCGGGAACGGCCGGAACGCGCGCACGCGCACCATGCCGGCCTTGACGCCCCTGGCGCGGAGCTTGTCGACCGTCATCCGCGTGGTGCCGGCGGTGGAGCCGACCACGACGATGGCGATCTCGGCGTCGTCGAGCCGGTACGGGTCGAGCAGGCCGTACTTGCGGCCGCTGAGCTCGGCGTACTCGTCGGCGACGTCCTGGATCACCTTGAACGAGCGGTCCATGGCGCGGTTCTGCGCCACTTTGTGCTCGAAGTACCAGCCGTGGAGGCCGTCGAACGGACCCACCGTCACCGGGTTCTTGGCGTCGAGCATGGGGTTGGTCGGCCGGTACGGGCCGATGAAGGTCTGCACCTGCTCCTTGGTGAGCATCTGCAGCGGCCCGATGGCCCCGCTGATCACGTAGCCGTCGTACATGTGCATCACCGGCAGGCGCACGTCCAGGTGCTCGGCGATGCGGATGGCCTGGATGCAGTTGTCGTAGGCCTCCTGGTGGTTCTCGCCGTACAGCTGGATCCAGCCGGTGTCGCGGCCGCCCATGGTGTCGCTGTGGTCGCAGTGGATGTTGATGGGGCCGGACAGCGCCCGGTTCACCGTGGTCATGACGACGGGGAGCCGGTAGCTCGCGGCGACGAAGAGGACCTCCCACATGAGGGCGAAGCCCTGGGAGGAGGTCGCCGTCATCGTGCGCGCGCCGCCGGCGGCGGAGCCGATCACGGCGCTCATGGCGCTGTGCTCGCTCTCCACGGTGACGAACTCGGTGCCGACCTTGCCGTCGGCCACCATCTGCGCGTAGAGCTGGACGACCTCGGTCTGCGGGGTGATGGGGTAGGCGCAGACGACGTCCGGGTCGATCTGGCCCATCGCCTCGGCGACGGCCTCGTTCCCGGTGACCGCCAGGATCTCGGATTGGGTGCTGGCCATGTTCAGTCCTTCTTGTCGATCAGCATGACGATGGCCTTGGTCGGGCACTCCCTGGCGCAGATGCCGCAGCCCTTGCAGTGCTCGAGGTCGATGCCGACGGCCTTGTTGTCCTCGACGAGGATGGACGCGTCGGGGCAGTAGAAGTAGCAGAGCATGCAGCCGTCGCACTTCTCGACGTCGATCTCGGGCACCAGCGAGCGCCAGCCGCCCGTCTCGTTGTAGACGGAGTTGCCGGCCTCGACGATGGTCGCGCCGAGCTCGTGGCGCTCGGGGCCCCACTGGTCGACGTCGCTGATGTCCCAGGTGGGCTTCTTCTTGGCCGGCGCCTTGCGCGCCGCGGGCTTCTTGAGCGGCGCCGGCTTCTTGGCGCCTGCCTTCTTGTCCACGGTCATTCGCCCTGGACCTCCTCGTAGCTGCGCGTGATGGCGGCGATGTTGCCCTCGACGACCTTGGGCGGGAACTTCTTGCCGAAGTCCTCGCGCAGGAACGTGACGACGTCATCGATGTCGAACAGCCCGGTGATGCGCGTGAGCGCGCCGACCATGGGCGTGTTCGGGATGGGACGCTTGATCGTCTCGACGGCGATGCGCGTGGCGGCGATGGTGAAGAGCCGGTTGCCCACCAGGCCCGAGTCCTTGCGGAGCTGGGCCGGCGAGCGCTCGCTGTTGACGAGCACCACGGCGTCGTCCGGCGCGCCCTTGGTGACGTCGACGATCTTCAGGAGGGACGAGTCGAGCACGACGACGATCTGCGGGTGCTCGATCCCCGAGTACACCTGGATCGGCGCGTCGCTGACGCGCGTGAACGCGACGATCGGCGCGCCCGAGCGCTCCGGCCCGTACTCCGGGAACGCCTGGAAGTACTTGCCTTCTCCGAGCGCGAGCTCGGCGACCATCTTGGCCGCGGTGACCGCGCCCTGACCGCCCCGGCCGTGCCAGCGGATCTCGGTGAGCGAGGGGGGCGCCCCCACGTTCGTCTTGCCGGTCTTCGTCGCCATGTTCACTCCTCTCCGTGCCGCACGTCGCGGCGCCCGGCGAGGGCGCGGCCCAGTGTCAGCTCGTCGGCGTATTCAAGGTCGCCGCCCACGGGCAGGCCGCTGGCGAGGCGCGTGACGCGCACGCGCTCCGGCAGCAGGTCGGCGACGTACATCGCCGTCGCCTCGCCCGTCATGGTCGGGTTGGTCGCCACGATCACCTCGGCGACGTCCTCGTCCACGCGCGCGAGGAGCTCCGCCATGTGCAGGTGCTCGGGGTCGACGCCGTCGATGGGGCTGAGCGCCCCGCCGAGGACGTGGTAGTAGCCGTGGTACTCGCGCGTGCGCTCGATGGTGACCACGTCGAACGGCTGCTCCACGACGCAGAGCAGCCTCGGGTCGCGCCTCGGGTCCGCGCAGATCGTGCACAGCTCGCCCTCGGCCAGGTTGAAGCAGCGCGAGCAGAACCCGATCTTCTCCTTGACCTCGGCGATGGCCGCCGCCAGCGGCAGCACTTCTTCCGGGCGCTGCCGGAGGATGTGGAAGGTGAGGCGCTGGGCGGTGCGGGGACCGATGCCGGGGAGCTTGGAGAGCTCGCTGATCAGACGCTCGACCGGTGGTGCATACATTCTCGCGAAGTCCCCCTGGACGTGACTCGCCATACACAATGGGTGCAAGATTCGGGCGCCGTTCCGGCGCCCGCAGACCAGCTTGACAGTCTACTCGTTTGCGCCGGTCACGGCAACGCGCGGGGCCTGCGTCCCGCCTCGCCGGGCCGCCGGGTCGCCGACGAGAGCCCCCTTCACCCCGGCTCTGGGAGAAGGGGATCGCGCGACGCGCCCGGCAGGACGCCTTTCAGACTGCTTCAGTCCGATATTCAGATTCTAAACGCGTGCCCCCGAGCCTGCAAGTCCGGCGCCGCCCTGCCGGCGAGTCCGGCGCCCGCTGTGCCCGCTGCCGTCTGCCGGCGCCGAGTCCGGCGCCCGCTGTCCCGCCGCGCCGAGTCCGGCCGGGGGGCGGGATATCCACGCGGCGTTTGACGCCGCCCACGGCATCACCCATGGCGCCACCCGCCGCGCGCATAGGTTCCTCGCCGTGGCTGGCGACTCCGGCGCCGCGCCGCCGCCGGCAGCCCCGGGGCGGGCGACGTCGTGACTCAGAAGAGCCCGGGGATGTTGGGCAGGTCGATGCCGCCGGTGGCGCCGCCGAGCTTGGTGCTGGCGAGCTCCTGGGCGGCGCGGAGCGCCTCGTTGGTCGCGGCGACCACGAGGTCCTGCAGCATCTCGACGTCCTCGGGATCCACCGCGTCGGGGTTGATGCGCACCTCTTTGACCTCGAGGGACCCGGTGACGACCACGGTGACCACGCCGCCGCCGGCGCTGGCCTCCACGGTCTCGACGGCGAGCTCTTCCTGAGCTTGCGCCATCTTGCGCTGCATCTCCTGGACCTGCTTCATCATCTTGTTGTACTGGGGATTGGCCACGGCGTTCTCCTTAGGGCTCTTCGGGCAGCAGCTCGGCGTCGAGCTTGGCCTGCGCGGCACGGATCTGGTCGGTGAAGTCGGGAAGCGCCGCCGGGGCCTGCGGGGCGGCGGCCGGAGCAGCCTCCGGCGTGGCCGCGGGGCCGCCACCGGAGGCGAGCTCGAAACGCGCCGTGACGCGGCGTCCCAGGACGCCCTCCACGGCGGTGGCGAGCACCTGCGCGTTGTCGCCCTGCTCGGCGTTGCGCAGGGCGAACTCCGAGGGCAGCGCCACGGTCAGGGCGTCGCCCTCCAGGGCGTGCGGCCGCCCGTCGCGCAGAAAGCCGTAGAGCGGCACCCTGGCGGACTGGACGCGCTGCAGGATCAGCTCCCACGCGCGCTTGACGCGCTCCAGCGTGAGCTCCTGCGCGGCGTCGGCCGCGGTGGCCGGTCGTGGTGGGGCCGCGGCGGGATCGGGCTGAGCCTCGGCCGGAGCGGGTCCGGGCGGCGCCACGTCGGCAGGCTGCGGCTTCGCGGGGACGGCCGGTGAGCCGGGCGTCGTCGCGGGCGGCGTCGCGGGCGCGGTGGCGGCGGCGTCGCTCGGCGGACGTGCGGGCGCGGCGGCGTCGGTCGCCGGACGTGCGGGCGCGGGCGCGGGCGCGGATGAGGCGGGCCCGGCCGCCGCCGGCGGCGCGGGCGCCGCGGGGCCGCCGCCGGTCGCCGCGGCCTCGAGACGCCGCAGGCGCTCCTCGAGGGCGGCCTCCGAGTGGTCCAGGTCCGGCCGCGTGACCTTGACCAGCGCGAGCTCGAGCTGCAGCCGCGGGTCGAGACCGTCGCGGATCTCGCGCTGCGCCTCGCCGAGCTGCTCGATGAAGAACACGACCTCGCGCGGCGAGACCTGCCCGGCGCGCTGCGCCTGCTCGCGGAACAGCTCGCCGTCGAGCTCCACGGTCTGGCCGAGGGTGCGCAGCATCGCCTCGTCGCTCGCCGCCTCCTCGAGGTGCTGGAGGAGGAACAGCTGGCGCAGGTGGCGCAGCAGGTCGCGGATGAACTGCGAGTAGTCGGTGCCCTCGTTGGCGAGGCGCTGCACGAACTGGAGCGCCTCGGCCGTGCGCCGCTCGGTGACGATGTCGGTGATCTCGAAGAGGAGGTCGCTGCTGGTGACGCCGAGCGCCTCGAGCACGTCGGCGGAGGTGATCGTGCCCTCGGCGTAGGTCACCAGCTTGTCGAGCGTGCCGATGGCGTCCCGGAACCCCCCCTGGGAGTGGCGCGCGATGATGTGCAGCGCCTCCTCCTGGATGTCGATGGGCGGGCCGCCGCGCTCGTCGTCCGGGCGCGCGTTCTCGCGCTCGACGATGCCCGCCAGCAGGCGCACGATGCCGGCGACCTGGGGGCGGTGGAAGTCGAACCGCTGGCAGCGCGAGACGATGGTCTCGGGGATCTTGTGCGCCTCCGTGGTCGCCAGCACGAACACGACGTTGTCGGGCGGCTCCTCCAGCGTCTTGAGGAGGGCGTTGAAGGCCTCACGCGTGAGCATGTGGACCTCGTCGATGATGTAGACCTTGAATCGGCCGTCGACCGGCGCGAAGGCGATCTTGTCGCGCAGGTCGCGCACGTCGTCGATGCTGCGGTTGGAGGCCGCGTCCATCTCGACCACGTCGAGCGAGACGCCGTCGGCGATGGCGACGCAGTGGCGGCAGACGCCGCAGGGGGTGATCGTCGGACTGTCGTTGGCGCCGTCTGCGCCCACGCAGTTGAGCGTCTTGGCGAGGATCCGCGCGGTACTGGTCTTCCCGGTGCCGCGCGGCCCGGCGAAGATGTAGGCGTGCGCCACCTGGCCGGTCTCCACCGCGTTGCGCAGCGTGCGCGCCACGTGGTCCTGGCCGACGAGCTCGGAGAACGTCTGGGGGCGGTACTCCCTGTACAGCGAGCGCTTCATGGGATGGCTAGTGTACCCCGGGAGCCGGTCAGGAGATGACGGCGAAATCGATGAATCCGCGCTCCGGGTCGGCGTCGACGAGACGCACGCGCACCGCGTCACCCACGTCCAGCTCGCCGGCGCCCTCCACCACGCGGCCTTCCACCGGTGGATCGAGCGCCCGCACCCAGGTGCCCTTGGGGCTCGCGCCGGTGACGAAGCCGTCGAACTCGTCGCCGACCCGCTCGACGAGGAAGCAGGCGGCGGCCGACTTGCGCACGCGCCGCTCGACCTTCTGCGCCTGGTCCTCCTGGTGCGTGCAGTGCGCGGCGAGCTCCGCCAGCCGCTCGCCGCTGTACGGGATCGGCGACCCGTCCAGCGCCGCCTTGACCAGGCGCTGGGTGATGAGGTCCGGGTAGCGGCGGTTCGGCGCCGTGGAGTGCGCGTAGTGGGTCACGGCCAGCCCGAAGTGGCCGTCGATGGGCTCTCCCGGCTGCGTCGCCTCGTACTCGCCGCTGCCGAGCAGCTTGACGATCGCCAGGGAGAGGTCGGGGAAGCGCTCGGGATCGCTCTCGCGCTCCTCCTCCAGGAACGCGTTGAGCGACGGCGCGTCGGGCTCCTCGGGGAGGAGGAAGCCGTGCTGGTCGGCGAGGTCGACGATGCGCTGCCAGCGCTCCGGCTCGCGCACCACGCGGCGCACCACCGGGAACCGCTTGCCCGCGAGGTAGCGAGCGACGACGCCGTTGGCGGCGATCATGAAGTCCTCGATGAGCTCCTTGGCGCGGTCGCGGGGCTCGACGACGAGGCCGCTGACGGCGCCGCCGTCGAAGCGCGCCTTCACCTCGAGGGTCTCGAGGTCGAGCGCGCCCTGCTCGCGGCGGCGCGCCCGCAGGCGCTGCGCCACCGTGTGCTGCAGGCGCAGGTTCTCGGCGAGGCCCTCCACGGCCGCCAATGCCGGGGGCATCCCGCCCTCGCCCTGCAGCCAGGCCCCGACCGACGGGTAGGCGAGCTTGGCGTGGTTGTGCACGAGGGCGCGGCGCACGTCTTCGGCCACCACCGCGCCGCCGGCGTCGACCGTCATCCCGACGACGACGGCGAGCCGGTCCTCGGCGGGGTTCAGCGAGGTGAGGTCGGTGCTCAGCCGGTCCGGCAGCATGGGGAAGATGCGCCCCGGCGTGTAGACCGAGGTCGTGTTGACGCCGGCGTGCGCGTCGACGGCGGAGCCCGGCAGGACGGTCGCGCTCACGTCGGCGATCGCGACCAGGACCCTGACGCCGCCGTCCACCTCGCCCTCGGCGACGGTGAGCTGGTCGAGGTCGAGCGAGTCGTCGTTGTCGATGGAGCACCAGAGCAGTGCGCGCAGGTCGGCGGCGCCCTCGCCGTCCGCTGAGGCCTCCGGGAGCGCCCCGGCCTCGGCGATCGCCCGCGCCGGGAACTCAGGCTCCAGGCCGTACTCGATCATCGCCTCGCGGGCGACGCGCGCCAGCAGTTCACGGTGCTGGTCTGCGGGCTGGTTCACGGGCGCTCCTCCTTCTCCGGGCCGCAGGTCGCGCACTCGTCCTCCGGCGTGACCGATCTGGCGAGCGCCGGCGCGGGCTCGGCCTCGTCCTGCGGCCGCAGCCGCGCGCGCAGCACGGCCATCGCCTCCGCCGGCGTGTCGACGAAGTGCAGCAGCCTGAGGTCGTCGGCGCTGATGGTCCCGTGGCGCACCAGGGCGTCGAAGTCCACGATCTCGTTCCAGTAGCGGGTCCCGTAGAGCAGGGTGGCGACCGGCGGGTCGATCTTGCCGGTCTGCGACAGGGTGAGGAACTCGAACAGCTCGTCCAGGGTGCCGTATCCCCCCGGGAACACGATGATCGCCCGCGCCACGTAGGCGAACCACAGCTTGCGCATGAAGAAGTAGCGGAACTCGAACGAGAGCCCCTCCGTGATGTACGGATTGGGGCGCTGCTCGTGCGGCAGGCCGATGTTGAGGCCGATGGTGCGGCCGCCGGCCTCGTGCGCGCCGCGGTTGGCCGCCTCCATGATCCCGGGACCCCCGCCCGTGCACACGAGGTAGCGGTGCGCGGGGCTCGTGAGCCCGTCCGACCACTCGGTGATCAGGCGGGCGAGATCGCGGGCCTCCGTGTAGTAGCGGCCCAGAGGCCCGTCCTCCGTGATCCGCGCCGAGCCGAAGAAGACGATGGTGTCGTGGATGCGGCGGCGACGGAACACGCCGAGCGGCCGCAGGTACTCGGCCAGGATGCGGAGGGGGCGACCCTCGTCGCTCTCGACGAAGGCGGCGTCCTGGTAGGCGAGCGGGTCCCGGTCCGCGGGGGACGCGGGGTCGGGCGGAAGCTTCATGAGACTGTGTCCCCCGGTCGTCAGAGGTGAAAAAAGCGGCCGCGCACCCGCCGTCGAAGCGCGTCCTCCGAACGTCCTCGCCGTGCGCAAGCTCGGGCCAGGCGACCCTGCGGCACATGGAATGGCCTGCTTACCGCTGCTTCCTCCCGGACCTGACGGGGTTCGCAGGGTTCCATTGCGTAGGACCCGACCTTCAACGCCGCGACACGGCTGACTGCCTCGCGGGACGGCCCCTCGGGCGGGGATTCAGCCCCGCTGTAGCGGATTGCGGGTACAGGGCACCGCTGGCTCCCCGCCTAGCGCGGCCACCTGTAGGCTACCCGTGGTCATCCGGGGA
Source organism: Thermoleophilia bacterium (assembly GCA_036277455.1). Classification (GTDB taxonomy): domain Bacteria; phylum Actinomycetota; class Thermoleophilia; order UBA2241; family UBA2241; genus CAIXSE01. The sequence continues at coordinate 20,106 of DASUMX010000152.1, forward strand.
AGCAAACGTCGGCGCGGCGCCGGCGAGCTCGGCGGCACGGTCGACGGCGGCCACCACGGCGTCCGGCGCCGTGAACTGGGGCATGTGACCGGCGCCCGCCACGCGCACCAGCTCCGAACCCGGGACGAGGGCGTGCAGCCGGTCCGACACCGCAGGGGGGACGATCCGGTCCTGCGCGCCCACCAGGATCACGAGCGGCGCCCGGAGGCCCGGGTAGAGCGGCCGCAGCGCCGCGAGGCCGCTCTCCACGGCCTTGCGGTCCTCGCCGTCGCTGATCAGTGCCGACGCCTGGAGCGCCAGCTGCGGCGCGATGCGCACGTACTCGTCCGGCGGGGTCCCGGGAGAGAACGCGCGCTCGACGGCGCTCCTGACGAGCGGGCGCCCGAGCCGGGAGCGGCCGAGGAGGCCCACGCCGCGGAGCGTCGCCGGGTGGCGCAGGAGCGTGGTGACCCACGGCGGGCCGCCGCCCAGAGGGAGCACGTAGCCGCAGAGCGTGACCACGGCCGCCACCTCGTCCGGCGCCGCCAGCGCCCAGGCCAGCGCCACGGCGGCGCCGAGAGAGTGGCCGATCAGGATGGGACGCCGGAGCCCGAGCTCCGAGGCGGCGGCGCGCAGCACCGCCGCCTGCGCCTGGGGCGTGTTCCCGCCGTTCGCCGGCCGGGCGCTGAAGCCCGACCCCGGCCGGTCCATGGCGAGCGCGGTGTAGCGCTCCGCGAGGCGCTCGCCCACCGAGAGCGTGAAGTCGTAGACGGACCCCTTGGCGCCGTGCACGTAGACCACCGGCGGCCCCGCTCCCCCACGCACGTAGTGCACGCGGACGCCGCCGGCGACGACGAAGTCCCCCGGCGCCGCGGGCCCCCGCCACCCGCCAGCTTTCGCGAAGCTCCCCATGAGGCCAGTCTCCACCTGCGGGGCGTGTTGCAAACCAGCGACCCGCGGCTACAGTGGGCTCGTGGGCACTCGTCGGTACCTGTTCGCCGGGCTCATCGTGGGCCTGGTCCTCGCAGTCGTGATGGTGGCCATCACGCCCTTCGGCGCGCCACGAGCGGCGCCCTCTTCCGCTCCGGCCGGCCGGTTCTCCTCGGCCCGCGCCGTGGACCACCTGCGCATCGTCGCCGGGGGCTCGCGGCCGATCGGATCTGCGGGCGCCGCCGCGGCCGCCGGCTACATCAGGCGGCACCTCGAGAGCCTTGGCCTGGACCCTCACACGCAGACGGCGAAGGTCGTCTCGGCGATCGACCCGCGCGTGGCCGGCATGGTCCACAACGTGGTCGGCCGTCTCCCGGGCACCGACCCCTCGCGCGCCGTGCTGCTCATGACCCACTACGACTCCGTGCCCACCTCGGTCGGGGCGGCGGACGACGGCAGCGGCGTCGCCGCCCTCCTGGAGACGGCGCGCGCCCTGCGCTCGGGCCCGCCACCGCGCAACGACGTCATCTTCCTGTTCACCGACGGTGAGGAGCAGGGACTGCTGGGAGCGCGGGCGTTCCTGCGCGACGACCCCTGGGCCTACGCCGTCGGCGTCGCCTTCGACTTCGACAGCCCCGGCTCATCGTCGCCTGCCCTCATGTACGAGACGAGTCCCGGCAACGGCCTGCTGGTGCGCGAGTACCTGGCGGCGACGGACCCGTTCTCGTCGTCGCTCATGTACGAGGTCTCGCGCCGTCAGCGCATCGTCGGCGACTTCCAGCTCTTCCTCGCCCGAGGGATCCCGGGGATGAGCTTCGGCATGCTGGACGGGCCGGGCTACTACCACACGGCGTACGACTCCCTCGCCTCCTTCGACGAGGCGGCGCTCCAGCACGAGGGGGAGACCGCGCTGTCCCTGGCGCGCCGGTTCGGCGCCCTGGACCTGTGGCACGTCCGCCGGCCGGACGTCGTCTACTTCAACGTCATCGGGGACGTCGCCGTCGTCTACGCGCGGTCGCTGGTGGCGCCGTTCGCCGCGCTCGCGGTGCTGCTGTTCGCGGCGGCGGTGGGGACCGCCGCCGCCCGCCGTCTGCTCTCCCTGCGAGGCCTCGCCGCGGCCGCGCTCGGCACCGGCGCGACGCTGGTGGCTTCGCTCCTGGTCACGGCCGTCTCCTGGTGGATGTACGAGTCGGCGTACCAGGAGCGCATCTGGACGCGGACCGGCGTCGTGATCAGCGACTGGTACCGGGTCGGCCTCGTGCTCGTGGTGGCGGCCGTGGTGCTCGGGATCTACGGCTTCCTGCTGCGCCGTCTGCACGCCTGGGACCTCGCCGTCGCGGCCTTGGCCTGGTGGTGCGCGGGGGCCGTCGGCGTGAGCCTGCTCTTTCCCGGGGCGAGCTTCCTGCTCACCTGGCCCCTGGTGGGCGGCTCGCTGGGCCTCATCGGGGCCGCCCTCATCGAGCGGCCGTCAGGCGACCGGCCGGCGGCGGCCCTCATCGCCCTGGCCGGCGCCGTTCCCGGCCTGGTGCTCCTCAGCTCGGCGGTGTACCTCCTGCTCATGAGCGCCGGCCTCAAGCAGGGCGTCACGCTGGTCGCGGTGTGGCTGCTTGCGGGGCTCCTCATGCTGCCGCTCGCGGTGGTCGAGCGCGCGTTCCGCTTCTGGCCGCCGATCGTGCTGGCCGTCACCGGCGGGATCGTGCTCTTCGCCGTCGGCTCGACCGTCGCCTTTGACGCCGAGCACCCGAAGTTCACCAGCGTCTCCTACCGCGTCCAGGCGGACGGCACGCCGGTCTGGCAGGCGATCGGCAGGCTCGACGACTACACCCGCGCCTACGTGCATCCCCGGCCGGGCGCCCCCCCGGTGCAGTCCTACTTCCCCGACCTCGGCGTGCGCGACACCGTGGTCGGTGAGGCGCCGTACTACGGGCTGACTGCGCCGCGCCTGCGTATGCTCTCGGACCACGTCGAGGGCGACCGCCGGACCGTGCGCGTGCGGCTGCGCCCCACGCGCGACGCGGCGGTCGTCAGTCTGCTCGTGCACACGGTGGTAGGCAATCTCACCGCGAGCGTCGACGGGCACGAGCTCGGCGGTCGCGACACCACGCTGCTCGACGTGACCACGGTGCGCTGGTGGTTCGACTTCTACGCGCCTCCGCCCGAGGGGGTCGTCGTCACCCTGGACTTCGTCGCCGGCCCCCGCGTGCTGCTCCGCGCCGTCGACTTCGCGCACGGCCTGCCGGCCGGGGCCGCGGGCACGTATCCCGCCCGCCCGGCCGGCATGCTGCCCGGCGGGATCGGCGACGGGTCGTTCACCGAGACGGAACTGCGCCTGCCGCGCGTCGCGCCGTAAGACCGGTCAGAGCCGGAGCACCAGCTCCCGGACCTCCGGCTCGTCGCCCGGCCGCACGTCGAACCCGAGGTCCTCGGCGAAGCGCGTCATGCCCGGGTTGGCCGCCAGCACGTGGCCGCGGATCTCGCGCACGTGCCGGTCGCGGGCCGCCTGGATGAGCGCGTCCATGAGCTTGCTCCCGATGCCCTTGCGCTGGTAGGCGTCGCGGACCACGATCGCGAACTCCCCCTCCTCCACGTTGGCGGTCTCGATCGTGAGCCGCGCGACGCCGAGCATCATCTTCTTCTTCTTGCCCTTGGGCTCGCGGATGGCGGCCAGGGCGATCTCGCGGTCGTAGTCGATGTGGCAGTAGCGCACCAGCATCGACTTGGTGACCTCCTTGATCGGCCCGAAGAAGCGGTACTCGGCCGTGGCGGGGGAGAGGGACTCGATCATGTCGGCCCACAGCGGCTCGTCCTCGGGCTTGATCGCCCGGATCACCACGTCCTCGCCGTCCGTGGGGACCTCCCAGCGGTACTTGCTGGGGTACATGGAGATCATGAGGTGGGCGCCCGGCAGGGCGATCTTGCGCACGTCCTTGGGCTCGATGACGAGGCGCGCGTCGAGCGCGCACACGCCGTCGGTGCGCACCTGCAGCGGGTTGATGTCCATCTCGAGGATCTCCGGGAAGTCGACCAGCAGGTAGCTCATCTTCACCAGCGCCTGCTCGAGGGAGACCATGTCGACCGGCGCCTTGCCGCGGTAGCCGCGGAGCAGCTGGCTGACCTTGGTGCTCTGGATCATCGACTGCGCCAGCGCCTGGTTGACCGGCGGGAAGTCGACGGCGACGTCGCGGTACAGCTCGACGCCGGTGCCGCCCATGCCGAACATCATCGCGGGACCGAAGGTGGGGTCCTTCTTCGAGCCGAGGATGACCTCGTAGCCGCCCCGGCTCATCTCCTGGACGGCGACGCCGATGATGGTCGCATCCGGCTGGGCCTCACGGACACGGTCCGTGATCTTCACGAACTGATTGGCCGCCTCGGGGCCGGAGCGGACGTTGAGGGCGATGCCGCCGACGTCGCTCTTGTGCGTGATGTCGTGGCTGAGGATCTTGATGGCCACGGGGAAGCCGATCTCCTCCGCGGCCTTGGCGCACTCCTCGGCCGTCTTTGCCACCAGCGTCCTGACGGCGTGGATCTGGTACGCCTCGAGCACGGCCTTGGCCTCAGGCTCGCTCAGGATGCTGCGCCCGTCGCGGGCCACCTCCAGGAAGATCCTCTTGACCGCGTCGCGGTTCGGCTCGAAGTCGGGCAGGATGTCGGCCGGTGTCTCGTAGAGGTTCCCGAGGTTGCGCGTGTACTGGTACATGTACATGTAGGCGCCGACCGCGTCCTCGGGCGTGCCGAAGGTCGGCACGTGCGCGTCGCGCAGGATGCGCAGCGCCTCCGCCACCTTGATCTCCCCCATGAACGAGGTGAGCAGCGGTTTGAGCTGGTGGCTGTGCGCGACGTCGATCAGCGCCAGCGCCGTGCCCGTCGGGTCGCTCATCGCCTGTGGCGTGAGGATGGCGAGCACGCCGTCGCAGTTGGGGTCGTCCATGAGCGCCTGCGCCGCGGTGGCGTAGCGCACCGCGTCGGCGTCTCCGGCGACGTCGACGGGATTGCCGCGCGCGGCGAAGCCGGGCAGCGCGTCCTGCAGCTTCACGTCGGTCTCCGGAGCGAGCTCCGCGAGCTCGCCGCCGAGGTGCAGCAGCCGGTCGCACGCCATGACGCCGGGGCCGCCGGCGTTGGTGACGATGCCCAGGTGCGGACCGCGGGGGCTGCTCACGCGGCTGAGCGCCTCGCTGGCGTCGAACAGGTCCTCGATCTGGTCGACGCGGACCACGCCGGCGCGGCGGAAGACGGCGCTGTAGAGCGTGTCGTCGCCGGCGATCGCGCCGGTGTGGCTGGCGGCCGCGAGCGCGCTGCGCGCGGTGCGGCCGCTCTTCACTACGATGATCGGCTTGCTCTTGGCGAAGTGCCGCGCCGCGCTCATGAACTTGCGCGCGTCGGTGATCGACTCGATGTAGAGGATGATGCTGCTCGTGTGCGCGTCGGCGCCGAAGTAGTCGATGAGGTCGCCGAAGTCGACGTCGCTCATGGAGCCGACGCTGACGAAGGCGCTGAAGCCGATGTTGTTGGCCGCCGCCCAGTCGAGGATGGCGGTGCCCAGCGCGCCGCTCTGGCTGAAGAAAGCGACGCGGCCGGCCGGCGGGATCACGTGGGCGAAGGTGGCGTTGAGGTTCATCGCCGGGCGGATGTAGCCGAGGCAGTTGGGACCGACGATGCGCACGCCGTAGCTCTCGGCGATGGACTTGACCTCGTCCTCGAGCCGCTTGCCCGCCTTGCCGATCTCCTTGAACCCCGAGCTGACGATGACGGCGCCGGCCACGCCGGCCTCGCCGCACTCGCGCATGGTCTGCGGCACGTTCTTGGCCGGCACGGCGATGATGGCGAGGTCGATCTTGCGCGGCACCTGGCTGATGCTGGCGTAGGCCTGGATGCCCTGGACCGACTGCGCCGAGACGTTCACCGGGTAGACGATCCCCTGGTACTCGGCGCCGATCAGGTTGCGCAGGAGGATGTAGCCGACAGACCCCTTCTTGTTGCTCGCGCCGATGACGGCGATGCTCTTGGGGTCGAACAGCTTGTCGAGATTGCGTGTGCTCATCTGCTGGTCCCGTCTTTCGTGGTTGCTCTGCTCCGCCGCGTCGTGCGTCCACGACGAGCCGCCGGCCGGCGACCCGCGGGGTGAGTCCGAGCGCGACTGCGGGGCCTCGGCGGTGAGCTGCTCCGCGCGTTGGGTGTCCGGCTCGAGCTTCTTGTGAAGTTTAACGCTTGCGGGCGCGCGGTTCACCCTCTTCGGCCGCACGGGCGGACGTTTCCTGCCCTCCGACCCGGGTAAGACCGGGCCGTACGGCACTCCGGCCCCGGGGAGGCGGCATGACCGAGCCCATCTACGCGCAGCGCTACCGATCGAAGAAGCGTCTGCCCGCGGGCCGGGCCGCGGCGGCGTATGCGGGTGAGGACGCGCAGGGGCGGCCGGTGGTCGTCACCATCGTCCGGCCGCTCGACCCCGACGTCTTCCTGCGCAGCGTGGGCGTGGTGAGGTCGGTGCGCCACCTCGACCTCGCCGCCGTCGTCGACGCCGGCCGCGAGGGCCCGGACTGCTACGTCGTCGCGGAGGATCCCGGAGGGAGCGACGCAGCGACGCTGGCCACCCGCGGGCCGCTCCCGGTGCCGGGCGCGGCGCTCGCGGCGGCCTCCGCCGCCGCCGGGCTCGCC